>DYJV01000041.1 GCA_020722945.1 Candidatus Methylomirabilis sp. | reverse complement strand
TTAAGAGAAGCTTATCTTATATGAAAATTGCGAACTTTTCTATACACTATCCTATTATTATTTTAAATCTCAAGGTTATCTTTGGATATTGTGATCTTTTATCCTCTTTACCAGCCTGAAATTATTTAAAAATAGCTGAATTTACAATTTTTTGACAACAATTTTATAAATTTAAAACAACACTTTCATAAAAAAGGAAAAAACTAAAAGGAGACAAAGTGGCAAAAGTTGACCTTCATGTTCATTCTGAATACTCCAAACACCCATCAGAGTGGTTTCTCAAGAAGATAGGTGCAAGCGAAAGCTATACAAAAGTTGACCATATCTACAACACAGCTATGGAAAGGGGTATGGATTTTGTAACAATTACTGACCACAATGATATTACAGGTTCCCTTATTCTTAATGAAAAATACCCTCTAAACACTTTTACAGGTGTTGAGACAACTACATATTTCCCGGAAGATAACTGCAAGATACATATCCTGATATTTGGTTTTACAGAGTCACAATTTGATTTTATAAATAAAATCAGGAACAATATTTATGATTTAAGAAGTTATATAATAAATGAAGAGCTCCCATATTCAGTGGCTCATGCAACTTTTTCGATAAACAATAAATTAAAACTTGAACATCTTGAAAAGTTAATACTTCTGTTTGATGTATTTGAAGGTATCAATGGTGCGAGGAATCTTACCCACAATCAGACATGGATTGATATACTCTCCTATCTTGAGCCTTACAACATAGAGCATCTTTTTAGAAAATACAAGATAGAACCGCTCCCTTACTCTCCTTGGAAAAAAAGTTTTACTGGTGGGTCAGATGACCATAGTGGTCTATATTGTGGGACAACGTATACAATTTGTGATGCTGCAACACCAAAACATTTTTTAAATAATATTCTTAATAAGAAAAGCACCTTTGGTGGTAGAAATAATACATTTCAAGATTTTGTTTTTACTATTTATAATATTGCATTCCAATATACAAAATCAAATAAGATAGAGTCAGAAAATTTCTTTTCTAATATTAATAGTTACTTATTTGCCAACAAAAAAATCTCTATAATTGATAAATACAAGATATCAAAACTCTCAAAAGAGTTAAACTCTAAGATTGCTGATACGGTTGTCTCTCTTATTGAGGAGTGTTCGGAAATAGATATTAATAAAGATGTTGAGAAAAGAACCGCTATTATTTATGATAAGATTTCAAATGTTACAGATGAATATCTTGGGAAGATTGTATCTTCAATTGGGAAAAATATTAAAAAAGTCAATTTTTTTAAAATAAGCAGGGATGTAGGTTCGATAATAACCTTACTCTTTATGATATCACCCTTTTTCAGCAGTTTTAACCATCTGAATAAAAATAGGAAGATACTCGAAGAGTTAAAAAGGAACTTCAAATTCAGCAAAAAAAAGAAGAAGATATTGTGGTTTACAGATACAATTGATGATCTCAACGGAGTATCTGTAACTTTAAAAACTATAGATAAAATATCAGAGAGAAAAGGTTTGCCTCTCAAAATTATCTCTTCACTCAATAGTGAGGAGAGGGAAAACAGTAGATTAAGTAGCAATATAATCCTTATCCCAGAAGTTTACTCATTTCCACTACCTTACTACCCTGATATAACGATAAAGATTCCATCATTTCTAAAAGCACTTAAGATAGTGGATCAATTAAATCCTGATGAAATTTATATATCTACGCCAGGTCCTGTTGGAATGCTTGGAGTAATAATATCAAGACTTCTGAATATAAAAAGTATTGGAGTATTTCATACCGATTTTGCATCTGAAATATCGTATATTAGTGAGAAAGAGGATCTCTCGCAACTTATAGAGACACTTCTTGTTAAATTTTACAGTTTAATGAGCTTTGCAGCTGTTCCCTCTCATGAGTATATTGAATTTTTAGAGAAAAGGGGTATTCCAAAAAGTAAACTGACAAAATTTAATAGAGGTATAGAAACTGATGTATTTTATCCTAAAAAATCTTTTTTAGAGTTACAAAAGAGAAAAAAAGTATCTCTTCTGTATGTAGGCAGGGTATCTATGGATAAAAATATAGATTTTGCAATAAAGGTTTTCATGGAGCTTCAGAGAAGATATAAAGATATAGAGTTTAAAATAGTGGGTGCAGGACCTAATCTTGAAGAGTTTAAAAAAAGATATAAAGATGTAGATAATCTTACCTTCAAAGGTAAAGTTGAGTATAATAAGTTACCAGATATATATTCAGATGCTGATTTCTTAATTTTCCCAAGTCTTACAGAGACGTTTGGCATGGTTGTATTAGAAGCACAAGCATGCGGGGTTTGCTCTATTGTTTCAGATGTTGGAGGACCAAAGGAGATAATTGATAATGGTAAAACAGGATTTTCTCTACCTACCCAAAATTACGATGATTGGGTAAATCTAATAAGTCAACTTATTGAAGAGAAGAGATATAATCCTGAAAATTATATAAAATTTAGAGAAGAGGCAAGAAGAAGAGTTCTCGAATATTATAACTGGGATAACATTATAGAGCAAATGTTTCAGGAGAGTAACAACTTTATTGAAGTTGAAGAGAGCAAATCTCTATTAGAAAATATTCTTTACGCTATCAATTAATAAATGAAAATTATAAAGATAAAAGATGAATCTCTAAAAATTTTGCCAAACCACATATTTACAACAGCAGGCACAGAGACAGAGCTTCAGGTTGCAGTAGAGGGTAGTGCTTCTAACATAGATATTGTTCAAAATATCCAAAACTCTCTATTTTATAAAAACCTCAAGCAGAGAGTATTAAATAAAGATATTTCACCATCAATCCTCGAAAAAATTGATGATTATCTTAATAATAGTCAAAGCAGGATATGGGAGAATAGTTGGGTAAGGATACCAATAGATAACCTTTCAGAGGATGCAAAAACTCTTTTTAGTAATGATCTTCTCAAAGATAAGAGTAACCCTTTGTCAGGATTTAGAGAGGATTACGATACTTTCTTTATAAATATAAATGAGAGAGTATTTGTCAGGATCCCTGTCAGTTACCTTATAAAGATTGCACTTACAGATCTTTTTCAGTTTTTAGATCAAAAATCAAAGAGTATAGGTGAATCTATACTTAAAAACTTCTCAAATGATAACACTTCCCCTGAAACATTATCACTTTATCTTATAAAGGGTATAAATATACGAGATATAGGAGTTGGGATTTCTGAAGAGTATCTTTTGAGGTATTTACTTACACAACTTGCTGTTGAATACTCTAATATAAAATTTGCTCTGACTTCGTCAGGTCAAAAGGTAGTAGTTTATGAATCGCCACTCCCACCAGTCAATCAGAGAAGTTTGAATTCTGTAATCCCTGATGAGCTTTATAGAGAGATATTTGTTAGCCCATCTCTTTCAGGTTGGGATAAGGGGGAAGAGAAGAAAGAGTATATGCACCTCTGCCACAAAGTTTTGAGTATGAGTAAATTAAAAACTATCTCAAAATGTAAAGATGCAGGACTTTTAAAAAATAATTTGGTAATTTTGCCCGATATTTCAACAACGTCGCTCTCAAATAATGGAATACATATAAATATTGGCAGCTCGATTCTCGAAAAGAGTTTTCGTGATTCAAAAGAGTTGGGAGTAGAAAATGAGAAATATTTTGGAGATTTAGTGATCAAAATAGTTGAACATTTTATTTCACTCTTCCCCTCTAACTATTCAGCATCACCCCACAGGCTTAATTTTGAAAATATGCATCCCGAAACAGCACTCGGCTTTTTACCTCATGAGCTTGATTATACTCATTTGAGAATGCTCTGGAGAAAGTGGAAGAATAAAGCAAAGATAAAATTATTTGGGAAAACATTTACACCTTTTGGTCCTGAATGGGTTGACAAGTTTTTTAAAAGAGTGTTGAGGCTTAAAGGGGATTTTGTTCCTGATTATAGGTTGTTAGATTATCTTGTTGCTCCTTTAAGCACGTCTAATTCACCAGCATTTGATGGTAAAGTTGGAAATCATGAAAGATTAAAAAAAGAGCTAAATCAGCTTGGAATCTTTCATAAAAATCTATCTTTTTACTGTTTTTACCGTTTGAGAGAGATAAACAAAGTTGGGTGGACAGGTTTTGAGGGTAGGTATTACAGCCTTTTTGATTCTATAATCAAAGATATGAGCAGTGCAACTTCATTGCAAATCCTTATAACAGAAATTGCTTACAGATTAGCAGCAAGTGGTAAAATTACTCACAGTGATATCCCTGACACCCCTACAATTGAAAGTGAACGAAGATTTCCTATTTTTGCATCAGCAATAGGCTTAAAATCTTTCTTTGTAAATAGAGATAGTAAAAATGTATTTATGCAAAATATATTAAAAAATTGCAAAAATATAAAGAAGAGCAGTAGATACAACAATTATTTTAAAGTAAAAATTGATGATTACAACCAAGCTCTGATAAATTTCATAAAGCAAGAGGGGAGTTCTATTATTGAAAATAGTAATCTTCACGATATTGTTGCTGATCTTGAAAATAGGGTAAAAGATAAAAAAAGTAGAGTCTCTTCAAGATTGACAAAGAAAATTTGTAGCAAAATAAATATAGAGACGCCATTTGATAAAGATTCAGAATCATTTAATTTATCAGCAGAAAGTTTTTATCGGGAAGATCTACGAATGGAGCATATATCGGAAGCTTTTGATGTTTTAGAAAGATTGAGTGGATGTGAGGATTATAAGAATTTGAAAAGCAAAATGGATAGGGGGCAGTTGACACTCGATGAAATAGTTTTGCTTGTTACTGCAATTTTAAAAATAGTTGAAGATAAAACTTCAAATAACTTTTCAGATATGGAGAAATTGGATGATTCATCAATATGTATGTAGAAAAAGTAATAAAATTGTAACTGAAAAGTTACAGGGTGATAGATTTATCAATTTTTTATATTCAAAATCGAGAGAGGATAGGAATTTTATTCTTAAATTAGCTACCTCAAAGTTTTTAACTTCATTTCTTGCACATATTAATTTTAATAGAAAGCTTTCTCAAGAGAGATTGAAGGAGTTAATAAAAGAGTTTAATATAGATAAAGATGAATTTTATGAGCCACTTTCAAAATTTCAAACTTACCACGATTTTTTTGAAAGGAAGATAAAGTTCTGGGATTGCAGGGTGTTGGAATTAAACGATAACTTGATAGCATCACCTGCTGATTCAAAGATGTTTGCAGCTTCTATCAAAAAATCTTCACTATTTTATATTAAAGAGAAATTTTTTGATTTTGATGAATTAATTGAGAAGGAGCAATGGAAAGAAGCTTTTATAAATGGTGATTATGCTATATTCAGGTTAACTCCCGATAAGTATCATTACAATCACCTCCCTGTATCTGGAGTTGTAAGAGATTTTTATGAGATAGATGGATACTACCACTCTTGTAACCCTCTCTCAGTAAAGATATTAAATCCTCTTTCAAAAAATAAACGGGTTGTTACTGTCATAGATACAGATGTTGATGGGGGAACAAATTGTGGTCTTGTAATAATGGTGGAATTAGTAGCGATGATGATTGGGAAAATAGTTCAATGTTACTCTGAAGATAGATATGACTCTCCAAAACCTATAAATATTGGATATTTTTTAAAAAAGGGTTGTGTTAAAAGTCTTTTCAGACCGGGAAGTAGCACTGTAATACTATTTTTTCAGGAAAACAGAGTTAAATTTTCTGACGATATAATCAAAAATAGCCTTAGAGCTGATGTGAAAAGCAGATTTTCTGAAAATTTTACAAGACCTATTGTAGAAACAGAGGTTAAGGTTAGAGAAACAATAGCTGAAAACATTATTGTTAAATAAAAAATAGTATGGAGTAGAGATGGAAAATTTCTTATTTATAACTTTATTAATACTTTTTCTTGCTGGGTTATACTATTTAGGGGTTAAATATCTCCCTAATGAGAGGTGGCAATTTATAGCATCAATCCCTATAAAAAAGATGGATGACAATAGATGGTCAGCAATCAATCTCACATTCTATGGATTTTTTAATGCTCTTGCATACTTTATTGCAACGGCACTTTTTATAACTCTTTCAGGTTCAGCAGGTTTTAAATTTGATTTTCTTTTTACACTTACTGCTTTGATCCTTGTAATATGTGTTCCTGCCTCAAAGATAGTTGCGATGATTGTAGAGAAAAAAAAACATACATTTACAGTGGGTGGTGCGGTTTTTGTGGGTAGTATCTTTTCACCATTTCTTGTAATGTTCACAGTCAGTTTTTTTTATCAAATCCCATTAAAAGATAGTATAGGATATATTGTTCCAATTATGTCATCACTTCTTGCATCATACTGCATTGGTGAATCTATTGGGAGGTTTGCATGTATAAGTTTTGGATGCTGTTATGGGAAAGCTGTTAGCACTCTTTCCCCTTTATGGAGAAAGGTTTTTTCAAAATTTAATACTGTTTTTTATGGAGGGACAAAAAAAGTTGCCTACGAAAGTCATCTTGAAGGTGAGGCACTTGTCCCAACTCAGTTGATGGCAACTATAAATTTTGGATTTGCAGGGGTAGCCGGGATAATACTATTTTTAACAGGGCACTACATTATCTCATTTATTGTGACTATAATTTTTAGTCAGGGATATAGAGTTCTTTCAGAATTTTTCAGAAAAGATTATAGGGGTGAGAAGAAATTCTCATATTATCAGAGGATGGCTATATTTGTAATTGCATACTCTTTTTTGATAGCAATATTCACATACGACAGCTCTTATACCTTTAATTTTAATATAGTATCAGGATTAAAAGAGTTGATAACATTAAAATCTTTTATACTTCTTGAGTTTATCTTTCTATTTATATTTTTGTATAATGGGACAAGCAGGGTTACAAAAAGCTCTATAAATTTTGATGTAGTAAAAGAGAATATTTAATTGAGGTATATTTTAGTAATTTTGGATTTGGGAATTAGTTTGATAGAATGACCAGTAAGAGCACAATGTGCTCTCACTGGTTTATAAAGAGTATTAGAATCCGTAAGATAAAGTTACCCCAAGAACATAAGCCATTGTATCCCACTCCCCTTTAAATGCTGTCTTTGTTTGCTCATCAACAAGATTACTATCTTCATTTTTAAAGAAAGCTATCAAAAATGCTCCATCTATATTAAAATTCCCCAATTTATAGCCAACACCAAAAGTTACATCATTCCTGTCAGAACATGCAAGTTCAGGAGCTCTTGTTTCATCGTTTGTTGGTGATTGGTCATACATATATCCAACTCTGAAAGCAAGATTTTGGTTCACTTCATACTGGATTCCAAGTCTCAATGCTATTACATCATCCCATTTTTTAGGAATGGTGCTACTATAAGGGAATTTATCATAGCTTACAGATAGCTCTTTGTAATCTGACCAACCTGTCCAATAAAAATCGAATAAGAATGTCCAATCTTTAAAAGATTTATTAACAATCCCCAATGCTGCGTAATCTGGAAGTTTGATTGAGGCTGTTATTTCTGAAGGTTGGAATAGAGGGTATCCAAGTTGTGCAATACTAACTTCAGAAGGGAGAGTTGCAATACCGGGCATATATTTGTATGTAGCTTTACCTTCAAAATCAAGATTTACTTCGCTTCTGTAAATTGCACCAATTTGCCAATCGTTGTTTGGTTTGAAAAGGAAGCCGATATTGTAACCCCATCCTCTTCCACTTGAGTCAGTATCGCCAGAAAGTTTTATATCAACATCGTAGTTTCTATCGTAAAGTCTATTGTATAGGCTCATTTTACTGCTGTCAGATGGTGTAAACCCAAGAGTTTTCTGGACAGAAGGGTTAAGAGCAAGGAATGGATAGCTAAAAGATTTTTTAATTTCAACATCGCTATAGACATAATTAATTCCAAAACCAAATGAAAGTTTATCATTCAACTTGTAAGCAATGGTAGGGTTAAAATTGTAAGTTTTGAGGTCTATCTTGTCGCTGAAGTATCTCCCAACCCATGAGCTTGTCCAGTCAGTAGCGGTGCCGAATGGAGCAAATACTGCAAAACCAAGAGTTACTTTGTCTGCAACCTTATATGAGATATATGTGCTTGGAATTTGAGACCATCTTTTGTCTTGGTCCTTTGAGAGATCACTTGCCCTCAATACACCATAGCTGTCGTAAACTTCAGGTGAGTGTATGGTAGGAGCAAATTGACCGAAAGCGTATGTCCCTGCAATGTTAAACTTTTTTTCAAGCTGGGTAAGACCTGCTGGGTTGTAGTAAATAGCTGTAGGGTCATCTGCAAGACCTACAAATGCACCACCAAGACTCATTGCTTTCATTCCCTGCTCAACATTTACATGAAAACCAGCTCCAAAGAGCATTGATGAGGAGAAAATAACTCCAAAACAGGTGATCAATAATAATTTATTTATCTTTAAAAACATATCGGTAGCCTCCTTTTATATTTTTGATTTAAAAAATTAAAGAAAAAAAAGTAGCACGCCATCAGAGAAAAAGTTAAGTATCTGATACTGAGCAGCCTTAGTAGCTTTTTGGACAAACTCTGTATCATAATATGTAGGGTCTGCTGAAGGAGATAGTAAAAAACCGTGAGGCAGAGTATAAGTGGCACTGCTTGTGATACCACCATATTGATACCATCCTGAAGCAGGATAAATGATATGTTTATCGGTATCAAGGTCAGTTATTATGGTTGGAGTTTGATAACCAACAGCTGCAGATAGCAGTTCATTGGATGTATTGGGAACTATTGTATCACCGTAAGCAGTTTGTAAAATGGTTTTATCCTTGATAGATGAATCAACATGATAAAATGGGTCAGCAGGATCAAGAAAAAGATTTAAGATCCCTGTAAATACAAAGTATGGTGCAGAATTTTTGGTGTAACCTAAAGATTTGATTGCATTTTGAAGGTCAGGAATTTGTGTGCCGTCAAGAAGTGCAGCCAAATTAGCACCGCCAACATTTAGTGCTATCTTTTTTAAATCTTCACTATTATATTTGGAGAATATTGAGCCAACGATAGACCCAAGTGATTGTCCTACAAAGTAGATATCTGAGGGGATATCGTTATTCCCGTCACCATTAAAATCAAAATTACCAGATTTGATATTTTTTAGAAGCATAGTAAGATCAAATACAGATTGATATATATTTATCCTATCATTTACAAGATTGGTAGTAAAAAAACACTCCCCAGAAGATATAATCCCATCCATATTGCAATCCATATTATAATCTGAGGAGTCAACTCTATCTCCATGTAGAGGTGCATCAATAGCAATAATTGAGTAGCCTGCAGTTAAAAAATTAGCTGCAAGTGCAAAGGCATTGCTTTTATTCTGACCTAATCCATGCTGAAATATTACGACTTTATTAGGATTTTGACCAAAGATAGTTATTGTGGGGACAGATATTGGAGTATATGTTGTGGAGAGAGTGGTCACATTGTATGATGAAAATGTTGAAGCAGAGTATTGTAATCCGTATAAACTTGAGGAGGATTGAGTCCCTATAGATGATGGAAGGAGAGGGACTGCTGCAAGCATACTTTGAAGCTCATATGTAATAGTGGTATTGTAAGAGAGAGTGTCAGTAGATGTATAGGGGTAGCCTAACTGCATCTTTGCAAAAGCTGATAATCCGAGAGTTTTCTCAGCAGTTGAAAATGTGAATAGAGCAAGTAGAGAGTCTGTATTTAAACCCATGCTTTTTATAAGTTGTGAATATGATGTTTTGAATAAAAGCTCGATAGCAGCATCACGACCGACAAGTTGTCCATCAGTAGTCTTGACACCTTTTGTAATAAGAACTACATATTGTGCATCTGCCATCAATTTTATTTTGGGGTGAATCTTAATAACATTCCCATCTTGTGCAATAATAAGCTCTTTGGGTCCTGCAACAGGTGGAAGAGCAGTATTGATAGTAGGAGTGCCTGAAAGATTGAGTTTTAATGCAATAAGAAATATATTTGAATAGAGTGTGTTTGTATCAATTGGGGTATCTGTATTTAGAGGGATAGTGATTATTGTTTCAGGAGGAAAACCTTTTATCCCAAGATCATTGATAGCTTTTTTCATGAAAATGGAGGAGTAAGAATCGCCCTGCTCGATTGGTAAGTATAAAGCGGTTTTAGAAGAGTTGAGCACAGAGGTATTTGCATCGTTTGGCAATGGTATAGGGAGGCTGATAAGTGAATTTGCAGGGTCAAAAACTATTTTTACGGGGAGGTTGTTGTAATTTGTATGGTAATCCCCTAAAGAGTATAGTTGGGAGGAAATTGACAGTAAAAAAACTAAAATAATTAAAATTTTTCTTTTCATTTTTATCTCCTTTTTTAGATATTCTAAAAAATATTTATGCTAATTAAAACATTCCCAAAGTAATAAATCTTCATATTTAAAAAATTTGGTAAGCATTCATTGATGAATCTTTGGTAACACTATTGAAAAATCTTAAATCTTGCTTTGTATCCGTTATAAATAAAAATTTGAAACGATTTTGAATTGATATTCAATTTTAGAATATTAATATAATTTAACCAATTTGTCAAACAATATTTTAAAATTATAAATTACGATTTGTTAAAATAGCGTATTAACTCCTATTTTTAAATATAAACAACTGTATTGTATAATAAAACAGCTATTAATTTGTTATACAATACAAAATTTTAACTTTATTTTTAAATGAATATATGATAGAGATAAAAAATTTCAGACAAATCAGATAAACCTAAGGAGCACTATATGAAAGGTAAAATTTACTCTTTTCTCTTCTTTATACTTTTAGCTGCTACTGCACTCTTTGTCTTTTTTAACCCTACTAAAGTTGATGTACATATAAGTCCAAACAATTTTTACAATCTTCCAGTTGGGTTAGTTATTTTAGGTTCTTTAATAATTGGTTTTCTCTTAATGTTTTTTATCTCCTTAATTAAAGAGCTATCCTCTTCATTAAAAAATAGGAAGCTAAAAAACACGCTTGAAGATAAGGAGAAAGCTTTGCAGCTCTTTGAAAAAGGTTTAAAAGATTATTTTTATGGGAATCTAAAAGGTTCTCTCAAATCCATAAGAGCATCTGTTAAACACGATAAAGTGGCACCCTCTATCATCTTTTTAAATCAAATAGAGCAGGATGATAGTGAAAAAGAGAGTCTCATTAATAGTCTGCCTTTTGATATTTCAAAATTTTACCTTATGAAATTTTATTTTCAATCACAACAGTGGTCATCTGTAATAAATTTATCTGAAGAGTTTATCCAAGATACCAATTTTAAAAATAGAGAACTTTTTGAATTAATAAGAGATAGTTACAGAAAACTTGAAAAATATGATAAAGCTCTTATGATACAAGAAAAAATAATGGATACCAAAAATATTGACAAAGTTGCCAATGAGCAAATTCTCCTTGAACTAAAATATCTTGATGCAAAAAGTAACTATTCAGAAAGTAAGATCAACTCTCTAATTAAGCAGTATCCTCAATCATTGCCATTTTATTTTTTAAAAATTCAAAATATAGATACAATAGGAGATAAAACAACTCTTATTAATACACTCAAAGATGATTTCAAAACCAGCAAAAATCCTATTTTTCTATGTGAAATAGCAAAATTAGCACTCAATTCAGATGATGATAAAGTTGTAAAAGAAGCAGAACGGACATTGAGTAAGTTAAATTTGCCAGAATCAAAGCTTTTAGAAGCTCTAATTCTACTCAAAACAAACAACTTTGATAAAGCCCTTGAGATTTCAAAGCAATTTTCTGAAGGTAGTGGAGATTTATCAAAATTTGCAAACTTGATATCTGCTGAATCAATGTATAGAAAAAATATGGAGATAAATGAAAATATTGAGATATTCAGAAAAGTATTAAACATAAAAGATGGGGTGAATCTTGTTTGTGTATGTAATTCTTGCGGCTATACTGCCTCAAAATATAGCGATTACTGTCCTCAATGTAAAAGTTTTTCATCTATGACTTACTCATTTAAAATAGGGTTCTAAATAATGCAATTCAAGCCTGTTACCCTTATTATCCTTGATGGTTTTGGATTGAGTGATGATGACTACTTTAATGCTGTAAATAATGCTCACAAGCCAAATATTGAAAGATTTTTTGCAGAATATCCAAATAGCAGATTAGATACAAGTGGTGAAAATGTTGGGTTGCCTGATGGTCAGATGGGTAATTCAGAGGTTGGACACCTAAATATCGGAGCAGGAAGAATTGTTTACCAAGATCTCACAAGAATATCCAAATCTATAAAAGATGGCTCCTTTTTCCAAAATATCCCATTAAACAATGCTTTTAAAATTGCTTCAGAGCAAAACTCTTCAGTTCACATAATGGGTCTTTTATCTGATGGAGGGGTTCACTCTCATATTGAGCATCTCTTTGCACTGCTTAAACTTGCTCAACTAAAATCATTTTCTAAAGTTTATATTCACTGCTTTATGGATGGTAGAGACACATCTCCTACTTCTGGGAAATTCTATCTCAAACAGCTTAAAGATTTTATAGCAGAGATTAAAGTTGGCAAAATTGCTTCAGTTATGGGAAGATTTTATGCAATGGATAGGGACAACCGCTGGGAGAGAGTAAAGGAAGCTGCTGAAATATTAATCAATGGTAGCAGCACTATTTTTAACGATCCGATTGCAGAGGTAGAGAGTAGATACTCCTTAGGTGAAACAGACGAGTTTCTTGTCCCATTTATGGTTGAGAAGGGTGCCACAATAAAAGATAACGATGTAGTTATCTTCTTTAATTTTAGGGCTGATAGAGCAAGAGAGATGACAACATTTCTTACACAGCCCAATTTTGACAGATTTGATATCAGACCACCTAAATTAGCTTATTATGTATCGATGAATGTATATGATGAAAAGTTTAACCTTGCTGCTGCATTCCCACCAGAAAGACCCAAAAATATACTTGGTGAAGTTTTGTCAAATTATGGACTCACACAATTAAGAATAGCAGAAACAGAAAAATATGCTCATGTTACATATTTTTTCAATGGAGGGGAGGAGACTCCTTTCAAAAATGAAGAGAGAGTTCTTATTCAATCCCCCAAAGATGTCAAGACATACGATCAAAAACCTGAAATGAGTGCTTATATTGTTACAGAAGAGTTGTTGAGTAGGATAGATTCTGATAAATACGATTTCATAGTAGTTAATTATGCAAATTGTGATATGGTTGGTCATACTGGTGTATATGAGGCTGCTGTTAAGGCTGTTGAAGTTGTTGATTTGTGTGTTGGGAGGGTGGTTGACAAAGTTATTGCCAAAGGTGGAGCAGCTCTTATTATTAGTGATCATGGTAATAGTGAGCAGATGCTTGACAAATATGGGAAGCCGCATACTGCACATACCACCAATAGTGTTCCATGTATCCTTGTTACACCATTGAAAGATAAATTCATATTAAAAAATGGTAAGCTTGCCGATGTTGCACCCTCTATACTCAAAATTATGGGAATCCCAAAGCCTAACGAAATGAGTGGTGAAGAGATTATTTTCTGAGTTTATCGATTCTATATTCAATAGGCGATGTGTTGTGTGTGAGCGTAATATTCTCTCAAAAGCATATCCCTCTTGGATTTGTAAAGAATGTCTTAAAAAAATACTATTCATTGAAAAGAGAGACTCTCAAATTTGTTTCCGTTGTGGTTCGCCACTATCAAATAGGTGTTTATGCCCCAATCTTAACAACAATATCAAAATGCTCAGGGGTATTTTTATATATGATGGGGTTGGAAGAGAGATCATTCATAAATGGAAATATTCAAATATCTACTTCATAAAAGATTATTTTGAAAGGCTTATTATAAGAAGATTCCCTGTTAATTATCCCCAATTTGATGTAGTTATCCCTATCCCGATTCATTTTTATAAGAGGATAACAAGAGGATTTAACCAATCAAATACTCTTGCAGAGTTTATATCCAAGCGATTCAGGATAAAATATACCCCCAACCTTATCTTGCGTAAAAGAAACAGTAAAAGTCAATCACTCTGTAAAAATTACAAAGAGAGGGAGAGAAATATAGCATCTGCTTTTAAGCTAAACTGTAACCCCGATAATTTTACCAATAGTAAAATTCTTATAGTAGATGATATTATTACATCTGGTTCTACTGTCAATGAAGTTGCAAAACTTTTTCCTAACTCTGAGATATATATATTTACAATGGCAATGGCAGTATAGCTAATGAAAAAATTTATTCTAAGTTCAATAATTATCTTATTGTTTCTTATTTTATCAGCATTAGTTGCTCTTCATAATATCCCTTCAGAGAAAATAAAAGGTTTTTTAGAATCAGAAGTTACCAAACATTTTGGATACTCTCTAAAAATAGGTTCTCTTGATGTTAGAGTGAAGGATAAAATCTATTTAAAGTTTGATAATATTAAATTATACAACAATTCATTATTGGACAAGAAGAGTAAATTAACTCTCAAGAGTGGTGCTTTATCTCTGAATATATTCCCACTTTTAGTTGGAATAGTAGAATTTGATAATGTATCAGCAAAAGATATAGAGCTAAAATATGACTACTACAAAGATCAATCTGGAAAAAATATAGATAGAGGCAAAGAGAGTAAAGATTTACATCCTAAAAAAGGGATTGAAAGATATTTTAAGCCACCATTTGTTATTACTTCAAAAAACATTAATCTGGAAAATCTTAATTTTAATATCAAGATTGATAACAACTCTGCCCAATTAGAAGTTCCAGAATTTAAAATTCAGAATTTTTCACTTAAAGATAAATTTCAAATAACAGTGAAAAGTTACCTTACAATAAATGGTGAAAGAGGCGAAGTTGTTGGGAAGGGTGATATAAATATTAAAGATTCTTTCCTGAATATTGATGTAAAGGGGAAGAATCTTGGCTTAAACATTATAAAAACAGAGAACTTAAAACTTGGCAATACATCATTTGAGTGTAAGATAGACAATATAGATAATAAGTTTGTTTTGAGGATAAAAGATATTCAGTTAAAACTATTAGATGAAGGTTTTATCCCTATCAATGATATCAAAATATCTTCGAAAATTACACCTAAAGATTGGAGAATATATTTTAATGATATAAATCTTGAAATTGATAGTCAAATGATTTTTTCAGGTGAGGCTTATCTTGATTCTTTTACTAATTTAAAAATTGCACTTAAAAGTAACAAGATTTTATCTTCTTATATTGGTAAGTTTCTCCCTAAAAAATGGTTATCTCTCTATGAGGGAGGGATTGTCTCGATTGATGCTCTTGTTGTAGAGGGTGATATTTCAGATATAAAGTCAGTAAAATACTTTTTCAAAGGTAAAGGGGAAACATTAAAAGGGATCGCACAAGATTACCCATTTTACGATTTAAATTTTAATTTTTATGGAGACAATAAAAATTTTCAAACGAGTAACCTCTCAGCAAAGGTAAAAAATAGTTTGTTAAAAGATTTTACTATTAAAGTTGAAGAAAATTTAATTAAAGGGAGTGGGATTGTAGATCTTGATTTTAAGGACTTACCAACATTTAATAAATATCTAAGTTTCAACCATGGAAGAAGTAAAATTTTTGCTGATGATTTTGAGATTCCTATGGATAATATCACAAATCTAAAGTTGAAAGGGAGATATAGTGTCGATAATACAAAATTAAGCTACGATTTTTTTACAGATATTTTAGTTAAAAATATGAAAGGTAGTTTTACAGAAAAAGAAGTTAAGGTGGAGAGTGGTTTTGCAAGATTTAGAGATATAGATTATCAGCTTGATGGTTTTGTTGCAAATTATATGGATAAAGTTGTAATTGTTGATTTTAATGTCATGGGTAACACATTTGATAAATTTTGGGCAGATAATGTGATTTATTGGGATATCAGCAGATGTGATAATATCTCCGCAAAGATAAACCTAAAGGGTGAACTTACAGATTTATTAAGGTTAAGGCTTAGAGGTGGGGATATAAAATTTAACAATTCAGAGTTGACACTTTATGGGCACAAATTTTACAATATAAATGGTAAGGGGAGTTTAAAAAATGATACTTTATACATCGATAATCTCACCTTTGGTTACAATGGGGGTAGATACACTGCTGAAGGGAGAGTATGCAAGATTTTCGATAATCACACATTAGACCTTTATATGCAAGGTGATACTCTTGATGAGTATATAGGGGATCTTATAGATATTGGTAGGTTAGAAAATTTAGAGATAGCTACAAATCTTGGGGGTAGTTTTGATAATATTTTGGTTAAGACAGGGGAGGTAAAATTAAAAGGTTCAGCATTGAAGTATGACAATTACAGTATAAAAGATATAGTAGGCACCATAAAATATAGTAAAGAAACAGCCACCCTTCAAGATATTAAATGCACTCTTGACAATATCAGTTACAATATAAATGGGCAAATTACAACTCCATTTATCTCTCCCGATTTCTCTGTAAATGTGAGGAGCAACTCAATAGATTCTCTTTTTTTAAAAGATATAAATCTAAATATAGACACAGTAAAAAATGTTGATGCAGACCTTAATATAATCGGCAATCTTACTAATCTCAAAAAGATAACCTTTCATAATTCAAATATAAAATTTTTATCTTCAGATATACTCTTTCTTAAAAGTGGAAATGTAATAAACTCTTTAAAAGGTGAAATTGCAATTAACAACGATAAGGTTTCATTCAACAATATACATGGTGATTTTGATAAAGGATTTCTCTCACTTGGAGGTTATCTCTATCTGGATAAAGTAAAAAAAGGTTACTTTGAAGTTAGCGGTAAAAATTTTACTATTAACTCGTCAAAACTACAAAGGGGGGAAAAGGGGAAGGTTGATAGTAAAAAAAATACTGTTGATAATATTTCAGATAAAGAGAGAGAGGGGAATATAGCGAAAAATTTGTGGCTTAAAAACCTTCACAAAACGCTTCAAGGTCTTGATATAACCTTTGATTTTAAATTTGATAATATATCAACAGAGGTTAACAACTACTCAAATATAATTTTTAATAGTATGCTTAACAGTAAAGGTATCAAAATAAATAGAGGTAAAATTACCGCTTCTGATACTGGTTACCTTAATATTTCAAATGGTGAGTTACTTTTTGATGGTGAAAATCATTTTATCCTTGAAGGGACTTACTCTGGGATAAATATAGGTGATATTATGAATTTTCTTATACCTAAAACTTTTGAATTTTATGGTTTAAGCGAGAGCTCTTACTTCAATATTGGAAGTAGATTTAATGATTTTAATGATTTTTATAAAAATATGAATGGAAGTTTTAACATCAATTTTAAAGATGGATTTGTAAATAGGGGAGCCTTCTTTGGCTCTATATTTTCAATTTTAAATGTATCCCAGATATTTGAATTTAAATTCCCTGATATTAATACAGAGGGTTTCAAATATCAAAAAATGAAGGGAGATTTTCAGATAAAAAATGGAGTTATCTCCACAGAAAACCTTAAACTAAAAAGCAATGCTTTTGATATAATATATATTGGTCAGATTGACCTTGATAATAAAACAATAGATTCAACGCTTGCTGTTTATCCTCTAAAAACAGTAGATAAGATAATCAAATGGATTCCTATTGTAAATTATTTATTCACAGATAAAAAGGGTAAAAAAGCTATTTTGGTAACATATTTAGCTGTTACTGGGAAGCTTGATGACCCTGATATAAAGATAAAACCTATTAAAAGTATTACAAATAAGATTGGTTCTATTTTAAAAAATATTATCAATATCCCCGGTGAAGTTTTTACAAATCCGGGGAATGTTATATCTCCTGAAAAGGATCAATAGTTCCAGTGGGAGTATTTTGTGAGTTGGTTATTACAATACTTTAAAAGAACTGTTACAAAAAGTCAAAAGTCAAAAAGTGGTATTTTTAGAAACTTATTTAGAATATTTCAAATCACTGCTAATAAATCATAGAGGGAAAGATATAATAAATTTGGTCCCTTTTTCAACTTCACTCTGAATGTCTATCTTTGCAGTATGAATATCTATTATCTTTTTTGCAATATTTAAACCTAAACCAAATCCACCTTCATCTCTCGTCCTTGATTTGTCCACTCTGTAGAATCTGTCAAAAATTTTCTCAAGAAAATCTTTCTTTATACCAGAACCTGTATCCTCTATAGAAACATTTATAAATTTGCCGGAAGATGAAGCTTTGATAAAGATTTTACCGTTGTCTCTATTATACTTTATAGCATTATGAATGAGATTATAAAAAAGCTGTTTAAGTAAATTTTCATCACCTTTCATGATCAGTGAAGGCTCAACATCAATGTCGAGGGTAATATTCCTCTCTTTTAAGTAAGATTTGAGGGGATAAATAACAGAAACTATAAGTTCAAGGACCTCAATATCTTTTTTATTGTAAACTATCTTTCCTGCTTCAGCTTTTGAGAGGAAGAGTAATGTTTCTACGATATTTTGAAGCCGTTTTATCTCTTCAAGGCTACTTTTGAGGATGTCTCTATATTCGTTGCTACTTCTATCACCTCTTAATGCTATTTCCACTTCCCCTTGTAAAATTGTCAGTGGAGTTCTTAACTCGTGAGAAACATCAGCACTAAACTGATTCAAACTATCAAAAGATTCTTTGAGACGTTTGATCATGCTATCAAAAGTTGCTGCAAGCTCACCTATTTCATCATCAGGAAAATTTCCCCCAATCTTCTCATTTAGATTTTCAGCAGAAATTTGCTTAGCTTTTGAAGTAATAACCCTGATTGGCAGCAAAACACTGTCAATTATATAATAGCCAAAGATAAAAGTTATCCCTATGAGGATAGGGAGTAAACTTGACAAAACTATTATAAGTTTTTTAAGTGATTCCATTACAAATTCAAGAGAAGTCCCAACTTGAATGATCCCAAGAATATAACCATCTGATATGACAGGATAAGTAAGAATCCTTATAGGATATTTGAGCCCCTCGATATTGTAATTTTGAAAGACCATAATCCCATCAAGTGCTTTTTTTAAGACATCTTTTTTTACAGGGAAATCTTTAACATTTAGGTTGGTAAGGTCTGACCCGATATTCCCACTTGTATCAAGAATTCTGAGAATGCTTCCACTTCTCTGCATATCGGAGTTACTGTATAGATTTTTGATATTGGATGGTAAATTTTGGTTGTATATTAAAAATGGAGACTCTGCTGAAAGTTGTGAAATAGATAGTAGCTTATTGTCAAGTGAAGAATAAAGCTCTTTCCTCATAAGATAGTAGATACTAATTGAGAATACAAAAACAATTATAGTAAAAAATATGATAAATAGTAAAATTAGTTTTGTTTTTGTTTTGAGATGCAAAAAGTTACTCCTCTTTTAAGATGTAACCTACACCTCTAATAGTATGAATTAGCTTATTATCATTCTCCTTGTCCACTTTATTTCTCAGGTGATTGATGTAAACATCTATTATATTTGTCAGAGTGTCAAAATCGTATTCCCAGACATATTTGGAGATCTCCTGTCTTGTGAGAACTTTGTTGGGAAATCGCATAAGAATTTCAAGGAGTGAAAACTCTTTTGTTGTGAGCTCTATTTCTCTGTTACCTCTTGTAGCTGTCCTTTTTATAAGGTCGAGTCTAAGATTAGAAAATGTGAGCTCGGTCTCTTTGTCTATCTGTTTCCCTTTCCGTCTCATAATGGCTTTTACTCTTAAAAGTAGTTCATCAAAAGAGAAAGGTTTGGTGAGGTAATCATCGCATCCTGCCTCAAATAGGTCTATTTTGTCACTTACTCTATCTTTTGCTGTAAGAATGATAATTGGAGTGTCGATATTTTGTGCTCTAACATTTTTTAAAACCTCATCACCCTCCTTCCCGGGAAGCATAAGATCAAGTATTGCTATATCGTAATCATTTTTTAATAATTTTTTTTCCCCTTCAATCCCATCATAAGCAACATCAACTTTAAAATTCTCCTCTTCAAAACCTTTGCTTATAAATGAAGAAACTTTCTTTTCATCTTCGATAATTAAAACATTCATATTTTTTCTCCTGCTTTTTATTATAAATTATTTTAAGTAAAAATATGCCTGAAAAATAAACTTGTGTTAGACTTCATTTTTAGAATGAAAATCACAATTTTATAGCAATATAAAATTTTAACCTTTTTTTCAAGGATTTTGATAAAATAAGGGGATTAAATATTTTTTAAAATAGGAGATAGGTAAGATCAAAAGCTCCTAAATCTCACTGCTGTAGTGAAGGCTTAAGGCTGAAGGCTGAAGGGAAAAACAAAAAATTAAAAATAGAGAAAGAGGAAACAGAAAAACAAAAAGACAAAATCCAAAAGAAAAGACCACCCCGTCACCTGACGGTGCCACCCCTCCATAGAGGGGAATTTTTTAAAAAAATAATTATCCATTGTCAATTTACAATTCGAAATTCAACATTAATAATTTTGTCGACAGGTTCGAGATGACAGAAGTAGAGACCAAGAGGTTTTTAGTTAAAAAAAATAATTCTCCATTCAAAATTCATCATTATCAATTAGCCAGATACCCACTTCCACTCTGAGATATTTCTTGTCTGACTATCAAAGTTGATACCAACAAGGAAGAGCTGCTGATTTGGCGTTTCAGATTTGAATCTCAAAAGGTATTTATTTTTTATCTGATCCAAGGCTTTATCTGCACTCTGGTTGCATTTAAATTCGATGATATAAATTTTCCCCTTTATCTTTGCTACCATATCTATCCTGCCATCACTTGTGAGCAGCTCCATATCAGCAGGGAGTCCACCAGCATTTACCATCAGGTAAAATATTGTATGAAAATTGGCTTCATTTAACTTTGAGCCAACACTGTAAGCTATCCCGGCAAATATTCCCTTTGAGGTCTCGATAAAACCATCTACATCGCCATCTCTCAAATATTTACCTAGTCTTAAAAATTTATTTTCTCTATCCTGAGAGTGAACAAGATTATGATAAAGGA
>DYJV01000120.1 GCA_020722945.1 Candidatus Methylomirabilis sp. | reverse complement strand
TGCCACCCCTTGAGTAGAGGGGAATTCCCCGCCCTAAAGCTGTCCAACCCTGAGAATAAAGGAAATTTTTAAAATAGAATAATCTCCAAATAACACAATAACCTAAACACTACAATAACAAAACCCAGTAACTATAGCAGAGTTGAAATCAGACCAATAGTGCTCTTCTTTGTCTTTATTTTCCTCCAATTAAAAGTGTAATCCCCATTAGAAATCTATACTACAGCAATGCTTTTTATATCTTTAGCAAGCTGTTTCAATAAACTTTCAAGGTTTTTACTTATCTTGACAGCTTCTTTAACCAACTCATCCCTCTTATCAAAATCTTTCTTGTTGTGAGCAGTAGCAGCTTCTCTTCCAAGCTCATGGATTTTTTTGTGTAAAGGTTCTATATCATTAAAAACTTTCAGTTCTTTATAAGTCTGACCATCACCATAATACCACTTTCCAAAATCACAAATTGTATGTGAACTTATTTCTCCTTCATTGATGGTAGCTTTTGTTACAAATTTTAACCTTAACTCCTCAATAAAGAGTGCATGCTTTTCAATAGCCTGCTCAATAATAAATTCCCTCTTCAATTTAAATTTTGATATACTTTTATTTAATTTGTCAGAAATTTGGTTGATATCATCAATTAGCTTGTTCATACTATTTATGTTAGCCATATTACCTTCATTCTTCTCTTTGAGCTGAAAAACTGTATTAACAATACCATCTGCTACATTGTGCTGCTCCTCTGCTGCTATTGAAACCTGATTAATATTATCAGTTACCTTCTCGATAGAAGAGACTACATTGTCTATAAAATTTATCTGCTCATCAATAACATTTGATGTTTTGTAGATTGCATCAGTAGTTTGCCCTGAGAGTGAGAGTAGCTTATGGGCATTTTCCTCTTGAGTAACACCAACATCTTTTAGATTTTGAATAAAATTTTTCACATCATCAACACTTGATATTATCGACTCACCAGAAAAATCAAGGTCTTTTACAATTTCAACAATATTGTTTATCCTCTCTGTTACATTGCTGACACTATTGACTATCTGGCTACTCACACTTGCCTGCTCATCTGCTGCATTTTTTACCTGCTCCATAAGATTGCGGGTACTTTTACTTGCTTCAACTATTTTATGATTTGCTTGATTTGTATCATTGGCAATCATTATACCCTTTTCAACTTCTTTGATACTTTCGGTAGTGATTTTGGTGGATTCTTGGACCTTTTCCTGAATATTGCCAATGAGTGTCCCTATCTCCTGAGTAGCCTGAGCACTCCTCTCTGCAAGTTTTCTCACTTCATCAGCAACTACTGCAAATCCTTTTCCATGCTCACCTGCTCTTGCAGCCTCTATTGCAGCATTGAGTGCAAGTAAATTTGTCTGTTCACTAATTTCATCTATTGTAGTAGTAATCTGACCTATATTTTCAGCCATTTTACTAAGACCCTCTATCTCATTCCCTACATTTGAAACTTTTATCTTTATGTTATCAATAGATTTTATAAGATTTGTAAGCTTACTCATCCCCTCTTCTGCTTTGTTGAGTGTCTCTTCACTCAAAAGCTTTGCATTTTCGGTATTAGCAGCAACATGCTCTATACTTGAGCTCTGCTCATTTACCGCACTCGATATAGATTCTATCTCTTTGAATATCTCATCTACACGTTTGTTGGTATCTGAAATTTTCAACTTTATATTTTCACTATTGTCAGATACATTCCCAACTTTATACACTACATCCTCTATCATCTTTGTGCTATACTCTATCTGAGAGACTATATCTTGAATCGATTGATTTGAGATATCAACATTGCTTCCTGCTTCATTCATAAACTGACGAACATTATTTGCTATCTCTTTCATCTGATTTGATAGTTGTGACACATTTTGAACCTTTTCACTAACATCTTTGACACTCAAAGAAACTTCCTTTATAGAGGCAGACAACTCCTCTATACCACTGCTCACAGTATCAAGATTCTCCTTTATCTTGTTTGAGCTTTCATTGAGAAGGTGAGAGACCCTGCTGCCTTTGGTGGTTTCGATAACAACCTCTCCAGATACAAGAGTGGTGTTTGCAATATTAGTATGCATAGATTCAATAAAACCATTAAACGATTGTGCAATCCTACCAATCTCATCTCCACTTTTAACTGGCAGAGAAATCGTAAGGTCTGTCTCACCCTTTGAAAATTCAATAAATTTATTGTTAATTAGAGTAAGACCTTTAAGTAGGAAAGAGGTAAAAAAGAATATTGCAACAAGACCCAATATCCCAATTATACCAAGATAGAGGAAAATTTTGATAAAAATATTATCAATCAAAGCATAGGAAACTATCGGGTTGTAGAAATAGACTATTGAACCGATAACTTTCCCTGAAAAATCTTTAATCGGAAAGAAGGAGTATATATTATTACTATCAGTCAAATCAATTGAAAAATTTTCGATATTCTTATCTATAACTTGAGGATTCATATTAGCAAAAACATTATCATTTGTAGAATTAACGATTATATAATTCCCTATCTTTCTGCTATTAGACAAACCTTTTGCTATACTTGTATATTCACCCTTCATCAGAATCATAAAATCATCATTTTTGTCAGCTTTTATCTTTTTGAGCATAGAATTAAAATTACTCATAAATTCAACTGATCCTATATAGTTGTTCTGAGAATCTAAAATAGGTGCTATCCCCCTGATTTCAAATGCAGCTACGCCAACCTCTATCCCACTTACAGGCTTACGTGTCTCATAGACTTTAAGAATAGTTTTTCTAAAAGCACTTATATCATCTCCCCCATCTTTATCCCCTGCTGGACGCCACTCCCTAAGAAAGCTTTTTGCTGGTGGTTTGTGAAAGTGAACATTGCAATCTTTGATATTAAGTGCATCTTTTATAGATTGGATAGTAGGTGATACCTCTTTTCTTAAAAAAGCTCTACCTTGAGTCTCATCATCCATCTGGTAGGCTTCTTCTATAAAATGAGATTTAGATAAAAGGATACTACCTATCTTAACTTTCTCCTCCTCTTGACTAAGCATTTTCTGATACTGAAAATATTTATCATCAATTATCTTCTTCACAAAAAAATTCTTTAGTTGACCAAACCCTGTCCAGTAAAAAAGCAGACATACTACACCTGTGATAGCAAAGAGAATAGAAACCATAAAAATAATCTTTGACGCAAGACCAATCTTCTTCATTTTCAACCCCCTATTTAATAGCAATG
>DYJV01000119.1 GCA_020722945.1 Candidatus Methylomirabilis sp. | reverse complement strand
TCTTTCCTGTTGCCAGCGTAAGGCAGTGTAGTAAGGGCAATATACTTTGGCGGAGCGGCGTTTCTAAATTAACTGATTTTGCCAGCAAAATCATCAAAGTTGTCAAACCAGTATCGTTTGTAATTTTCTAAAACTTTCGCTATCCCTCCCCTCGGTTTAAGCAATAGTTTTACATTTATTGTAAATCCGTTGTATGAAAAATCCCTGCTTCGCTTTTCTTCGCCAATTTCAAATATCCTTGAAAAGCCGTCAATTTTTCTGTATCCGTCCACGTGTTCGGTGCCTTTTGGGTCAACGAACAAAATTAAATACTGTTTGCCTTTTTGTGCCCAAAAAATAAAGTCGGGCTTGAAATTGGCGATGTTATGTTCCTTTGGGTTGTAATAGGGAATCAAAACCTCGTCTAGTGTTTGATCAAGTTTTGAAAACATCCACCAGTCAAATTTCGTAAATATATTATCATGCTTGTTAAGGTATTCTTCCAGTTCCTCAATAAATATCACCTCACTACTAACGTTGATAATATGACTGAGATAATCAATTTTTTCGGTTTCTGAAACTATCACTGGAAGATAGTAATGATTGGACAAATACTTGATTTTGATTTTTTGGTTTTTGACTTCAAATTTTCCCGCTTCCTCAAACACATTCAATTGTTTGTCATATTCTTCTTCAGGAATTTTCCCATATTTAGCCTTTAATTCCTTTTTCTTTATAGGATATTGCCGAATCTCTTCAATTTTTCGCCTTATTTCTTCGTATTTTTCGCCGTCGCTAAACCTAATCTTTTTGAAATGCACGATTTCATTTTCCAATTCTTTGAATTTATCAAATTCTTTGCTTTTCACTCCGAGATAATCAAAGATCCGGTCAAGAATTAACTCCGGCTCAGAGAGTGAGTCTCTTTCTCTGAAATCATAATATCGTCCTTCTTCCGCAAAACTTTCTTTTGCTTTCTTCAAAACCTTCACTTCGCAATCATATTTAACCAAAGCGATTTTATCGCCTAAAAAATTATAAAATTTCTTAACTGAATTAAAATCATCGCGGCTGACAGGATATTGTGGTGGGTCTTTTTCCTCGGCAAAAATTCTCTCGGCGGTTTTATAAACCGGCACCAAAAGAGTATGTTTTTGCGCTTCGGGATTTAAAATAAACACATCGCCCAAATTTTTATCTTGCTTCTCTCCTTTCAGTGTTGCAATTATTTCTTTCAGGTTTTCTGCGTTAGTGCCAAAAACAAAAAGACTCTCAATAGGCAAAATCAGATTTTTCACTTTCTCAAATAATTGCTCTTTGACAACTTTGGCATTGAGTAAATTTTGGAGCCGTTTTCTTTGATATTTTTGCGGCTCTATTCTCACACCTCTGCCCACCGATTGCAGAACGAATTTTTTTGCGTCACTTCCAAGTCCGATATTCACAAATAAAAGCAGGTTCGGTCGGTTAGAATCCCAACCCTCGTAAAAAGAACGGGAACCCATTAAAACATTTATATCAGAATCATCGCGATTGATTGCCTTAAAATAACTTTCGTTTTCAAAACTTTCATTTATCTCATAGTTATCAAGTTTGTCTTTCAGCCAGCCGGAAATATCGCCGATCTTGATTAAGGCAAAAGGCTTATCAGCCGTCATTAACCTAAAAATCAATTCTTGCCTATTGCCTGGGATTTTCAAAACTTCAATCTTGCCCGGTGTATTTGCGTTCAAAACATATTTCAAAATATCCTTGTAATCCAATTTTGAAACCAAATCAGCGTTGATGACGCAATCCAACTCCTCAAAGATGAATTTAGCATTGTTGTGAAACTCTTGGATAAGTTCCTCTTTTGCTTTTTTAAGTAAATCAGCTCTAATCTCATTTTTCGCAACCTTTTCCAATTCTCTGAAAAATAATTCCAAGTCGGATTCTTCCTTATCTACGGAATTAACAAGCGTCAAGAGAAGCGGGCGGTGGTAGAACGAATTATTAACCTTCCTGATTTCTTCAAAATACTTATTAATGTAAGTTAAAAGCAAAAGCGTTTTCAAAACGATTTTCTGTTTTTCAATCGGCGAAAAATCGCCATGTTCGCGAAACGCACTGATTTCAGCAGAAGACACATAAATATGCTTGCCGTACCCTTCCTCAACGAATTTTGAAAGATTGAAGTTAAAAGCGCAGGTGGCAAAGTCCCTTGGATCGGTAAAGGTCGCTGAAAAATTAAACAAAAATCCGTTTCTTGAAAGTATGGAATATAAAATCTGCCGCTTGCTGTCTTCTTTGTCGCCTTTGTGCGCTTCATCCAAAAGAATATACCACTGCCCGCCATTGTTGTAATTTTGGAAATTGACGATTTTTTCTTTGTGCTCGTCGGAAATCAAATCGGAACGATAATAAAAAACGGTAATCTCGTTTTTAGTAAAAGGCAAGGCATTATCGCTTTTTACGCTTTCATAATCTCTTAAATTTTTAAGGTTTATCTTTGTGTCAAAGTTAAAGCTATTAAACTCTTCAATATGATTTTTGAACTGGTCCAAAAGGTCATCGCGGTGTGCCAAAAAGAGAATATCCCGCGCCGGCAATTCTTTTTCAGCAATCAGTTTGCCCAAAAGCTCAATCAGCTTAACAATAATCAATGTCTTGCCCGAACCGGTCGCCATCCAAAAACTCATCCGGTTGATAAAATGCGCAAAAGGAATTTTTGAATCTACTGCGGTATAATCTTTGTCGTACGCTAAAAGATATTTTGCCGTCTTTTTGCCTTCTCGCTTTTTCAAGTCATAATCAAAATTTTCTGTAAAACCGTTATTTTCATAGTGAGAAAATAAACTCTTCTTGTCTGCTTTTTTATCTTTGAAGTATAGCCACAGCCCTTTCAGTGCGTTTTGAAGCCCCTGCTTTTGAAAATCAAAAAGCGTTTTATCCTTAGAAAACCGCGACAAATCAAAACCTTGCCATTTTGCGGGCAAGGTTTCAAAAGGAATATCATCTACGATGTTTTGTAAATAAAGACGCATATTACCACCAAATCAATGGTTTAATAAGTTTATAATCCAAATCTTTGGTATTGATTTTTGTTCCGTCTTCAAACTCTACCTCGCCGTCGCTTATTTTTTTAATCCATTTGTCGGTAAGGTTAGACAAGGTTTCGGCAATGTCTATGTTTGGATAAAGTTTTGTTAGATCAACTTTGACTTTTTCTTTTTCGTAATCAATCTCCAGCGCTTTAAGCATTTTTTCGTCTTTCATAAAGACATA
>DYJV01000118.1 GCA_020722945.1 Candidatus Methylomirabilis sp. | reverse complement strand
CACCTATATCTGTAACCTGATGGCAGGGAATAAGTTTGTGGGGAGTAAAAAGTTGGTGCTGACAGATTGATTAAATAAAAAATTTGCATCATGAAAAAGTTATACTTTTTTTCTTTCTTGTTCTTAGGAGGGCTATTAATGATGGTGGCACAGCAAGCCAATGTTCAAGTAATTAATGATGATTCATTAGTTCTCCCCACAGCAAATTTCACTTTAAATAATTCTTGCCTTGTTGTTGGGGATCCTATACTTTTGGCTAATAATTCTACAAATGCGACAAATTATTTATGGCAAATAAGTAATGGCAATACTTATACTGATCCTATCCCATCATTTACATTTGATAACTATGGCTACTATTGTATATCGCTGACAGCAACCAATGCCTGTGGTTCTGATACTTATTCTGAAGTGATTTTTGTTAACCCCGATATTTGTTCATGTTATAATAATGGTGCAGGATATACAAATCCCGGGAATACAAATATCCAGAGTAATACCACATGGAATACACTTCATACTATTGAAGGAGATGTAATTATTGAATCAGGGGTTACCTTGACTATTGATAACACCACATTAAGATTTGGTCCCAAGGGCAGAATTATTGTTAAAAGACCTGGACAGTTAATAGTTTACGGTTCAACGCTTACCAATCTTGAATATTGTGGAAATATGTGGCAAGGAATAGAAGTATGGGGAAACAATATGCTAAATTCCGGTGAAACAATTCAGGGCTCAATTAAATTTGAAGGAGATGCAAATAAAATAGAGAATGCTCATATTGGTATTCTTCTGGGAGCCAGAAACATGAATTACATTTGTGATAATACTGATTGGATAGGGATTTTCAATGCAATGTTAAGTGGGGGAATTGTTATCAACCAATCTAGATTGGTTGATATGAAAAATAATGGTATAGACATTAAATATTTATCTAAAAAACCTCCTTATGAAGCCTCTGCAAATAAGTTATATCATTTTAATTTTGATTGCAATCCCAAATTACTTGACGAGAACTATAATAGTATAACAGGGTCATATCCCTATGGATATGGCAATACAGCAAATCCATGGGCAGCAAGTGCAAATATCCAACAACGTTCTGATGTTGGTATCTGGATTGACGGGCAAAAGGATTTTAGTATTAGATATTGCAATTTCAATAATCATAGAGCAGGTATAGAATCTTTTGATTCAAAATATAATGTCTATAATTCAGATTTTACACAATCGTATTTCGGAATAAAAATAAGAAATACGGTTTCTACAATTGATAACAGGCATGAAATATCTAGTTGCAATTTTAATATGATTCCCGGAGAGATAGGCGTTAAAGGGTCTATGATTCATATTATGGGTGGCAGATATGATGATATCCATGATAACTTTTTTGGGACATCAGTTACACCACAAATTTATAATGGTGAGGGAGTTTTTACATCTGAGGCATCTTCTTTTTCAATAAGAGAAAATTCTTTTTACATGTTGAAATATGGAGTAAGGGCTCTTAATACAGGAGCCAATGGAGGTTATATAGGTGCAGGATTATCAACAACACATTCAAACTGGGATGGAAACAAATATTTCCAATGCAATAAAAGCATTGCCACCTCAGGTAATAATCAAAAACTGCGATTAAAGTGCAATATGTGTAATAACACAAGTGTTCCAGATTATACTGTTAATTTTGAATCCTACCAGCAATTGGCAAACCAAGGAGCAATGCCTCCCTCAACAGCCCCCTATTCTTATAAGAGTAGATTTGGTGCAGGAAATAACTTTGATGGCTTAATCCCTAATTATAAAAGAATTAGGTCTATGACCAATTCCTATAACTACTATCACCATACGTCTCCTCCAACAACCATTCCTGATGTTACAGGTAGCCCGGCTATAATAAATTTGTATTCAATTGGTGTTTCAAAATCGGCAAATTCTGTTTCTTGCCTTCCGTATTTTGAAGTAAATCCGGTACCATTACCTATTTCCCTATCATCCAGAACATTTACACTGATAGATAGTTTATCGGGCGAAATATCCGATTTGCAAATTGAATACAGTAGTCTGGAAGCAATACTTGATAATGGGCTGACTTATGAATTACTTAATGATATCAACAGTACAATGCCGAAAGGATTACTAAAAAACAAGTTGATTGCAAATTCGCCATTGTCAGATACTGTTGTTACTACACTTATTGTAAATTATCCCTTATCGCATGGAAATTTCAAAAATGTAATGGAACTTAATATGCCTGTAAATAAAAGAGTAGAACCATATTTACATGAGAGATTGAAAGTAATTCCATCAGGTATAGCTAACCAATTAAAGCCATTACAGGCATATAACCCGAATGTTATAACACTTGCCTCAATACAGAATGAAATTGACCGGATTGATTTGGACAGGCAACTTTACCTTAACGAACTGATAATGTTGCTTACCGATACACTTCATGTAAGAAAAGGCGATGCAATCACATTATTGGAAAAGGAAAACAATATTGCATCAGACCAGGTCTTGGCAAGTACATATCTTGCAGATGGGGATTATGGGTTAGCTTTATCCAAATTAACTGAAATGAATAATAACCCCGAAATAAGTGAATGGTTATATTTAAGCAATATTTTGCTTAATCTATATCAATCTGGTAAGACTTTGTATGACTTGGATAGTTCCGAAATAGATTTTATTAGGCAAATGGCGTGGAAATGTCCCGTTGTATCAGGATATTCCAATGCACAATCAATATTATTGTATCTATTTAATGAGGAAGTACCTGAATGTCTTGAAGTTGAAAATAAATCAATTAAAATAGAAAATAATAGTCAAGATATCTATTTTCAGGATGATACTTATTTAGGAGATAATTATCCAGACCCATTTAATGGTAAAACACTAATACCATGTTTTGTTCCTGAAAATACAGAGGCTAAAATTATTATCAATGATATTTTCGGAAGGAAAATTGCTGAGTATGGAGTAAAACAGGGAGAAAATAATATTGAAATTGATTTAAGTAAGTGGAATTCTGGTATTTATTATTATGGTTTAGTGATAAATGGTGAAATAATTGAATATAAAAAAATGACATTAATAAATTAAAAAACATTTGATTATATGAGAATTACAATTTTGTTTATATACTTCCTTTTTGCTATAATAAGCATAAAAGCCCAGTTATCAGTAAGCCATACATGGAGTACAGATTTTGTCGGTATTGATAGTTTGTGGAATCCGCTCGGTGGTCACGGGGAAGTTT
>DYJV01000040.1 GCA_020722945.1 Candidatus Methylomirabilis sp. | reverse complement strand
CAATAATAAAAATTATGATGCTAAAAAAGTATGGTTGGAAGCAGTGTAAGTGAATTTAATAAGTAAAAATTTATATTTGGTCTTGACAAAGGTGGACATTATATTTTTAGTTGAAAAACAATTCAACATTCATAATTCAAAAATTTGGAGGGAATAATGAAATTTTTAAAGATATTTATAATTATTACAATAGTATTAGCTGCAAATCTGATATCTGCATCGGAGAAAGAGGATTTCATAGATATAATGCTTCTTGATAAATCTTTTATTTTAGATATCCGTTATGCAACTGAAAATAATTTTACAGGGAAAACAATATACCCTGTAGCTAAATGCTTACTGCGAAAAGATGCAGCAGAAAGGCTTGTAAAAGTTCAGCAATTTCTAAAAGAGAAAGATTTACGTCTTATTGTTTTTGATTGTTACAGACCACTCTCTGTTCAGAAAAGATTCTGGGAGATACTACCTGACGAAAGATATGTTGCTAATCCTCAAAAAGGCTCAAGGCACAATCGAGGTGCAGCAGTAGATGTTTCATTAGCTGATAAAAATGGAAAATATCTTGAAATGCCCACAAAATTTGATGATTTTTCAGAAAAAGCTGGAAGAAAATATATGGGTGCATCAAAAGAGGGCATAAAAAATAGGGAGATACTTGAAAAGGCTATGATGACACAAGGATTTGAGGGATTGCCAACAGAATGGTGGCATTTTGATGCTCCAGGTTGGGAAAAATATCCTGTTTCAGATTTTCCACTCAAATAGAGGATCATTAAGCACATTGACTACAGTTAGTTTGGAAATTAATTCTATTTTAATACTATTAAAATAGACAATATTACAATTAAAAGATATCTCAAGCATCCAAGATTAAATATAAAAAATATAGTAAATACTTATTAAAATAAAATTTACCTCAATATTGCAGTTGTGAGCAAATTAAGAAAAAATTCTTGCTTTTAAAAAATTCCTATGTTATTTGACAAACTCATTCTTTGACATGCCTGGGTGGCGGAACTTTGGTAGACGCAAGGGACTTAAAATCCCTCGGAGTTCACTCTCCGTGCCGGTTCGAGTCCGGCCCTAGGCATTTTACCCCTCATAATCTTATGACAATAAAAACATCTTACATAATCTATTATCACAGAGTAACAAAAGAGAATCTTAAAGAATTTGAATGGCAGCTCAATTTTTTCAAAAAAAACAAAAATATTGCTACCATATCTGAAATAGACAATTTAAAACCAAATTCCGTAATTATTACATTTGATGACGGTTTTTTTGACAATTATGTTTACGCATTTCCTCTCCTTGCAAAATATAATATTCCAGCTACAATATTTTTAGCTACTGCATATATGGGGGAGAGTGGAGTAAGAAAAACCTTATCCGATTATTGGAATGGTGAAATTACTTTTCAATCTCTACAAAATATTAAAAATTACGATTTTTCAATCTACCCATCAGATGAATTTTTAACATGGGAAGAGATTGATATTATGTTTAATTCAGGTCTTATAAATTTTCAAAGCCACGGATTTGAACACTTCACCCACTTTTTCAGTAACAAACATATAGATTCAAACCAAAACAGCATAAGATTATTTAATCACCTCAACCCAAGATTCAAAAAAGATAATCAGAAGCTATTCCAAATGTGCTCTCAATTTAAAAATTTTGAATACATACCAAACAAAAGCAGAATGGAAACAACAGAGGAGAGGGAGAAAAGACTCGTAGAACAATTTCTTGCTTCAAAAGAGTTGATACATAATTATCTTGGCTACGCACCAAAACATTTCTGCTGGCAATGGGGAGAGTTTGACGAATTTTCATTAAAAATTGCCAAATCACTTCAATTTGAGAAGTTTTACTCTACAGATAAAGGTAGTATCCCTCCAAATTTTGATAATTTTGATAATATTCCAAGAGTAAGTTCATCATTTAGTAGGAAAACATTCTTAAAAAGAGATTTTATCTTTGGGAATCATATACTTTCCACTATCTATTCAAAAATTTTTCCGAGATAATATCTCTATAAAATTCAAGGAGATTATCGGTATATCTGTCAAAAGTGTAATTTTTGATCTTTATAAGTGAATTTGAAGAGAATTCTTTTATGATATCAGGCTTCTCTATAAACATTCTAACTGCTTTTTCAAATGCTTCCCTATCATTAGCATCACTTATAATTATACCATCTTTGTAATTGTCAATGATTTCGGATACTCCATTTATAGCTGTTGTAACAATAGGTGCTCCGCAAGCCATAGCTTCGAGACAGACATTTGCAAAAGGGTCAAAAAAAGTGGGATGCAAAAGAACATCTGCTGCATGGTAAATTTTGAGCAGGTCATCACCCCTCTGCTCCCCTGTGAATATCACTTTTTGCTTTACTTTATGATCATATTTGCTGATTATTTTGTCGAAATTATCACCACCAGCAACAAAAAGGCGGTAATTATCATAATTTGCAAGCACATCAAGAATTAGAGGCAACCCTTTCAACTTAAAATTTGTTGCAACAAATGAGAAAATAACCGTTTTTTCAGGAATTGAAAACCTCTCCATCATCTCTTTTTTATGTATCTCTCTTTTTGAAGTATTAAAAATAGAGGTATCAACGCAATTATGAAAGACTTTTACTCTTTCAAGAGGATAATCAAACTCTTGATTTATCTTTTCTGCTATATAGTGAGAGACAGCTATTACATACTTTGTATTAAGGGGATCATATATCTTTTTTTCAATGTTAGTAACAATCTTGTCATAAACATTAAACTTCGATCTCACCCCACCCTCTTTTTGAAGATACAATTTGTGGAAACCGCCACCTGCTCTATAAACATCCTGATTAGTAATCTTACCGCACCCTTGCACAATATCAAAATCTTTTAGATTCACTGCACTATTTACCATATAGTTAAAAAATAATGTTTTGAAAGTCCGTGTGATATTAAGAGATGGAAGTTTTAATATTTTAATATTTTTGTAGGGTGGCTCTATATCTGCTTTGTTGCATACAATGGTCACATTATCAACTTTTTGAGACAAAAATTTTGATAAATTGTAGGTAAACCTCTCTGTGCCACCCGATAACTGATATTTTCTCACAATCAATGCTATCTTCATAATCTATTCTTATCATTTTTTATTTTAATCTGCAAGGATTCAAAAAAAGTATTTACTTTTTTTTACAAATAAAATAAAGTGTTAAGAGAGATAAAAGATTTCTTTACCCAATAATAAATATTTATTTTAACCTTAGATATCCTCTTATAATGATTGATTATTTATTAATTTAGACCATATTTATAGGCTTAAAACCAAATAACAGAAATATGGCTCTCTATATACAGATATATTTAGAGTATTAGCTCACTGCTTTTTTTTTGCTTGATACTAAAAATTTAATTATAAATAAAATGGAGATTATATGGATATAAACGGTATTAAATTCAACAAAATGAATTGTAGTGGGAACGACTTTATTATAATAAACAATATGGACAAAAAATTTGATACCGATACTTTCAAAAAATATGTTCCATATATATGCAAAAGAAAATTATCTGTTGGTGCTGATGGGCTTATAATTCTTGAACCATCAGAAAATGTAGATTTTAAATGGAGATTCTTTAACTCTGATGGTAGTGAGGCAGAGATGTGTGGCAATGGGGCAAGATGTGCTTCGAAATTTTCAGTTATTAACAACATCTCACCAAATAAATTGAGATTTGAGACACTTGCAGGCATTATAGAAGCTGATGTCTATGAACATAGCGTAAAAATAAAAATGACTCCCCCTCACGATATAAAGATTGACTACAAAATTTTGATAGATGGAAAGAAATATTATATTTCAAGTATAAATACTGGGGTCCCTCATGTTGTCAAATTTGTCAAAGAGCTTGAAAATTACGATGTAAAGAAAATGGGGAGAGAGATCAGATACAATACTATTTTCCAACCTTCAGGCACAAATGTAAACTTTGTTTCTGTTGAAGATAGGCAAACTATCAAAATAAGGACTTATGAGAGGGGTGTAGAAGATGAGACCCTTGCCTGTGGGACAGGTTCGGTAGCATCAGCAATTATTGCCTACAAAAAAGGTTTTATGAAATTACCTATTTATGTAAAAAATATGGGTGGTGAAATCATCAAAATAGATATAAACCAAATTAACGATATCCAATATGATGTTTTTCTTGAAGGTGAAGTAGCCAATATTTATGAAGGAGTTTTACTGATTGATTCAGTCAAAGCATTTAAAGGATAGCATTACTCTTCTATCAAAGCTAAGTTTCCTTTTGACTAAAAGTGATCTATCACTCGAAGATAAACTTCAAGATGTTGTTTTAATAATAGCTCAAGCTCTTGGAGTGAAAAAATGTTCACTTGTTCTAAAAACTACTGACAATGGTTTTAAAATAGTAGCTTCTACAGGCTTAGATGTCTCAAAAGAGAAGCTCCAACATATCGATCCGGTTAAAGACAGCAAAATAATTAGATATGTTATTGAGAATCAAGAACCAATAGTCGTAAAGACTCATGAAGATATGCTCAAATACGATCTTAAACCTAAAAAAAATTACAAAATAACATCCTTTATATCTGCTCCACTTATTGTTCCGGGTGGTAAATTTCTCGGTGTAATAAATCTTACCGAAACTTTATCCAACAAACCTTTTACGGATATACAAAGTAAAACTATCCTTATACTAAGCAACCAGATTGCAATAACAATCGAAAACACCAAATTAAGCCAGCAGATACTACAAGATACATTGATCAGGGAGCAGCTAAAAATAGCCCAAAGAGTTCAAAATTCATTAGTCCCTGAGAAATACCCTGACAAAATAGTTGACAGTTACGGATTTACTATTCCCACATTTCAGGTTGGAGGGGATTACTTTGATATATCAGAAATAAGTGAAGATGAAGTTGCATTTATTCTTGCAGATGTATCAGGCAAAGGGATTCCTGCTTCTCTAATAATGACCTCTTTCAGAAGTTATTGGCGAGCACTTATAAAAACAACCAAATCCCCAAAAAAGATTTTTGAAAAATTAAATCAGATGCTCTTTAATGACCTTGAGAAGGAAAATCTTTTCTTGACCTGTTTCTATGGTATTTACAACAAGAAAAAGCACACTCTTCTCTTTGGCAATGCAGGGAACGAATTTCCCATCTTTTACAATAGTTTCAAATCAAAATTTACAATCATGAATAAAAATAATACCATTCTCGGAGTATTCCCAAATACTAAATATAATACTTACAGTAAAGATATCCAAAAGGGAGATGTGATATTCGTATTCTCCGACGGAGTGACTGACTTTCAATATCTTAGAGAAATTGATTCAATAAAGATTATAAAGGATATATATTTAAAAAACAGCAATAAAAGTATTAAAATTATAGTATCAAAGATCAAAGAGACTCTTCTTCAAAAAATAGAGGGGAGACACTCTGATGATCTCACACTAATTGCATTAAGATTTTAAAAAAGGGGGATAAAATGTTTAAAGGGTCAATGGTTGCAATAATTACACCTTTTAAGAACGGCAAACTTGATGAAGAAGCATTAAGAAAATTAGTTAATTTTCAAATCGAAAATGGGACAGATGGTATTGTCCCTTGTGGAACAACTGGAGAGTCTGCAACTCTTACTTATCAAGAGCATAAAGATGTGATAAGGATCGTTGTAGAGGAGACAAAAAAAAGAGTCCCTGTAATTGCTGGTTCAGGCTCCAATAATACAGTTGAAGCACTCGAACTTACTCAATCTGCAAAAGACCTTGGGGCTGATGGTGCACTTGTAATTACGCCCTATTACAACAAACCTACTCAAGAGGGGCTTTACTACCATTACAAAAAATTAGCTGAAAATGTTAATTTTCCAATTATAATGTATAATGTTCCGGGAAGAACTGCTGTTAATATGCTCCCCGAAACTGTCAATAAACTTTCAAAAATAGATAATATAGTTGGAATAAAAGATGCAACAGGCAATATCAATACTCTGACTCAATCACTAACCCTCTCAAGTAGTAAAGATTTCTGCTACCTTTCAGGTGATGACTTTATATACTTCCCTTTTTTATGTGTTGGGGGAGATGGTGTTATATCTGTTCTTTCAAATATTGCACCTAAAATTGTTGCTGACCTTTACGATTACTTCGTCAAAGGTGATTTTGAAAAAGCAAAAGAGCTTCACTTTTATGTAAATGAACTTTCAGAGTTTATGTTTATCCAGACCAACCCTATCCCTGTCAAAAAGGCTGCTGCTCTTATGAATCTTGTAGAAGATGAGATACGATTACCTCTGATAAGTATGAGTGGAGAGCCTGTTGAGAAGTTGAGGTCAGTATTAAAAAAATACAATCTTATAAAATAAACCTAAAAATTATCAATTTGTGGAGGAAATAAATGGTAAGAGTAATAGTTACAGGTGTTGCAGGAAGAATGGGAAGCACGATTGTTCGCCTTATTCAAAACGAGCCAGAGATGGAGATTGTCGGTGGGACAGAAGTTAAAGATTATGAAGGGATAGATATAGGAGTTGCTGCAAGGATTAAAGATGTAGGCATCCAAGCTACCTCTGACATAAATAAATTAAAAGGGATAAAAGCAGATGTAATTATTGATTTTACTATGCCTAAAGCATCTATGAAGCATCTTGAATTTGCAAAAGAGAATGGCATCGCTATTGTAATAGGGACAACAGGTTTACAAGAGGATGACCACAAAAATATAAAAGAAGCTTCCAAGATAATCCCTATAGTTCAGTCTCCTAATATGAGTGTTGGTGTAAATACACTTTTTAAATTGACAGAGCTTACAGCAAAAATACTTGGTGACAATTACGATATCGAAATAGTCGAAGCCCATCATAGACTCAAAAAAGATGCACCAAGCGGAACAGCAGTCAAACTTGGTCAGATTGTTGCAGAATCTTTAGGTAGAAACTATCCTGAAGACGCAGTATTCCAAAGATTAGGGATGACTGGCGAACGAACAGAAAAAGAGATAGGTATGCAGACATTACGAGGCGGAGATATAGTTGGAGAACATACAGTTATGTTTGCAGGAATTGGAGAGAGAATAGAGCTGATACATAGAGCACACAACAGAGAAAATTTTGCTGTTGGTGCTATTAAAGCTGCTAAATGGATAAAAGGGAAAAATCCATCTCTCTACACAATGCAGCATGTATTAGGTTTTACACAAATATAAAAAAATGAGGACTGATAGTTTAGGTCACCCAATATATCAGAATAGTTGACCCCATAAATTGAAAAAATATGTTAGCAGAAATATGAAAAGAAATTACAGTATCTAAATTTTAAGAAAATATCTTGCTTTGTATATTACCTATCTCTGTTTATGAGCAATCAAGATAGTTTTTACTCTATTATTGTTTTTTGCTTTAAATATTGGTTTCACTAACATTTTTATGGTATGTTACCCTATTAGGGTATATAAAATTCATAATTAGTTCAACTTTAATTAATTCCTACCTGTCCTACAAATAGGTATAAAATGTTTTTTTGACCACTATCTCTTCAATAGTGGCGAAAAAAGTTTAAAGATTGAAGATAATATCAATGTGTATTTCAATATTTGTTTTGCACAAATAAACATATAAAAAAGGAGTAATCTTGAAAATCGTTCATTTCTTTCACCAAAGCAATGACCATAAAATGTATGGTATTTTTAATGAAGATAAAAATGTAGTTAACATTATCAGTCAAAATGGAACATTTGAGAGGGAAGTTCCTTTTAGCGAGATAACTTTACTCCCTCCAGCAACTCCCACAAAAATAGTTGCAGTAGGCCTAAATTACATTGAACATGCAGAAGAGATGAAAAAACCTATCCCTGACGAACCACTCCTCTTTATGAAACCAAGCTCTTCAGTAATAGGTTGCAACGACTATATTATCATTCCTGAAGTATCAGAAAAAGTTGATTATGAGGGTGAGCTCGCCATAATTATAGGTCAGCAGTGTAAAAATATTTCTGAAAATGATGTAGACAACTATATTTTAGGATACACATGTTTCAATGATGTTACAGCAAGGGATTTGCAAATTAAAGATGGTCAATATACAAGAAGTAAAAGTTTTGACACATTTGCACCACTCGGTCCATGGGTCGAAAATAATATTGATGTTGATAATGCCGTTATACAAACAAAATTAAATGGATTAATAGTTCAAAACTCTAATACCTCAAATATGAAATTCAAGCCTAAATTTCTTGTCTCTTATATTTCAAGAATGATGACACTATTCCCAGGTGATATTATTGCTACTGGTACACCTTCTGGGGTTGGCCAGATAAAAGCTGGAGACCAGATAGAAGTTTCAATAGATGGAATAGGGACACTTAAAAACTACGTTAGATAATTTTAAAATATAATTAAACTATTTTTTCAGGCACATAATTTTAATTTTGCAGGGAGTATAGTATGAATAATTTTTTCAAAAATCTTGTTAAAGTCTCAATTATAATTTTAATATTTGCAAACTTTTTTTTTGGTGAGACCAAAGAGAAACAACCACCAAAAGCTTCTCCAAACACTCCTGCTACGGCTGTTCCTATTGATGTATTCAAAGTTGAGGCTCCTCATAATATTGAAGTAGACCTAAAATACCCTGCAAGAGCCAAGAATTTTAATAAAGTTACAATTTTTGCAAGAGTCGAAGGTATTTTAGAGAAAAAAATGTTTCAAGAGGGTGATCTTGTAAAGGAGGGTGATTTGCTATACAAGATTGAACCTGATATTTATGAAGCTACGGTCCAAATGGAGAGAGCAAATGTAGATATTGCACTTGCCAATTTTAACGATAGCCAAAGAAATTGGGAGAGGGTTGAAGCCCTATACAACGACAATGCAACAAGCAAAGAGAAAAGAGATAGCGCTCTTTATCAATTTCAAAAGGCTAAAGCGACTCTATCTTCTGCTCAAGCTGCACTCAAAAAAGCAGAGATTCAGCTCAAATATACTGATATCAAATCCCCAATAACTGGTTATACAAGATTAAATTTTGTAGATGTCGGGAATTTGGTCAGAGCTGGCACACCACTAATTGATATTGTTCAGATAGACCCTTTATATGTTGAATTTTCACTACCCGATTCTGAATTTAAAAATTACCAGATACAAAAAAAGGGAAAGCTCTCCGTAGAACTTCTTACTGATGGTAAAGTATTTAAAAACAGGGGAGAGATAGATTTTAAAGATTATAATATAGATGAAGGGACATCCTCTGTAAAGGTAAGGGCTGTTTTCCCAAACAGAGAGAGTGAAATACTTCCAGGTGATTTTCTCAGAGTTTCAATAAAAGGGATACTTCTTGAAAACAAGATAGAAATTCCACAAAAAGCTGTTATCCAAAATGAATTAGGGAAGATAGTTTTTGTAGTAAAAGATGGCAAAGTTACCCCTGCCCCTATAAAAACAGGTGAATCAAGAGGGGAATATATCATTGTTGAAAGTGGTTTAAATACAGGGGATACAGTTGTTGTGAATAATTTTTTTAGATTAAGACCGGGAGCTAATGTTAAGATAGATAAAACTGTTAATTCAAAATAAAAAAGGAATACTAAATGTTCTCAAAATTTTTTATAGATAGACCAAGATTTTCAATAGTTATTTCTATAGGAATCATACTCATGGGGTTACTTGCCCTTAATTCCCTTCCTGTCCAGCAGTATCCAACTCTTACACCACCTCAGATAACTGTAAATGGGGTTTATCCCGGAGCAACAGCAAAAACTATTTCAGACACAGCAGCTGCACCCCTTGAAGAGGCTATCAACGGGGTTGAAGATATGATATATATGACAAGCACCTCATCTTCAACTGGTTATCTTAAAATCAGTGTTTATTTTAAGATAGGGACAAATCCCGACGTTGCAATAATGAATGTAAACAATAGGGTTCAATCCGCAATTCAAGATCTGCCTGCTGAGGTAAGAAAGTATGGTATTGATATTACTGAGAGGAGTCCTGACCTGCTCAAAGTATTCTCATTTAAATCAAAAGGGAACAAAAGAAATGCTGTAGAAATTTCAAACTATGTCCTTGTAAATATTGTAGATGACCTCAAAAGAGTTGACGGAGTTGGAGATGCTACAATTTTTGGAGAGAAAAGATTTGCAATAAGGGTATGGACTCTCCCTGACAAGTTAGCACAATTCAAATTAACGCCTATTGATGTTGCAAATGCCATACAAACCCAAAACCAACAATTTACCGCTGGGATTCTTGGCGATGAACCAAATAAAAACAAGCAAATTTTTACATATTCAGTCAAAGCTGAAGAGAGATTTAAGAGTGTAGAGGCTTTTGAAAATATAATTATCAGAGCAAATAATGATGGTTCACAATTAAAATTAAAAGATATCGCAAGGATAGAACTATCTTCTGAAAATTTTTCAATGGATTCATTCAGTAAAAAACAACCTTCTATTCCTGTTGGGATATACCTATCCACAGGTGCAAATGCTTTATCAGTTTCAAAGGCATTAGATGAAAAAATCATTGAGCTTTCAAAAAAATTCCCTCAAGATATACAGTATGAAGTCCCTTACGATCCTTCAATATTTGTTCATAAAGCAATTGATGAGGTTATCTTTACTCTTGCTTTATCTATCTTACTCGTTATCTTTGTAATATACATATTTCTTGGAAGTATGAGAGCTACTCTTATTCCTCTTCTTGCAATACCTGTTTCAATAATAGGGACATTTGCTGGACTTTATGCTGCTGGGTTTTCGATTAATCTACTTACTCTTTTCGGATTGATACTCTCAATCGGTCTTGTTGTTGATGATGCTATTGTTGTAATAGAAAATGTCGAAAGGATATTGCGGGAGGAGAATCTCCCTATACGGGAAGCAACCATAAAAGCAATGAGTGAGATCACAGGACCTGTTGTTGCTATTGTTCTTGTTTTATCTGCAGTTTTCGTCCCAGCATCATTTATAGGGGGCTTTAGTGGCAAGATGTATCAGCAGTTTGCAATCACAATTGCTATATCAGTAATAATTTCAGGGTTAGTAGCACTCACATTGACACCAGCTTTATGCGTGGTATTTCTTAAAAAAGAGATGCACAAACCTATTCTCCCCATAAAAATATTCCAAGATTTCTTCGATTATCTATCAAATCTTTTTTCAAAAGGTGTTAAAATTTTTATAAAGCTATCGGTTATCAATCTTCTACTATTTGCAATTATGATATACCTTACATTTCATATCACAGAGAAGTTAAAAAAAGGCTTGGTCCCTTACGAAGATGAAGGAGCATTGTATATCCTTACCAATCTTATGCCAGGATCTTCACTTGAAAGAACAAAAGAGGTGGTTAACAAATTAGAAGATAACCTCTTTGCAACAAATCTTGTTAGCTGTGAAGTATCTTTTGCAGGTCTTGACCTTACATCATTTGCATACAAAAGTGATGCGGCAATCTCTTTTGTCCATCTTACAGACTGGAGTGAGCGAAAAAGTAAAGATTTGAGTTCACTATCACTTGCATCCAAATTTACAAAGCTCTTCTCAGCAGAGAAAGAAGCCCTTATATTTGCAGTCAATCCACCACCAGTAAGAGGTATGAGCATGACCGGTGGATTTGAAATGTATATTCAGGACAGGGGCTCAGGTGATGTAAAGATGCTCGATAAATTAGTAAAAGATATAGTTGCCCAAGCAAATCAATCAGAAGAGTTAATGTCAGTCCGTTCAACTCTCAATACCAATGTCCCACAATACTCTCTTGTTGTTGATAGAGAGAAAGCAAGAGCTTTAGGGGTTGAAATAGATGATATTTACAAAAGTATAAGTATGACTTTTAGTAAAAGCTATGTTAATGATTTCAATATGTTTGGTCGCACATACCATGTAAACATTCAATCAGAAAGTGAGTATAGGGACAAATTAAACAATTATAGCAATATTTTTGTCAAGAGCAAGAGTAACTCTTATGTTCCTATAAGTAGCCTAATATCAATCGAGAGAATTGTAGATGCTGATATCATAGAAAGGTTTAATATGTTTATATCAGCAAAAATTACAGGTCAAGCAAAACCAGGATACAGTTCGGGTGATTCAATGAAAAGAATTGAAGAGATAGCAAAAAAAGTATTACCTGAGAATTACACAATAGACTGGGCAGGGACATCTTATCAGGAGAAAACCTTCCAAAAATCTGGGCATACAGCATTCATCTTTGCTATTGTTTTTGTATTACTTATACTTGTTGCACTTTATGAAAGCTGGATGGCACCAATTGCAATACTTATGACTGTCCCTTTCGGGATATTTGGTGCTGCATTAGGTATGTATCTACGAGGACTTGAAAATGACATATATTTTCAGGTTGGGATAATAACACTTGTTGGGCTTACTGTAAAAAATGCTATATTGATAGTTGAATTTGCAGAGGAGCGATTAAAAAAGAGGGGGATGGACCTCTTGTCAGCAACCATTGATGCTGCCAAAGTAAGATTTAGACCAATTATTATGACATCTTTTGCTTTTATAGCAGGCTCATTACCTCTGGCAATAAGCACAGGACCAGGTGCTAATTCAAGACATATCATAGGGACAACAGTTGTTTCAGGAATGTTTTTCGCTACAATTGTGGGGACATTCTTTATTCCGCTATTTTATTATCTCTTTATAAAATTGAAACAAAAATCGAGGAAAAATACTACAATAGAGGGGAATAAAATATAATGTCAAAAATATTGGTATTAATAGTAACCATCCTTGTTCTCTGTAGCTGTTCACTTGTCCCAAAATATCATACACCTCAAATTCCTCTTCCAAAAGTGGATAATGTCTCTGACAACAGAAGTGGTGAATATAAAGATTCAAAATGGTGGTATTCATTTGAAGATAAATATCTCAACGAGCTTATTGATAAAGCACTGGCAAACAATGACGACATCAATCTTGCAATTGCAAGGGTTGAGGAAGCCTATGCACTTTATGGTATCTCATCTTCAGAACTTTACCCCGATATAACAGCCTCAGGAGTATCTGGAAGGAATCAGTTAAGTAAAAACTACAATGAGACAACAAAAGGACCAAACAACAATCTCTCTTTTGTTGGGCAGGTATCATACGAGATAGACCTTTGGGGTAAACTTAAAAATAGAAAAGAATCAAATTTTGAGAAATTACTGTCACTTCAAGCAACAAGAGATACAGTAAAGCAGACAATCATCTCAAATGTAGCTTCAACATACATAAATCTTATCGCCATCCAAAATCAGTGTAAACTAACAGAAGATATCTCTAAGAAATTTTATGAAATATACCTCTACAAATCAAAACAATTTAAACATGGGGTTGTAGATGCCCTTGAAGTAGAGCAGGCAAAAGCTCAATACAACTACGCAAAGACATTGATAGACTCTTTAAATCAATCAAAAATTAATATTATCAGCGGACTCTCTATTTTAATAGGTAATACTCCAAAAGAACTTTTTGAAACTAACTTTTTTACATCTCAAACTTTTCCAAAACCACTTAAAATTCAACCATTTATCTCTTCAAAAGTATTGGAGACAAGACCTGATATTATTGCAAGTGAACATCTTTTAAAGAGTGCTAATATAAATATTGGTGTTGCAAAAGCAGCATATTTCCCAACAATCTCTCTAACAGGAGTATTTGGATTTCAGAGCAGGGAGCTGGACAACTTAATTGAATCACCTTCTCAGTTGTGGAATATTGGCGGAAGTTTGTTTCAGAGTGTTTTTGATTTTGGGAGAAGATCTGGCAGTATAAAAGTTGCCGAAGCCCAAAGGAGAGAAGCTCTGATAAAATATATACAGACCGTAAAGATAGCTTTTAAAGAGATATTTGATTCTCTAAATAGTATCAACCAAATAACCACCAAGATAAAGAACCAGAAAGATTATATATTATCACTATCAAGAGTTTTACAGCTCTCTGAGAAACAATTTGAGATAGGGACAGTTGATTACCTTACGGTGCTCGACGCAGAGGAAAAGCTACTTAACAGCAAGCTAAATCTCATAAAATTTGAAAGTGAGCTTATAAATTATCAGATCTTGTTTTACAAAAGTTTGGGGGTTGGCTTTTAATTTTTTCAAAGTCCGAGATCTTGAACCAACTGTATTTTGATAAGTTAGTTACTATCCTTATATCTGGAGGTCAATAGAAGATTTTACCAACAATTGAGGGTGTAGTCTTGCAAATAGGAATATTATATCCTTCACAATTTTATTTAGATAGACTTTCTTCAAAAGTTGTTAAACATTGGAGGAACTTTAGAACTGAAGTCATCAACCATCTTTATGGAGGGAACTCATCGTATCTGAAAATATATCAGGAAATATTGTTGATATTATACACAAAAAGATATTCCCCGCCACTATTACAATACAGAATCAAATTATTACAAGAGTAGTTGAGGTGGAAGGTATCCTTGACAGATATATTCTACCAGGGTTTATAGACTCCCATATTCATACAGAGAGTTCAAGGCTTACACCTTCAGAATTTGGAAGAGCCGCAGCTATTCATGGCACAGTGGGTGCAATCTGTGACCCGCACGAAATAGCAAATGTGCTTGGGATTAGTGGGATCAATTTTATGATAGAGAGCTCTCGCAAAACACCTTTCAAATTTTACTTCGGTGCTCCATCTTGTGTCCCCGCAACTTTTTTTGAAACATCAGGTGCAGAATTAGGGGTAAAAGAGATTGAAGAGTTGCTTGACAATAACAACATTACACATTTAAGCGAAGTAATGAATTATCCGGGAGTTATAAATAAAAAGCCTAATATAATGGCTAAAATAGATGCTGCCAAAAAAAGAGGTAAACCTATCGATGGACATGCTCCGGGCATAATAGGTAAATCTTTAATTCAATATGCTTCTGCTGGCATCACTACTGACCACGAATCAGAAAGTTTTGATGAAGCAAAATTTAAAATAGAAAATGGTATCAAAATTTTAATTCGTGAAGGCTCTGTTGCAAAAAATTTTGATGAACTTTTACCATTAATAAAAGATTATCCTGATAAATGTATGTTTTGCACTGATGATATCAACCCTAATGAGCTGCTAAAAGGACATATAAATCTACTTGTAAAAAGAGCTATAAAAAAAGGTTACGATCTCATGGACGTTCTACAATGTGCTTCACTAAATCCTGTCCAGCATTACAAGCTCAATATTGGTCTTTTGCAAGAGAATGATCCTGCTGATTTTATAATTGTCAATAATCTTAAAGATTTTGATATTCTGGAATGTAGAATAAATGGTCAGATTGTCTCAAAAAATGGGAAATCAATGCTACCTTATACAAAAGAGGCACACCCCAACGTATTTAATGCTCTCCCTAAAAATTTTACCGATTTTACAGTGAAAGGTAGTGGATCTTTTATAAATGTAATCGGAGCAATCAACAACCAACTCCACACAGAGAAACTTATTTTAGAAGCTTCAAAAAATGGAGATATTATACAATCTGACATAAAAAGAGATATTTTGAAGATAACTGTTGTTAACCGCTACAAAAATCTCCCACCAGCTGTTGGTTTTATAAAAAATATAGGGCTAAAAGAGGGTGCTATTGCTTCTTCTGTGGCTCACGATTCACATAATATTATTGCTGTTGGGACAAATGATATCGATATTTGCAATGCTGTAAATCTAATAATTGAAAATAAAGGTGGATTTGCTGCGGTATCTGGAGAAATAAAAGAGATATTCAGGCTGCCTATTGCTGGTCTGATGAGTGAACTTGATGTATGGGAAGCAAGTTATGAATATTCAAAGATTGTGAAATTTGTAAAGGAGATTGGAGCCATTCCAGATGCTCCATTCGCAACCTTATCTTTTATGGCACTACTTGTGATTCCAAAATTGAAACTTAGCGACAAAGGACTATTTGACAGTGAAAATTTCAATTTCACAGAACTATTGATAAAAAAGTAACTACAATTCAACTAAAACAATATTAAGTTACAAAATTAAGTTATAAATTCAAAATTTTATTAAGTAAAAAGATTTTTTATCTTTTCGTAAAAACTTTGCTCCTCTTTATTTTCCTTACTTTCATTGTATTCGTTATCAAATTCAAGAAGTAATTCTCGTTGTTTCTTGCTGATATTTTTAGGAATTTCAATATTGACCCTTACATAGAGATTACCTTTTGAAGAGCTATTTATCTTTTGGATACCTTTACCTTCAAATGTAAAAACTTTACCTGAGGGTGTCCCTGCTTGGATTTTTAATTTTACTTTATCATTAAGAGTTGGTATTTCAATCTCTGTCCCCAAAACAAGTTTAGCAAAGCTCATAGGGACATCACAGATAAGATTTGCACCATCTCTTTTAAATATTGGATGAGGTTTGACATTTATCTCAATATAGAGGTCCCCGCTTTTTCCACCGTCAATCCCTTGATTCCCTTCATTTGAAAGTCTCAATCTATTCCCTGAGTCAACTCCTGCAGGTATTTTGACCTTGATTTTAGAATCTTTTTGTATCCTTTTCCTACCATTGCAATACTCACATCTATTTTTTATTATCTTCCCTTGCCCCCCACAAACTGAACAAGGTTTTGCAATACTAAAAAATCCCTGCTTGAATGTCATTGTCCCTGTCCCACCACATTGGGAGCAAATGATTATTGAAGAGGAATCCTTTGCTCCAGTCCCACCACAGAAATGGCACAATTCGAGTCTTGGTATCTTTATAACCTTATCAGCTCCAAAAACTGCTTCCTCAAATTCTATCTCCATATTATATTTTAGGTCTTCACCTGCAAAACTAGAACTTCTCCCCCTCGCTCTAGAAGAACCACCAAAGAAATCTTCAAATGCAGAACCAAAAATATCCTCAAAAATTGAGGATGGGTCACCACCATAGCTTCTACCTCCACCAAAAGAGTTAAAATCTGTGGTGCCATATTGGTCATACATAGCTCTTTTTTCTGGATTACTAAGAACTTCATAAGCTTCGTTTAACTCTTTAAACTTCTCTTCAGCCTCTTTATCCCCCTGATTTTTATCAGGATGGTATTGGTTAGCCATTTTCCTATAAGCTTTTTTTAATTCAGCATCACTCGCATTTTTGTGAACACCCAGAATATCATAGTAATCTTTAGCCATTTCAACATCCTTTTATATGTAAAATAAAAAAGAGGTAAGTAGCCTACTTACCCCTTTTAATTTAAATTTTATCGGCAGTTTCTTCAACTATTTGAACCCTTGTTGTCATCCTTTACCTCTTCAAAATCAGCATCTACAACTTCTTCATCTTTTTTAGCTCCATTAGAAGAAGCTGAACTGTCAGAACCAGCAGAAGATGACTGCTGTTTCTGTAAATTTTGTTGAATAATTTCGTAAGTATTTTTGCTAAATTCATCAAGAGCAGATTGTATCTGTGATTTATCAGAACTTGAATCTTTTACTTTTCTCAACTTCTCTATTGCATCTTCTAATTTCTTCTTATCATCAGCAGATATAGTAGCAGCAAGATCCCTAATTGTCTTCTCAGTAGTGTAGATTACTTGATCTGCCTGATTTTTCAACTCTACAACCTCTCTCTTATTCTTATCCTCCGTAGCATGAGCCTCTGCCTCTTTAATCATTTTGTCAATTTCAGAATCAGAAAGTCCACTTGAAGCTGTAATTTTGATTGACTGCTCTTTACCCGTAGCTTTATCTTTTGCACTTACATGAACAATACCATTTGCATCTATATCAAATGTAACCTCTATCTGAGGAATCCCTCTCGGAGCAGGAGCAATACCAACAAGCTCAAATTGCCCAAGAGTCTTGTTGTCCTTTGCAAATTCCCTTTCTCCCTGTAAAACATGTATTCCAACAGAGGTCTGATTGTCAGCCGCAGTTGAAAATATTTGGCTCTTCTTGACCGGGATAGTAGTATTCCTTTCTATTATTCTTGTAAATACATTGCCAAGTGTCTCAATACCAAGTGAGAGTGGTGTAACATCAAGAAGCAGAACATCTTTAATATCACCCTTTAATACCGCACCCTGAATTGATGCACCTATCGCAACAACTTCATCAGGATTTATACCTTTGTGAGGCTCTTTTCCAAATATCTCCTTTGCTTTTGCCTGAACTGCTGGCATCCTTGTCATTCCACCAACAAGTATAACCTCATCAATGTCATTGGCACCCAATCCAGCATCTTTGAGAGCATCTATACAAGGCTTTTCAAGCTTTCTAATAAGATCTTCTACAAGTGATTCAAATTTAGCTCTTGTTATTTTAAGCTGCAGATGTTTTGGACCTGTGCTATCAGCAGTTATAAAAGGGAGATTAACTTCTGTTTCAAAGACAGTTGATAATTCGTGTTTAGCTTTTTCAGAAGCTTCTTTTAATCTTTGAAGAGCCATTTTATCTTTTCTCAAATCAATACCGTTGTCCCTTTTAAACTCATCAGCAATGTAATCTATCAAAGATTGATCAAAATCTTCTCCACCTAAAAATGTATCTCCATTTGTAGCTTTTACCTCAAATACTCCATCACCAAGCTCAAGTATTGAAATATCAAAAGTCCCGCCACCAAGGTCAAAAACTGCAATTTTTTCATCTTTCTTCTTGTCAAGACCGTATGCAAGTGCAGCAGCAGTAGGCTCATTTATGATTCTTAAAACATTCAATCCTGCAATTTTACCAGCATCCTTTGTGGCTTGTCTCTGGCTATCATTAAAATAGGCAGGAACAGTGATTACAGCATCTGTAACATTCTCTCCAAGATACTCTTCAGCAGTTTGCTTCATCTTTTGGAGTATAAAAGCAGATATCTGTTGAGGACTATAATCTTTACCTTTTGCCTGAACCCAAGCATCTTCATTAGATGCCTTCATTATTTTATAAGGAACTACAGATATTGCTTTTGTTATCTGACTGTCAGTAAATTTTCGCCCTATTAATCTTTTAACCGCATATATTGTATTTTCAGGATTAGTCACAGATTGTCTTTTTGCCAACTGTCCAACAAGCTTTTCATCTTTATCTGTAAAAGCCACTATTGAAGGGGTGGTTCTTGTGCCTTCAGAATTTATTATAACTTTAGCATCTTTACCCTCCATAACAGCAACACATGAGTTTGTTGTCCCTAAATCTATTCCTATAACTTTTCCCATCTTATCCTCCTATACCTCTATATTTTCTTCCTAATTAAGTTAGGAATTTAATTTTTATTGTCAATCTGTTTGTTGGATAATTGTTTTGACACTACAACAAGTGATGGTCTTAACAATCGCTCTTTTAACATATAACCTTTTTGAAGCTCTTTTACTACCGTATTTGGTGCAACATCATTACTCTCTACCACAGACATTGCTTCGTGAAATGCAGGGTCAAAGGGATTATTAACTGCCTGAACCACTTTAACATCATATTTAGCTAAAACTTTCATAAAATCTAACATAGTGATGTTTATCCCTTTTATAAAATCTTTGATATCAGATTTTTCGTCAGCATGCTCTAATGCCCTCTCTATATTATCAAGAATTGGCAATATATCTTTTATCAGAGTTTCATTTGAGTAATCAAGAAACTCTCTCTTATCCCTCTCTAATCTTTTCTTCATATTCTCTGCTTCTGCTGCAAATCTTAAAAATTTACTCTTTAACTCCTCTATCTCTTTATCTTTTTGGAGAATAACTTCTTCTTGACTTTTTATACTCTCCTGAAGCTGCTGAATAATATCAGGAGTTGAGTCACTCTTTTCAGAGTTATCAAGGTCTCTCTTTTCATCCTTTTCGGGATTTTCATGTTTATCTTTCTCTTTATGCATTAATCTGACCTCCTGAAATTTTGATCTAAAATTGTTGTGACTACTTGTGCTGCACAATTCACAATAGGAACAATCTTATTGTAATTCATCCTCAAAGGACCTATCACACCAAGAAACCCTAATGATACACCACTTTTTGAGTAAGATGATGAAACCAAACTAAAATTTTCAAAATATTTGTTACTTGAACCTACAAATATCTGTATCCCGGGCATATCAATACTCTTGTCTAAAATTGTCAGTATATTATCTTTCTCTTCAAATATCTTTATAAGCTTTTTTAAAGAGTCCATATCCTTCTTAAAATAATCTCCCTCAATAACATTCTGTAAACCTTTTATTATAATATCATTTTTATGAGGCGATTCCTCCCATTTTATATCTGAAAATCTCTTTATAAGAGATGAAACTTTTTCATTAAAAATATTTTTTATGCTCTCCATCTCTGAAATTATACTATCTCTAATATCTAATATGTTCATATTTGTAAATTTCTTGTTAAAATAGTCTGTCAAAACATTGAGCTCATCCTGAGTAATGTTAAAATTAACATCAAGTAATTTATTTTGTATCTGTCCAAACTCATTAACTAAAATAAGTAAAATTTTATTTTCATTTAATCTGAGAAACTCTATATGATTGAGCGACGAGGTTTTAATATCTGGAACCATAACTATCCCAACACAGTTGGTAATACCTGAGATAACATCTGATATCTTGCTGCAAATCTCTGATAATTTCAGTTCACTACCTTGCAAAGATTTTAAAATAAAATTTTTATAATCGTTAATCTCAGCAACTTCAAAATTAAGTAAAGCATCAACATAATACTGTAAACCCTTTTTGGTGGGGACTCTCCCAGCAGATATGTGAGGATGTGAGATAAAACCTATATCTTCAAGATCAGACATAATATTCCTTATTGTAGCAGGACTCAATGAAATATTATGCTTCTTTACAAGTGACCTCGAGCCTACTGCTTCACCAGTGTCAATGTAATCATCAACAATAAACTTTAAAATCTGCCTTGTCCTATCATTAAATGAGTTGTCCATATCTTGACTAAATTAGTTACTGATTTTACTTTGTCAACTAATAAATAAAGCTATTTTTATAAAATATTTCGCAATTTTACTATATCTCCCTCAATTTACAGATTTTAAGATTGTTTATAGGTATTTGAGGTATTGGAAATGTGTAAAAGATAAAAATCTATCGTGCCTACGCAGACAGGCAGTCTCCTCTTCTGGATTCATCAGCTCCATTTAAAAACTTAAAAAAATTTTCATTTGAAATTATCTTTCTATCTTGCTATATCAACTTTATGAAACTAAAAACTCTTCCAATAGGTCAATCTTC
>DYJV01000117.1 GCA_020722945.1 Candidatus Methylomirabilis sp. | reverse complement strand
GGGGTGGTCTTTTCCCTTTTCATTTTTGGATTTTGTATTTGTTTTTTTCTTCAGCCTATTCCTGAAATTTCTCCTCACTGCGTTCATCAAAATAACAAAAAGATAATTTGTCATTTAAATTCAAATTTTGAATTTTGAAATTGTATTCTCCATAGCTTACACAGAAAAAGGGAGATTATAAAAGAGGGGATGCTCCACAAAATCAAGATAAAGTTTTACTCTACTTACTTTTTTTGTTATCTGCTATCCTTATATCAAGAATTTTTTTGAGGTTCTCTATTTAATACACTTTAAAATTATTCTTTGCAACTCTGCGGCTTTGCGTGCAATATTCTCTCTTTATATTATTTGGACAGAAAAAAATTAAATATTGATTTTAAAAAAAAGATATATTATAAAATTTTACAAATATTTATAGATTATAAAAATTTTTTTTAAGGAGGTATTTTTTATGAAAAAATTTACAATGCTACTTATAGGGATCTTTTTAATGCCAATATTTCTATATGCTGGGGAGTATAAACCTGAATACAAATTGAGCTGTGTTGTTGGGGGGAATCTTCCTTGGGGTGAAGGTGCTACTTACTTTGCTGATCTGGTAAGGGAGAGAACAAAGGGTAAGATAAACATAAAAGTATATACTGCGGCATCACTTATGGCAGGAAAGCAGACAAACGAATTTCTAATCTTAAAACAGGGTGTTGCTGATTTTGCTTTGGCATCAACTATAAATTGGTCATCCACAATAAAAGAGCTTAATTTATTCAATTTACCATTCTTTTTCCCCGATTATCAATCTCTTGACAAAGTTGAAAATGGTCAAACCGGAAAATATTTTTCATCTCTAACAGAGAAAAAGGGGGTAAAGCTTCTCTCTTGGGGTGAGAATGGTTATAGAGAGATTACCAATTCAAAAAGAGCTATCAAAAAACCTGAAGATCTAAAAGATTTAAAGATCAGGGTTGTTGGGACACCGATATTTATTGATATAATGAAGGCTTTTGGTGCTAATCCTATTAATATGAATTGGGGTGAGGCAAAAGTTGCTTTTCAGCAGGGTGTTGTTGATGGTCAGGAAAATCCTGTGGTTGGGATAATCATCCCTGTTAAGGTTTCCGAATTTCACAAATATATTACAATCTGGAATTATGTGATTGATCCCCTTATTTTTGCTGTAAATAGCAGCGTATTTAAAAGTTTTAGTAAAGAGGATCAAAAGATAGTAAGTGATGCTGCAATAGAGGCTGCTAAATGGGAGAAAGATAAAGTAAGAAAAGGACTTATGCCTAATGATCTGAGTGCCCTTGATACACTTAAAGCTCAAGGTATGGAGGTAACGGTTCTTACAAATCAAGATAAAGCAGAATTTAAAAAATTAACAAAACCTGTTTATGATAAATGGGTTAATGAAATAGGTAAAGAGTTGGTCGATAAAGCTCAAAAGGATATGAGTAAGTAGAAAATATGAGTTACCTTAATTGGTTTATCAAAAATTTTGAAGAGGCTATGGGAGCTATACTTCTTTTCAGTATGGCTCTTATTGCTTTTATAAATGTTTTGACAAGATACTTTATCCACTACTCCTTTGCATTTACAGAGGAGCTTGAGGTAAGCGGGATGGTATTCCTCACTATGCTCGGAGCAAGTGCAGGTTTTAAGAGAGATCTTCATCTAAAAGTTCTTTTTTTAAATTCAATAGTCAATGAGGAGAAACAGAAATACCTTCTAACTTTATCTTATCTGTTAAGTTTCTTGCTATTCATGACTCTTCTATATTTTAGTTATTTTCACATAAAAGATACTATTGAGCTCGATATAAGGACAGAAGCTCTTAATATACCTGAATGGATATATGTTTCATCTGTCCCATTAGGTTCAATCCTAATAATTTTCAGAATTCTTCAAAAGATTTTTAATTTGTGGAGTAGAAAGTGACAGGGTTTATCCTTTTTGGGATATTTATGATTTTGTTGATATTAGGTGTTCCGATAGCTGTTTCAATAGGGATATCAGCGGCTTTTGTAATATGGCACTCTGACCTTGGCATAGTTATATTGTCTCCCAATTTTTATTCAGGGATAGCAAAATATCCACTTCTTGCTATCCCACTTTTTATACTTGCTGGGTTTATACTTGAGAGATGTGGCATATCTGAAAGACTTGTCAACTTTGCAAATGTAATTATAGGGAGAAGAATGGGTGGGCTTGCTATTGTAGCAGTTGCAGTATCTGTTTTTTTTGGTGGGATATCAGGTTCTGGACCCGCAGATGCGGCTGCAATAGGTGCTATTTTGATTCCTGCAATGATAAGGGATGGATATGGTAAAGGTTTTACTGCTGGATTGATAGCTGCATCTGGTTCTACTGCGATAGTTATCCCTGTAAGTATTGCTCTTATAATTTATGGCTCTCTTACAAATATTTCTATTACAAAATTATTTGCAGCAGGTGTATTTCCCGGTCTTCTTGCTGGATTTTCATTGATTATTCCTGCATATATAATCTCTATTAAAAAGGGGTATGGTGGCAAAAGTTCATTTGATTCTGAGAATCTATCTATTTTTAAAGCATTTAAAGAAGCTTTTTGGGGATTAATGGCACCTGCAATAATTTTGGGGGGACTTTACGGAGGTATATTTACACCTACTGAAGCTGCTGTAGTAGCTGTTTTTTATGGTATATTTTTAGGATTTTTCCTTTACAAAACACTTGATTTTAAAAAATTTTATCAGATACTTGTAGATGCTTCAAATGCAAGTGCAATAGTTATGCTGATTGTAACATTTGCAGGGCTTTTTTCTTGGGCTGCGAGCACAATTGGTGTGCTTGACAAGATATCAAGTTATCTACTGTCTTTGAGTAGTAATGAGTATATTATCTTGCTCTTTATTAATATAATTCTATTTATTGCAGGGACACTACTTGATGCCATATCGATATACTATATCTTTATCCCTATCTTTATCCCTATTATTTCTCAGTTCAACTGGGATCCGATATGGTTTGGTGTTCTTATGACTGTTAACCTTGCAATAGGTCAATTTACTCCACCTGTGGCAGTTAACCTCTATGTTACGACTCATCTTGCAGGGATTAATTTGGAGGAAACTTTTAAAGCAGTGATTCCTTTTATTATTTCAATGGTAATCTCTCTTATCTTTCTTGCTCTTTTCCCTCAAATAACTCTCTTTTTCCCAAAAATATTAGGTTTACTTGATTAAATTGATAAATTTTTGACAATTTCAAACTTGAAAATTTTAAGAAGTGTAGAGATGGAAGATTTGAACCCATTTTATAAAAATTATGAATATTGAATTGAGAATGTTTAATTTTAAATGTTGAATGATTTTTTCATAGTCTATTTTATCTCGCTCTAATTCCCCTCTGCTGAGGGGTGG
>DYJV01000116.1 GCA_020722945.1 Candidatus Methylomirabilis sp. | reverse complement strand
GTTTCAATCCTTGTTTTAATGGAATTTGAATTTATACAGCATTTTTTTTACAATTGCTTGCAGCATAAACAGTTATAAAAATTTTTGGACCACTTTTTTTCATGATTTTTTTCATTTTTACTCCAAAAATTTTTTGATTTTTTGAAGATTTCCGTAAATTATGACTTTATAATTGACTATTATATAACGAATTATAGTTTATTTTTCCTTTTTATATTATAATTTTGTATAAATCCATCAATTTTATATCTCAATTGCCAATGAGCGAATTTACCCTTATTTATACCACGATTCAAAAGTAATAATTCAGGTTTTCAAAAAACTGATAAAATAATCAGGCAAATGGTCTATTGGGTAGCCGCAAATCCCTGCATTCGCTACAGCCTGCCTTGTGCATACAAGGGGACAGGCTTTAGTTTGCGATTATTTCTTTCTCGCAGGCTGAAGCCTGCGGCTACCAATATTTTTGGAAACCTTACTTATTACGTTCGAAAAATATAATTTTTTTAAACAAAAGTCAAGATATTTTCCAAAATTTTCCTCATTGACAAATATCATTTTATACATATATTTCTATAGCAACAGTCAATACATTTATTTTTATACTTTGTTCGTTTTGGGAAATATCCTAATTCTATTATTTTAAACATTTCTTCAATAATATTTAATACTTTCACTTTGTCTTGTTCTGTAATATCAACTTCTACTAATCTATTATTGCTTCTAATATAACAAATAAATCCTCTATTTACTGGCAGATTAAAATTTTCTTCAATTAATATAGCATATAAAACAGATTGATATTTTAATGTATTAAAAATTTTATTTTCATACTTTGCAAATTTATAATCCAATGGTGCCATTGTATTGTCATTGAGGGTTAATATTTCATCTACTATGCCACGGATTCCATACTTTTGTGATGATAAGTAAACATCAATAAGTTTATCTTTTACACCAATTGTTTTTCTTAAATATTCCTTATTAATTTTAGATTTCAATTTATGCACATTGCGTCCTATCATTACCTTATATCGCTGTTCTTCATTTTGTGGGATTAATAAATTATTCATAAAATAGATAAATCTTGGGCAGTATAGGTATTCCATAACTTCTGTAGGTGTAATCCATGTATTTTCTGAACGTCTAAAGTTTTTCATTTTAAAAAAATTTTTCTAAAACTTCATTTGAAACAAATTTTTTATCAAATGCCTGTCCAATTAAAATAACATTTTCAAAGTCTGTTTTACACATTTGAAAAATATAGACTGAATCGGTTTTATCATCAATGATTTCCTGACTTTGAAGTGATAATTCGTCAAGACTATTTTTATCTATATCACCAAGAAATACTGATTTCTGAACTCTGTATAAGCCAATATTTTTACACATCTTTACAATCTTATTTCTTATTTTATCTTTTGAAATGTCATAAATAGCCCATACTAACATAATCACTCTCCTTTGATTAAATTTTGAGCAATTCTATGAGTATCAAATTGAATTGTATCCTTTAATTTTATGTTTCTATTATTATATCTGATAGTTTTCTCAAAATATTTGTTGAAATTTTCTATAAAGAATTTTTTCCCTTCATCGTTTAACAAAATGCCATTCTTAATTTTTCGGAAGTATGAATCATTTATTTTTTTCTGTGTAAATTGGTAGACAACCACTTTATCATTATAAGTTCTATACATTTCTATTAAATCAAATACCAATGATTTTTTATTATAATTATCCGAATGTATGAATCCGATATATGGGTCTAAACCCGCGATAATACATGCTTTTTCAATCATAGAATAAAGGATACCATAACCATAATTGAGCATAGCATTAAATTCATCATTTGCAGGCATACGACTACGCCCTGCAAATTTATACTTATCAGGTAATATTTTACTTATGGTTTCAAAATAAACTTTTCCAGCAGCGCCTTCAATTCCACGAATATTATCTCGTTTTTCATCAAGTGTTCCAGTGATATTACCAAGTTTTTCAATAGAATTTTTTATAGATTCAATTGCTTCAAGAATATAGTCACCTTTTCTTTCTCTATAGTTGTATAATTTCTGCAAAAAATCTATCTGATTTTCGAACTTCTTTATTATCCATTCTTTTGATAGATTCAATCCCCGTTCATCAAATGAGAATAATAATTGATTACGTCTAATCATAACAGTTGAGCCTAATTTTGTATGCCATATTCTGCCATAAGGATTCCCATATTTATCCAGAAAAAGAATATCAATGTTATTGTCAATTGCGAGTTCAATAGCATCAGTAGAAATAGAGGCCGCTGTTGTAATCATAATTTGAGAAACTTTTTTATAAGATATTTCCTGAGAGTTTTTTTCATTTTTTATCAAAAAGCAGTCATTCTTTTTAGACACATAAGACCCAAATGTATTTATAACAATCTGCATAAAATACCTCTTGACTTTAAAAATATAAATGTTACTATAATAATCGGTAGATAATTAAAAAAATAAGAAGGCTTTTGATGATTAATGCCATAAAAGAGATTGGGGAGTATGTTCAGGAAAAAGATTTTCTTACAAGTCTTGTTAAAGAAAATGATAATATAAAATATATTGTTAAAGTAAATTTTGATACAAAGAAAAATGAAATAACAATAGAGAAAGAAGAAAGTGATAAGGAAAAGTTAATAAGATATTTATGGATAGGCCACTTTGTAAGTGGAAGTCGCAGCAAAAAAGTTTATTTTGTGACGAGTAATTTTGATAATATAAAGAAAATAATAAATGATTTTGCCATTAGCGAATATTCAAAAGAATTTAAAGACATCACTGAAAATATAAAAAAAATAACTCCAAAGTTGTTAGAAAAAATAGATGATATTCAAATTGACATAGATAAGAAAGAAAGGGCAATTTTTACAATTTCAATAGATAATAAATTATTGTCTGATTATAATGAATATAAGGATATTATAAAGAAAGAACTAATTGAAAAACATTTTTTGAAAAATTTTGAAGGATTTTGCTCTATTTGTGGAGAAAAAAACAAAAAAATAATTTCCGAAGTATATGTATTCAAATATTACAATATAGATAAACCAGGGGCGTCATCTTATTTAGATGGAAAATTTACAAGTAATTTTTTGGTTTGTGAAGATTGTTATGCCAAATCATTGGTTGGGAAAAATTTTGTAGAGCAGTATTTAGACATAAAATGGGGAAGTAATAAATTCTATATTGTTCCAAAATTAATTTTAAAACCCAAACATTTTGATATAAAAAAGTTTGTTGACTTGATAAAAATTAAATATAATCCGGCAGAGGATATTTCTAAATTCACTAAAAAGTTAAAAGGGTTTATAAAAATTGAGGAAGATAATAAAAATAGTTTTGTATTAAACTATTTATTTTACGAACAGAAAAATAAAAGTAATCCTGATTCAATTGCAATTACAAAATTAATAAAAGATGTATTGCCATCAAGATTTAATAAAATAAA
>DYJV01000002.1:20238-76916 GCA_020722945.1 Candidatus Methylomirabilis sp. | reverse complement strand
GGAAAATTGCAAACATTTATTGACATTATCTTACAGTTTCGAAGTTCCCCTTGTTTATATTAGATTTAAAAAAGTTGAAGTTTTCGATAATCCTTGAATAGCCATTGAACTCTTCACCGTCAGATGAGTTTAAAATATAACGTAAAGCCTCTTTGTTGTTATCTGTTGGTTTAAGTTTTAGTTTTTCTGCTTCAGGTGCAAACTCATTTATCAGGTATGTTTTGTAAATTCGACTTGCCAATGTTGGATTTTCAAGTTTTTGTGCTAAACGATATAAAGCAATAAAAATAAGGGTAATGGTTGTAAGTCGTTGCTGTCCATCAATAATTGTTAATTCAGTCAATCCCGATGCAGTATAAACGTCATCGTGGACATATACAATACTCCCAATGAAATGTGCATTTACTTTTTCGTTTTTCCCTGTTTCAATAATGTCAAAAAGTAGCTGTTTACATTGCACTAAATCCCAATCATAATTTCTTTGATATACAGGTATAGCGAAAGTCGTTTCGTTTGTCGCTAAAAATTTGTCAACTTTTGTTTCGTTAGCTTTCATATTTTAATCTCTTATTTTTCAATGTAGCACTGTCTTACTGCACTTGCATACAACAGTTTTGTATAGTTATTGTCTTTATGCCACCAAATTGTAGGGATAAGAACAGTTGTTTATATTTCCCCTTTATCATTCCTACTCCTTTGTGTCAAAAAACTCGTCAATTGGATTTTTGGTCTTACCAATAGCTTTTTTGGAGAGATTTTAGATAATTTGGGTTGTTGGTTCTAAGACATTAAAACCAAAATTATTATCAAATTTTCTAAAAGTATCTGTGGAGGTAAGCTCATATATGACAACTTCAAGGAGATTCCAAACCTTTACACCATGTCTGATGCACCCTACAATAGTAGAATCGTGCCTTCCCATTGCCATATGCATATGAAGTATAGGCTTACCAGATTGATCTTTAAATATAGTCCCTGTCCCTGCTGCTTCATAAACATGTTCAAGGATCATCACCCTTGGAGTAACAGGTCTTTCTTCATGGTCAACTGGTCCAACAACAACCTTGCTGCCTTGGTTTACAGCTCCTAAAGCCATAACAGTGGCTGAATTGATAACATGCTCTTCGGCAAATTGCTCAATCACCTCGTGAATTATCTCGTCATTTTCAAGTCTCAAAATAAAGACTCTTCCATTTTTTGCATCAGAATATTTCATGCTTAATTTTTATTATTAAAAAAATTTTTAAAAATTTCAGAAACAGAGAGAATTTCGTTGATTCTCCAAGCATCTCGTCCAGCAAAAAATAGTCCATTTTCAAGATCCCCATTTTTTGCACTTGTAAGAGCTTCAAAAATACAAAATTTCTTACTGCACTCTTTTAAACATAGATAACATTTTTTAGGTTCAAAGTTCTTCCCTGAGGCTATTAGTTCAGAAAATTTGGTTCTAATAGCATTTGCAGGTAATCCAACAGAAGTAACAAGAGTCATCATATCACTCTTTTTAGCTTTTAAGACAAGTTGTTTAAAAACATCAGATACATCAGACTCAATTGAGGCAAGAAACCTTGAACCAAGTTGAACCCCATCCACTCCAAGCTTGAACATCCTATCCATATCAGCTCTGTCAATTACACCACCAGCACCAATAACAGGTATAGTAAGAGCATCTTTTATCTCTTTTACAATATCCCAGCTATCTTTGTTTGTCCCAAGATGACCCCCTGCATTCCCCCCTTCAACAATTACGGCAGAAGCACCAAGCTTCTCAGATATAAGTCCCAATTTTAGTGATGATACAATAGGGACAAACGGAGTGTCACTCTTCTTGCAAATCCCAAAAACATCCCTCGAAAAACCTGCACCTGATATCACAACATCTATCTTTGACTCAATAGAAGTCATGACAAGTTCTATAAAATTTTTTACAGCAAACATTATATTTACGCCAAGTATACCCTTTGTAAGCTCTCTTGCTTTTTTAATCTCGGATGAAAGCTCTTCAGGTGATATAGCACTGCCTGCGATAACTCCTATCCCACCCTCATTTGCAACAGCAGCAGCAAGCTTTGCAGTTGAAACTCTAACAGCCATGCCACCTTGTATTAGAGGATATTTGGGCATTAAATTGCCGATTTTAAGTTTAGGTATGTTCAAATCTATCTCCTATATTTTAGTATAATTGTCTTAAAATAAGTTATAAATTAAATCAACAAGTTTTTGAATTAATGTGCAAATTTAATTAAAAGCAATATTTACAATTAGTTAAGCTCAATTATTGTGATACCAAGCCCACCACTTCGCTCAATAGGGGAGTAGTGTCTCTTTACAGCATCGACACCTTTTAGATACTGATCTATGCCCCTTTTTAACCTTCCACTTCCAAGTCCATGTATTATTTCAAGTTTATCTACACCTGTAAGAAGAGCCTGATCTATCAACTTTTCAAGCTCAAAAACAGCTTCTTCAACACTTTTACCAATAAAATTAATCCCAGATAAATTGTTCTGGTTTGGAGTATCGTAACTGTAAGAGATATCTATTTTTTCTCTCCTCTTTTCTGAAGGAGTCAAGGGAACAAACTCTTTAAAATGGAGTGTCAATTTTAGGTTGTTATCAAATAAGACATTAAATTTACCCTTTTCTAAATCAATACTTTCAATCCTACCTTTTTGATTTGTCCTTATATGCTTTACCTGAGAACCTATATCAAAATCTGTTATTTTAATATCAGGTTTATTGGTATTGGAGGATTCCTTTGCTTGTTTTATCTTTTTTATAAAATTTTTACTCAACTCATCAATTTTAGCTCTCTTCTTCTCCATTAATTTTGCAAAATCTTTTGCAGCAAGAACACTTTTAGACTCTTGAAAAAGAGTATCTATCTCAGAAATAAATTTCTCATACCTCTTTTTATACTTCTCCCTCACTGCATCTTTTATTTCGTCTCGGCTACTAATCATTTTTTCACGTAATCTTAAATATCTGTCCTGCTCTATTTTAACCTTCTGCTTCTCAATTATAACCTGACGCTCTCTTTCAAGCAAATCTCTTTTGAGATTATCAATATCTATAAGCTTTTGAATAAACTCTGATGAGTTCTCATTATAAAATTTTTTACTTGCTTCTATTATCTCTCTATTAAAATTAAGTTTCTCCGCAATATTTATAGCGTAGCTTCTACCTGAAACACCGTATATAAGGCGATACTCAGGCTTTATTGAATGTTCGTCAAAAGAGACAGAAACATTCTCAACACTATTATAAATATAATTTAAAAATTTTAGGTCCTCTATATGTGTTGTAAGGAGGGCAAAAACCCCTTTTTTTATAAAATACTCTATCATTGCTCGACCTATTGCTGCTCCATCTTTTGGATCTGTGCCTGTGCCAAGCTCATCTATAAGAACAAGTGAATTATGATTGCATCTATCAAGAAAGGAGTTTATATTTTTTATATGTGCTGAAAATGTGCTTAAATCTGAGGATATATCTTGTGAATCACCAATATCAACAAATACATTTTCAAAAAACATTATCTTACTCTCTTTAGCAGCAGGAACAGGCAATCCAGATTTTGCCATTAAAGTTATCAAACCGAGAGTTTTCAAAGCAACACTCTTTCCACCCGTATTTGCACCTGTAACAATGAGTATCTTTTTATTATTTTCAAATAAAATATCTATAGGAGTAACGTCTTTCTCTTTGATTACAAGGATAGGATTTTTAGCAGAGATTATCTTTAGCTCACCTTCGTCAAGATTAATAGATGAAAAGTTATACTTTTTTGCTAAATTAACTTTTGCAAGTTTAAAGTCTATTGTCAGTAAAGTTTTGTAGGATTGTTCTATATCGTGTAAACTGCTCTTTACAATATCAGTAAGCTCTGTCAATATCCTTATCTTCTCATTATACTCCTCCTGCTGCAAGTATGCGAGTTTATTATTGAGATTCACAATAAATTCAGGTTCTACAAAGATAGTATTTTTGGTGGATGAATAATCTTGAATAATTCCCTTTATCTTCTGGTGAAAATTACTTTTGAGTGGAACAACGTATCTATTATTCCTTATTGTAATGATGTTTTCCTGAATAATATTTATAAAAAATCCTGAATAGAGAAAATTGTTTAGCTTTTCAATTACATCGTTTCTTGTATCCCTTATTTTTTGCCTTATCCTTTTTAGATCAGGACTCGCACTATCCAGAAAATCCCCACTCTCATCAAAACTTGTTTGAATAAGATTCTCGATATATTTGAAAGAGTGGAGCTTACCCTGATAAAGAAGTTTTAACTTGAAATAAGTATCACCAAGATCTTCAATAATTTTCTTTAATTCAGAAGAGAGTTTTAATAGATCCAAAATTGATAAAAAATCTAACGGCTGCAGGAAACTTCCATCTTTTTTTAAAATAAGGAAGATACCACCCATATCTTTTAAAAGTATGCGGGGAAAATTAACTTCACGAGAAGCATCATAAAAAGAGCTCAACTCATCAATTTCTTCATTTGCTTCATAGAAAGTATCAAAAGGTTTGAGTGATAAAATCTTATCACTATTAGCATCAGCATAAGAGAAACTCTTTAATGCTTCAAGTATAATATCAAATTGCAACTTTGTTGCTACTTTTTCGAAATCCATTGGCTCCCTTTTATATAGAATCTTCTTGGTATATCTTTACCCTTTGATATCCCTATCCTCTCTTTACAAACTATTTCAAATTGAGGATAATTTATATCTTTAATAAATATTTTGCTGCTATTAACTTTCACATAATTGAATGTTCTGTCAATACCGAGTGCGATAGTCAGTTTGCCAGGACCATTTGCAATATCTCTTATATTAGAAACACCCCTTCTTCTTCTCATAATATCCACGCCAATAGTTGGCTCAACTGCTCTTATAAAAACAGAAGATGGGAAATTTTTGACTCCAGTAACAATATTTAGTAGATTATACATACCGTAATTTAGATAAACATAAACTATCCCACCCTCTTCAAAAAGAGGTTTATTCCTTGAAGTAACTCCAATACTACCATGTGAAGCTTCATCCTCAAACCCTTCATAACTCTCTGTTTCTACAATGATCCCACCAGTAGTAGCAAAATCAATTACGGTTGAAAGCTCTTTACCAAGAAGAAATTTGGCAACTTCATCAGAATTTTTTTTAAAAATATCAAGATTAATCATAGATAAAAATATTTCACCCCGTTTTTTTAAACTTTGTCATAGAATAAACTACTAAAAATAATATTATTTCAACTGAATCTTCTTTATATAAAGCTTGTTTAATATTTTATCTTGATAACTCTTTATATCTGAATCGAAAGTAGCTCCATTTTTCTCAACAAAACTCCATATAAGCAATTTGTTGGCATCAGGTAGATTATTCCAATAGTAATAGTTTGCAATCAGACAATATTTTTCACTTTTAAGAGAGAGATCGTAAACATTAGGGAGCTCCATTTTAAAAAAATCGTAATCTATAGTTGTGATAATGGCACTGTTAAATAGATTACTTTTAATATAATCAGCAATAGCTGCGGCATTATCTATAACAAGAGTATTAGAGAAAAAATTTTTGTAACTTTCAAGAAAGAAATTGTAAATAACAGCAAGATTTACCTTACTATTCCCACCCATTCCAATATTGGGTATCTCAGAAAATAGGAAATATTTCCCACCTTGCATTACATCAATAGGGAATAAATTATACTCTGAAAGCTTGAGTCTAAAATTGATGAAATCACCAGAATCAACATCAGGCGGGATATCCATACTGTAAAAAGTTTTTATAAACTTGGTGATATCACCCTTTATATCAAGTTTTATGATATCTTTTATAGGAACAATGGCAAATTGTATTATATTGTTTTGCACAGCATCTAATATCTGCTCAGAGGATATAAAGATTTTTTCATCCCTTATGATTAAAAATTTATCATCAACTTTCTTCTTTTTAACAATGAAATCTCTAAGGTTGGAAACATAATTGTTTATCGGTTTTATATTGGGGTAGAAGTCTATACAAGCAGAGTATAAATTTAAAGAAAAGATTGAAAAAATAAAGATAAATAAGATTTGTTTATACATAATATTTTATGTTTCAACTGCCAAAAATTGTTTTCACATTTTTAGATTTGTCAGTCAAGTTAGACTCATTGAGCATAACATCACGTCCAAGAGATTTACTATAAATCCATCCACTATTATCATCTATCTTAAATTCAGAAAAAATTTGTGCTTTAGAATCAATATTGTCAGCAAAATGAATGAGTATTGCCTCTAATGTTGCAGGTTGGACAGGTGAACCCCATTGAAGCTCTCCATGATGACTTACTACAATATGCTTAAGGTGTATGAAAAGTTTATCAGAGGTGAATTTGTTTCTCCTTATTTTATCGTCTATCATCTCTATTCCAATTGGGATATGACCCAAAAGTCTCCCCTTGTCAGTTTTTTGGAAAGTAAATAGATCGTATTCATATATCTTTCCTATATCGTGTAGAGTAGCACCAGATATTAAAAGATCTCTGTTTGCTTTACTGTATGATGATGCTAAAGTATCTGAAAGGGATATAACTGATAAAGTGTGTTCAAGTAGTCCACCCCTATAAGCATGGTGATTCCTTGAAGCAGCAGGTGCAGATTTAAATAAAGGCAGTATCTCTTCATCAAAGATGATTTTGGAAACTAATTTTCGGATATCGTGATCGTTTATTGAGTCTATAAATACAGATATTTTACCTATCATCTCCTCAATATTTTTAGGAGTTGAGGGTATTAAAGAATCAATTAGGTCACTGTTTTCTAATTTTCTTTTTTCGATAAGCTCAACATTGAGCTGAAGATTACTCTTAAATTTTACAACTTTACCGTGGACAAAAACAATCTCACCTATCTCTATATCTGCAAAAGTATTATCTTTAACATCCCATATTTTCCCATCGATAATTCCACTTTTGTCGCTAAATGTAAAATTGATATATTTACTACCATTTTTAGCAGTTAGAATATCTTTTTTCTGGAGAATAAAATATTGAGAAACATCATCACTTTCTTTAAATTTTTCGATCAAATTTCTCTGCAAGCACACCTCCACTTATTATCATTCTAAAAGCAGCATCTATACTCATGTTGGTTTTGATAACTTTATCCTCAGGGAGTATCATCAGATAACCTGAAGTAGGGTTGGGGGTAGTGGGTAGAAATACAGCAACAAATTTTTTTGTAACACCATTGTAATCTGTAATTGATGTTTCAAGGTAGTTTGTTATAAAAGCTATCGCAAAACAACCCTCCTTGGGGAATTCTACAAGTATGACCTCTTTAAAGCTTGTTGTATCATGAGAGAAAATTGTCTCTATTATCTGCTTTGTCCCTTTGTATATCGAACCTACAAAAGGGATCTGCTTTACAAATTTATCCTCCAAAAAACCTAAAATTTTCTTACCAAATATATTTGTAAATAGAATACCCACAATAAGAATTAGAAGAAATGTAGCAATTGCACCAAGTCCCGGAATTTTGAAATGGAGATAAGTCTCTGGATGATATTTAGAGGGGAGTAGCTGTATAAATGAATCCATTTTCCTTATTATAAGATAAACTATATAAAAGGTAATATAACCCGGGACAATAACTATAAGCCCTGTAAAAAAATAACTTTTAAGTTTTTTCTTTAGCATATTATTTCAAACCATATTTTTTTAGGTAGTTTTCAGCATATTTTGCCTGTTCTGAGTTGGGATAATCGTAAATCACTTTTTGTAAAAATATCTTTGCTCCCTCTTTGTCTTGAAGATTATAAAAAGCAAGACCCTCTTTGAATAGTGCAGCAGGAACTTTCTCTGATTTGGGGTATTTGGTAATAACAATATCGTAATAATTAACAGATTTTATAAATTTATTTTGAGCAAAGTTACTCTCTCCGAGCCAGAAATAGGCATTAGATAGCAGATTGCTTGAAGGGAACTTTAAAATAAACTCATCAAAACATTTTGATGCTTTATCAAAACTTTTGTCGAAGTATAAATTGAGACAAGATTTATACATATCTTCTTGAGAGAGATTATTAGATGAAGTCTTGCTTTTTTTGGATGTTGAAGAGGATGATTTACTATTTTTGACTTTCTTAACACTTTTGCCGCTATCATTAAGCTCTGTTTTGATAGTGGTTATATCTTTTTTTATATCTTCAAGATAGTTGATATTCTGCTCTTGCTTCTTTGAGAGAGCTGTCAGTTGCTCCATTATCTCTACTTTCTTAGGCTCAATTTTGCTTTTGTTGTCTTGATTGCTCAATTTGTCGATCTTACTCTGGATCTCATTTAACTGCTGTTCAAACATTGAAATTTTCTTATCATAAGTTTCCATAGTTGTTGGTGTAACAGATTTCTGGTGAGAAATACAACCTGCAAAAAAGATAGAGAACATTAAAATTGTGAGATAAATTTTATTCATTACTAATCTCCTTTCTATATTGAATATTTTTTATTTTAATGTTATAAGAGAAAAATATCAAGCATTATTTTAACTTTAAATTAAACTTATGTGTGTATCAATTATATTTCACAACTATTTTAAAGATACCCCACTGATAATAGCAAACAACAGAGATGAGCAGGTAACGAGAAATTTCTCCCCTCCACTTGTGCTAAATCACTCCCCCTATATAATAGGTGGGAAAGACCTTGAAAAAGGTGGGACATGGCTTGGTATAAATGAAAATAGAATTTTTGTAAATATATTAAATAAATTTGTCAACAAAGAAACTTTTTTAGGCAGCAACAATTATAGATCAAGAGGGATGTTAATTTTGGATCTACTAAAAATGAATAGTATCAACAAAATATTAGATTCACTCACCACTCTCAATATTAACGATTATTTACCATTCTACCTTGTTGTATCAGATATAAAGAGTGTATTCTTTGCAAAGTATGACAGAGGTCTCAATATAACTGATATATCTGACAAGCTCTCAATAGTTGGTAATCTTGACCCTTTTTCTGAATGGGACAAATACAATTATGCTTACGAGAGACTCAATAATATCAAAGAGAAACAATCTCTATTTAATACTCTCAAAGAGGTTCTTAAAGCTCAGCAAGGTTCTAAGTCAATCCCATCAACAGATTTCTCAGTTAACCTTGGAAATTTTCAAACCACAAGTTCTACAATAGTGGAGTTTAGCAGTAATGATATAGGTTATTTCTTTGCAAATGGAAGTCCATTAAACAGCAATTACAAAAATTATTCATTTTTAACAAGGAGGCTAAAAAATGTTTAAAAATTTATTTATCTTAATACTTCTCGGTGGATTTTTCTCCTCTTGCGTTGTTAATCAGGATGAGTTCAAACAGACACAAGACAAAGTTTACATCCTTGACAACAATGCACTAAAGATGAATCAGAGATTAGGGGTTGTTGAGAAAAATCTGGAGGATATATCAACCAAACTAAACAAACTCGAAACCAACATTAAAGCCTCACAAACTCTCAAAATCAATGAGCTTGCTTCTGACATAAAAACCCTCAAAAATGAATTTGAAGATCAGAGAAAAGCTTTTCAAGTAGGTAGTGGAGATGAAGTAGCAAAAGAGGCTATAAAAGATATCTATTCAAAATTAGAAAATATCGAAAATCAAATGCAAACTTCCAAATCACCTGCATCACCTGCACTTGTCAAAGAATCTCCTAACAACAAAAAAGATGACAAATCCCAATACAACAATGCATATAAGTTATTTATGGAAGGGAAATACAATGAAGCAGAGAGAGATTTTTCAGAATTTATAGAAAACTATAAAAAATCACCTTTGATAGATAGTGCATATTTTTGGCTTGCAGAGTGCTTTTTCAAAAAAAATAATTTTGAAAAAGCAATCATAAATTATGATGAAGTTATAGTCAAATACCCCAAGAGTCAAAAGGTCCCTGCAGCATTGCTAAAACAGGGAATCTGCTTTATGAAATTGGGAGAAAAAGATGGTGCGGCTCTCCTTTTTAACAAAATAGTAAAAGACTTTCCAAAGTCACAACAAGCAAAATACGCATCCAATTACCTTAAAGAGCTTAAAAAATAAATGTCTTACATATTAAAGTTTTTAATAGCATTATCTCTTGCTCTCCTTTTTCTAAACAGCTTGCCCCTGATTTCAGGGGCTTTTTTGATTGTATTGATATTTTCAAAAGTAGTAAATATAGATTTTAGACTTTTTATATCAAAGCTGAATCAGTTATCTTTTTTCTGTATCTCGATATACCTATCTTATTTTATAATAGGTTTATACAAAAAAGATATAAACTTGATACTCATTTATTCAGCAGATGCTACAATTATCATATTTAAAATATTAGATGCAGTTATACTCAATCTTCTCCTTGATAAAATTGATATTAAAAAACATTTTAACAGTGAATTGACTTTTCTTACAGAAACCATAAAAAGTATAGAGGAGAATTTCTTTCATATTTTATCAAAATACCCTAAAAATATTGATAAATTAAGAAATATAGACAATATACTGATACTTCTCTTTGTTAAATCTTTAAAAGATGCAAGAGATTCAAAAGATGTAGTATAATATAATTTCAAAATTAAATTTTTAGCTCTAAAGACCTAAAGTTAAAAACATCCTAAATTTAATACTTTATCAATTATTATTTAAAAACTTAAAGTTTGTATTTGTATAATTAGAAATGCTACTTTTGACAGATTGAACAGAAATTATTATCAAGACAATAATTTAAGGGTAAAGTCAACTAATCAAATAGGGAGTTTCAAATTGTATCTCTTGCAAAATCTGTAATAGTAAATTTTACTATATTTTGATTTTGCTTTAACATAAAAGAGAATTAATTGACATTTCTCAACTAACATAGTATGTAGTCTGACTTAATCTGTTACTTTTGCTTTATAAAATATTAGCAAAAGTAAACTTTTATTCTAATTTTTTTCTAAAAGAGAAGATAATTCTAAATAGAAAATATAGGAGGTTTTTATGTTTAAAAAGGAAGAGTTGGATAAAATAGAAAAGCAGAAAGTGGAGTGGTTAAACAAAAATTACAGTAAAGCAGTCAAAAATTTCCCTGAAAGGCTCTCTGAGTTCACTACAGTATCAGATCTCCCTATTAACAAAATTTACACTCCAGATGACATAAAAGATTTAGACTACCAAAAAGATTTAGGTTTTCCCGGTGAATACCCTTATACACGAGGGGTTCAGCCTACAATGTATCGTGGAAGATTGTGGACAATGAGACAGTTTGCTGGACTTGGGACAGCCGAAGATACCAACAAAAGATTCAAATACCTCATAGAACATGGAGAAACTGGCTTGAGCACAGCATTTGATATGCCTACTTTGATGGGCTATGACTCAGATAGCCCTGTGAGCAAGGGTGAAGTTGGGAAATGTGGTGTTGCTATAGACACACTAAAAGATATGGAGATACTATTTAGCGGGATTGACCTATCAAAGGTTACAACATCCATGACTATCAATCCACCTGCCTCGATACTCCTTGCAATGTATATATGTGTTGCTGAGAAAAATGGTGTAGGATTGGATCAGATAGGGGGGACTATACAAAATGATATGTTTAAAGAATTTATTGCTCAGAAAACCTTTATGCTACCACCAGAGCCTTCAATAAACCTTATCGTTGATACAGTTGAATTTTGCACCAAAAATGTCCCCAAATGGAATACCATAAGTATAAGTGGTTACCATATAAGGGAAGCTGGTTCTACTGCTGTACAAGAGCTTGCATTTACACTTGCAGATGGGATAGGATATGTCCAAGCTTGTATAAATAGAGGGATGGATATTGATGAATTTGCACCGAGATTATCATTTTTCTTCAATTCACATGTAGATTTTTTTGAAGAGATTGCCAAATATAGGGCAGCAAGAAGAATATGGTCAAAAGTTATGAAAGAACGATTCAAGGCAAAAAATCCAAAATCTTGGATGTTAAGATTTCACACACAGACAGCAGGGTGCTCACTTACTGCACAGCAGCCATACAACAATATCATCAGGACAGCATTTCAAGGACTTTCTGCTGTTTTGGGTGGGACTCAATCACTCCATACCAATTCTCTTGACGAGGTTTTGGCTCTCCCCACAGAACATTCAGTTACAATTGCACTACGGACACAGCAGATAATTGGTGAAGAGATAGGTGTTACCAATACCATAGACCCACTTGCAGGTTCATATTTTGTTGAAGCACTTACCAACAAAATGGAAGAGGAAGCTATGAAATATATCAACAAAATTGATTCATTAGGTGGAATCCTCAAAGCTATTGAGCTCGGCTTTCCTCAACAAGAGATTGCTGATGCAGCCTACAAATATCAGCAGCAAATTGACAACAACGAAAAGATAGTTGTCGGAGTCAACAAATACAGAATGGAACAGGAGCAGCCTATAGAAACCTTAAAAATTGACCCAGCAGTTGAGAAGAAACAACTTGATAGACTCAAAAAAGTCAAACAGGAGAGAGATAACAGCAAGGTAAAAGATAGGCTTGCAGAGCTAAAAGGTGCTGCTGAAAAGGGTCAGAATCTTATGCCATACATCATAAATTCAGTTAGAGAATACGCTACATTACAAGAGATATGTGATACTTTCAGAAATGTTTACGGCACATATAGGGATCCTGCAATGTTCTAACAATATAAGAAAAATCTAATTTTTAATTTCTAAGAGGTGGCAAAATTATAAATTTTCCACCTCTTTTTTTATAATATCAATAATAGATCTATAAATATCAAGAGAGTAAAAGAGATCAAAACAGACGATTAATCCCAAAAAAAATGATAAAAATCTTGACTACTTAAACTATATGATATAATAAAATTCTCTTTAAAAAATTATTATGTTTGTCATAAGGAGATAAAAATGGAGAAATGGAGATTATTGGCACCAGGACCAACGCCTGTTCCAGAAGAGGTGCTTAGTGTGATGTCTTTACCTGTTATTCACCATAGAGCACCAAAATTTAAAGAGATACTTACTAAAGTTGCAGAAGACCTCAAGTATGTTTTCCAAACCAAAAACGATGTAGTAATTTTTTCAGCTTCAGGCACAGGTGCAATGGAAGCTGCAGTAGCAAACTGCTTTTGCAAAGGTGACAAAGTCCTTGTTGTCAGAGCTGGAAAATTTGGAGAGAGATGGGGAGAATTAGTATCAGTATATGGCTTAAACCCTATATTTGTTGATGTTGAATGGGGTAAAGCTGTTGAGGTTGCACAAGTTAAAAATGAGCTTGATAAAAATAGTGATTTAAAAGGTATATTTATACAATCAAGTGAAACATCCACAGGGGTGAAACACCCTATTAAAGATATTGCTGCTCTTGTTAAAAAGAATGATAATTGTCTTATGATAGTTGACGGTATTACAGGAGTTGGTGTTTTCAGCGTAGAAACTGACAATTGGGGTATAGATATTCATGTCAGTGGTTCACAGAAAGCATTTATGCTTCCACCGGGTCTTGCATTTGCTTCTGTAAGTGAGAAAGCTTTAAAATTTATGGAGAAGTCTGATCTTCCAAAATACTATTTTGATCTAAAAAAAGAGAGGAAAAATCTCCTAAAGGGGCAAAATGCTTACACTCCTGCTGTTTCTCTTGTGGTAGGTTTATCAAAAGTTCTCGATATGTTAAAAGAGGAGGGTCTTGAAAATATCTGGAAGAGACACTCACTTCTTTCATATGCAACAAGAGAAGCTGTAAAAGCAATTGGGCTTAAGCTCTATGCTCCAGATTCACCAAGTGAATCAGTTACAGCAGTTTATGCTCCAGAAGGTATAGATGGACAAGACATTGTAAAAATATTTAGAACCAACTTCAAAATTACAATTGCTGGTGGTCAAGATAGGGCAAAAGGTAAAATTTTTAGATTATCCCATATTGGATTCTTTGATAAATTTGACATAATTACATCTATTGCCGCTCTTGAAATGGCACTCAAAAAATTAGGCTACAAATTTGAATTAGGTAAAGGTGTTTCAAAAGCTTTAGAAATATTATCTGAATAAAGGAGTTTCCCAATGGCAAAGGTAAAAGTTTTAGTTAGTGACAAACTTGACAAACAGGGAGTAGAAATATTAAAAAGCAATCCCAATATAGATGTTGATGTTAAGGTCGGTATGACCAAAGATGAGCTGAAACAAGTAATTGGGAATTATGATGGAATAGTAATAAGAAGTGCTACAAAGTTGACTAAAGATGTTCTTGAGCATGCCAAGAATCTCAAAGCCATAGGTAGAGCAGGTATTGGGGTTGACAATGTTGACATTCCTGCTGCATCAGAAAAAGGTATCATCGTAATGAATACCCCTCACGGCAATACCATTACTACAGCAGAACATACCATCTCAATGATGATGTCTATATCAAGAAGTATTCCTCAGGCAACTGCAAGTATGAAAAGTGGGAAGTGGGAGAAAAGCAAATTTATGGGTTCAGAGCTTTTCAACAAAGTTTTAGGGATAGTAGGACTTGGAAATATCGGAACTATTGTTGCTGACAGATGTTTGGGTCTCAAAATGAAAGTAATAGCATACGATCCTTATATTTCAGAAGAGAATGCACTCAAAAAAGGTATTAAACTTGTTTCATTAAATGAGATATTTACCCAGAGTGACTATATCACTATTCATACTCCACTCACAAAAGATACTAAAAATCTTATCAACAAAGATACATTCAAAATTATGAAAAATGGAGTTAGGATAATCTGCTGTGCAAGAGGTGGGATAGTCAACGAAGATGATCTTGCAGAGGCACTCCAAAGTGGTAAAGTTGCAGGAGCAGCTTTTGATGTTTTTGAAAAAGAGCCACCAGATTTTAACCACCCGCTCATAAAATCTGAAAATTTCATATGCACACCACATTTAGGTGCATCTACAGAGGAAGCCCAGCTTAATGTTTCAATAGCAGTTGCGGAGCAGATGGCAGATTACTTAGTAAATGGCACAGTAACAAATGCTCTTAATGTTCCATCTGTAAGTGCAGAAGAGCTGAAGATATTAGCTCCATATATAAAACTTGGTGAGAAGATGGGTAGTTTTGTCACTCAGATGTGCACAGAATCTTGTGGGTTTACAGATATATTTATAGAGTATTACGGTGATGTTGTAAAATATCAAGTTGCACCAATTACACTATCACTACTCAAAGGTTTGTTAACTCCTATTATGGGTGATAATGTTAATTTTGTAAATGCTCCTATTGTAGTTAAAGAGAGAGGCATCAAGATTAACGAAAGCAAAAATTCAGAAAGCAAGAATTTTTCATCATCAATCATCCTAAAAGCCAAAACATTAACAGGATTACTATCTATTGAGGGTGCTCTTTTTGGGAAAGAAGATATAAGGATAGTCTCAATCAATAACTTCAGAGTTGAGACAGAGCCTAAGGGACACATTATACTACTTTACAATCATGACAAACCGGGAGTTATCGGTAATATAGGTGGATTTCTTGGTTCAAAAAATATAAATATAGGTAATATGCAGTTTGGTAGGGAATCGATCGGTGGTATGGCAATATCAATTGTCCAAGTGGACCAGGAAATTGCTCCATCTATTATTGAAGATATGAAAAAACTTCCAAATATTGTTTCTGCTACATTGATAGAATTATAAAATAGTATCAATTTACAAGAAACCAGCATTTTACTACTTATATTAAGTGCTGGTTTTTTATTTTAAGGAGTTAAATATGCCAAATTTAGCAGTTCTTGGGTTACAATGGGGTGATGAAGGGAAAGGCAAGATAGTAGATATACTTGCAGAAAGATCAGATGCAGTTGTAAGATTTCAAGGTGGTAATAATGCAGGACATACAATAGTCGTAAATTCAAAGAAAACAATTTTACACCTTATCCCATCAGGGATACTTTATGAAAATAGTGTGTGCATAATCGGAAATGGAGTGGTGGTTAATCCTCAAACCTTAATTGAAGAGATCGAAACATTAAGGAAAAGTGGGATAAAAGTATCCCCTGCAAACCTTAAAATAAGTAGTAATGCTCATATTATTATGCCTTACCATATAAGAATAGACCTACTCAGAGAGAGTTCAAAAATAGGAACAACAGGGAGAGGGATAGGACCAGCATATGAAGATAAAATTGGAAGACGAGGGATAAGGATGTGTGAGTTTATCAATCCGTCAACTTTCAAACAGAGGCTTGAAGAGTTCTTAGAAGAGAAAAATATGCTTATAAAATTTTATGGCGGGGAAGAGTTTAGTATAGATATTATACTATCAGAGTATCTAAAATATTCTCAATTTTTAAAAGATTATGTATTTGATACACACCAAATAATTAACCAATACATCTCAGATAAGAAAAATATACTATTTGAAGGTGCACAAGGGATACTCCTTGACATAGACCACGGAACATACCCCTTTGTAACATCTTCCAACACCTGCTCTGGAAATATATATTCAGGAAGCGGCATAGGCAGCGGTAAAATAAAGAAAATTATCGGTATTGTAAAAGCTTATACCACAAGAGTTGGCAACGGTGCTTTTCCCACAGAATTAGAAGACTCTACTGGAGAGTTTCTCAGAACTCAAGGTGGAGAGTTTGGTTCTACCACAGGAAGACCAAGAAGGTGTGGCTGGATTGATTTGGTTGCATTAAAATATGCTATTGATATCAACGGAGTTGATGATATAGCTCTTACAAAGATAGATGTCCTTAGTGGTTTGGATGAAATAAAGATATGCACTGCTTATAAATTAGGGAATGAAATACTTCCCTACTTCACAAACTCCAACGAAATACTTAAAAAAGTTACCCCTGTTTACCAATCAGTAAAAGGGTGGGGGGTAGCTTTTCCAAAAGATATCAAAGATTACAGCCAATTACCAAACGAAACAAAAATTTTCATCAAGAAAATTGAAGAGAGCCTTAAAACAAAAGTATCTATTGTATCTACTGGACCTTCAAGGGATGAGACAATCTTTAAAGAGAATATCTGGGAGTAAATTTTATGGAAGCATGGGAGATAAAGAAAAATATCAAGGATCTTACTGACAAACTTCTAAATTTAAGGAGTTATCTTTGAGATAGATGTCAAGAAATCTGAGCTAAGTGAAATAGCCACAAAAATATCACTTCCCTCTTTTTGGGAAAATCCTGAAAATTCCAAAAATACTCTCAAAAGAGAGAAATTCCTAAAAGATGTAATAAACAATTGGGATGCTCTATCTAAAAGAGTTGAAGATCTTAAGTTTATGTTTGAGCTCTTCGAGAGTGAAAAAGAGGAAGATTTTACAGAAATTGAAAGAGAGTTAAGATTACTAAAAAAGGATGTAAAGGCTCTTGAAATAAAAGAGATACTCTCAGACCCAAATGATATATCGCCAGCAATAGTAAGCATCAATGCTGGTGCTGGCGGGACAGAAGCACAAGATTGGGCAGAAATGCTTTTAAGGATGTATTTACGGTGGTGCGAAAAGGGTAAATTTGTCACCGAAATTGTTGATAAGCTGACAATGGAGGAAGCTGGTATAAAAAGCTGCACCTTTATTGTCAGGGGTGATTACTCTTATGGGTTACTCAAAGGGGAGACAGGGATTCACCGATTAGTAAGGATATCACCATTTGATGCAAATAAGAAAAGGCATACATCTTTTGCATCTGTTTCAGTAATACCAGAGTTATCTGAAGAGATCTCAATAGATATAAATGAAAAAGATTTGAGAGTTGATACATTTAGAGCAAGTGGAGCAGGTGGTCAGCATGTTAACAAAACTGATTCTGCGATACGGATCACTCATTTACCAACAGGGATAGTAGTTCAGTGTCAAAATGAAAGGTCCCAGCATAGAAATAGGGATGTTGCAATGAAAATTCTCAAATCTAAACTTTACGAAATAGAGCGTCAAGCAAAAGAGAGTGAGATCAATGAAATTCGTGGAGAGCAGAAAGAGATAGGCTGGGGAAGTCAGATAAGGTCTTACATATTTCATCCTTATCAGATGGTGAAGGATCACCGCACAGGATTTGAAGTTGGCAACATAAATGCAATGATGGATGGAGAACTTCTTGATGATTTTATAGGTAGTTACCTATTCAGGAACTCTTCAAAAAATTAACCTATCCTCTAATATCCAATATGCCGATGATATTTAAAAAATTTATATTGCATAATTGAAATTAATTTGATAATAAATAATCTATTAAAATGAATTTCTGTTTTATTTATCGAGCTTTGCAAATAAAAATATTTTTATTTAGTTGTAAAGTTTGGTTCAGTATGTTTTATTTTAACTATCAATTAAAATATATATTTAGAAAGTAGATTGCGAGGTTAGAGATAGAATTGTATAATATCAATTTTGAAAAGTCTATAAGTCAAGCTAATTTTGGGTTTTATGTTTCCACAAAAGATGGTAAATTCCTCTATGCAAACCAATCCTTTATTGAGATACTTGGATATGAAGATTTTTATCAACTTCAACAGCTTAATATCCCAAAAGATATTTACCTTGAAAAATCAGAAAGAGACAATTTTTTAAAAGGTGTTGAAGAAAATACCTCCCAACATATAGTCAAAACAAGGGTAAAGAAAAGAGATGGTTCAATTATCAATGTTTTGCTATCAGGTAAAATTTTAGACCGTGATATATTTGAAGGTTGGATGATAGATATTACTGCCAATCTGGAGATAGAGAAGCAGAGAGATTTGTATTTCAGAGTAATAGAGGAGAATAGTGATGCAATATTTATTACAGACAAAGATGGTTTAATTCTCTACAAAAACAACAAATTTGATCAGATTGTTGGCTATTTACCCAACAATAGCCATGCCAAAGATATTATCCCTGTAAGTTCTGAAAGAAAATCTTTTATAAAACATATATTAGAAAATGTATTATCTAAAGGGATGTGGGTTGGGAACATCGATGTAATTAATGATAAAAATATTATCATACCCTGTGCTGTAAAGATATTTGCACTCTTTGATAGTAAAGGTAAAGTAGAAAATTATATATCTGTATTCAGAGACAATAGTGACAAAAAAGCACTTGAAGAGCAGCTTAAACAATCTCAAAAAGCAGAGATATTGGGCACAATGTCTGGAGCCCTTGTTCATGACATAAACAACATAATAACAGGGATAGGCTACAACCTTGAGCTAATAAGACTCACAAAGGATACATCCCCAGAAAAAGTCGAAAAATATCTCTCCAACATTGAAAAATCTATACAAAATGCATCTCTTTTTATGCAGCAGTTTCTCAATTTTACAAGAAAAAATAAAATAACAAAAGAGCCTGTAAAAATATCAGATCTGATGGAAAATGTCATATCTCTCATAACACCACTAATAAAAAAGAGTAAGCGGATAACATTCAAAACCGAGTTCAAAGATAATAATATCAATGTTTTGGGGAACAAATCTTCCCTTGTTCAACTTTTGCTTAATCTCCTTATAAATTCAATTGATGCAATCAACGAAGTTCAGAGGGAAAATGGCGAGATATCACTTTTATCAGAAATGATAACACTCAATGACAAACCTTTCGTAAGAATTATTGTCAGGGACAATGGTATTGGAATTAAACCTGAATTCAAAGATAAAATATTTGAACCTTTCTTCACTTCAAAGGTTAAAAGTTCAGAGAATCAGAGGCAAGGGGTTGGTTTGGGTCTCTCGATAGCCTTAAAAGAAGTAAAAGAGTTGGGTGGAGCGATAGATTTTATAAGTAATCATGGGATAGGGACAGATTTTATAATTTCGCTACCCATTTTTGAAACAAATGAGTTGCATAAAAACAAAACTATCACTACATACAATCAAGAGGTTAGAGATAAAAAATCTAAAGCAACTGTCTGTATAATAGATGATGACCTCTATTTTAAGAACAGCCTATCAGAGCTTCTCAATTTTTATGGGTTTAATGTGATATCTTTGACATCCTACAAAGATTTTATAGACCTTCCAGACAAAAAAGGTATAGACATTATTTTGCTTGATTATATCTTAGAACCAGGGATTACAGGTGAAGATATAGTAAAACACAATAGAGAGAATAATATCAATATCCCAATATTCCTGCTTACAGGGTGTGTAGATTCTACTATACTTGAACTCAAAAAATATAAATGCATAAAAAGTATAATAGAAAAACCTGTTACAGGGGATGAGATTGTTACTAAAATTAATAAATTTTTATATCTTAATTTTTGAGTCTCTATCTTTTTAACATAGGAAATCCCATCTGTCTCCTCTGCTCAAGATATTCAGTAGCACAAAGTTTTGCAAGATTCCTTATCCTGCCTATATATCCTGTCCTTTCAGTAACAGATATTGCATTTCTTGCATCAAGTAGATTAAATGTATGGGAGCATTTAAGACAGAAATCGTAAGCAGGCAAAACTAATTTCTTCTCTATCAATCTTTTAGATTCCTGCTCATACATTTCAAAAAGTTTAAAAAGCATCTGAATGTCAGCTTCGTCAAAGTTGTAAATCGATCCCTCAACTTCACTTTTATGGTGAATATCCCCATACTTTAAATTTTTGTTCCATTTAAGATCGTAAACATTGTCAATACCTTGAAGATACATAGATATCCTTTCAACACCATAGGTGATCTCTCCTGCAACAACATCAAGATCAATGCTCCCAGCCTGCTGAAAGTATGTAAACTGTGTAATCTCCATCCCATCAAGCCAAACCTCCCACCCAAGTCCCCACGCTCCGAGTGTAGGTGATTCCCAGTCATCCTCTACAAATCTTATATCGTGTTCAAGAGGGTTTATTCCGAGAAATCTGAGACTGTTAAGATAAATCTCCTGAATATCAAGTGGCGAAGGTTTTAAGATCACCTGAAACTGGTAGTAGTGTTGAAGTCTATTTGGATTTTCACCATACCTTCCGTCAGTAGGTCTTCTTGAAGGTTCTACATATGCAACATTAAAAGGCTCTGGTCCTAACACTCGTAAAAAAGTTGCCGGGTTCATTGTCCCGGCACCGACTTCAATATCGTAAGGCTGCTGGATGATACATCCATTGTCAGCCCAAAATTTTTGTAAATTCATTATAACATCTTGAAAATACATTATTATCTCCAAAAATAAGTTTTAACGTTCATTTATTTCAAATGCATTAAAAAAATATCTTGTTTCAAAATCTGCTGTTTCTACAGCATCTGAGCCATGAACAGCATTTTTTTCTATATCAGTTGCATAAAGTTTTCTTATTGTGCCTGCATCAGCTTTTTCTGGATTGGTAGCACCCATAAGTTTTCTATATTTTTCGATTACATTATCACCTTCAAGTATCATAACAACAACAGGACCAGATGTCATAAAATCTATCAGACTGTTGAAAAATCCTTTATCTTTGTGGACATAGTAAAATCCTTCAGCCACTTTTCTGCTAAGTGTGAGCATTTTGATTGCAACTATTTTAATGCCGTTCTCCTCTAAGATAGAGATTATTTTACCTGATACATTTTTCTTGACTGCATCAGGTTTTATTATTGATAAAGTTCTTTGAATCATACAACACCTCCAAAAAAAATTTTATTTTAAAAGTCTATAAATACATTATTATTTTTAATTTTCAAAACTTCTGCCTGATTTACAATGCTATCTTTCATTTCAAGCCTAAAATTGTTTAGCTTAAGTCTCAACTCGCTGTTAGCAAGAGATAATATCTGAAGTGCAAATATAGCAGCATTTTTGGCACCTGCTTTGCCAATAGGCATTGTTGCAACAGGGATACCCCCAGGCATTTGGACAATTGAGTAAAGAGCATCTATACCATTTAGGGCAGTAGCCGCTATTGGGACCCCTATAACAGGTAGGTTAGTCATAGATGCAACCACACCCGGTAAATGAGCTGCAGCTCCTGCTGCTGCTATGAATATCTTTACTGATCTATCTTCACAATATTTAATGAATTTTTCTGTTCTTTGAGGAGTTCTGTGAGCAGATGTAATTGTAATTATATATGGGATCCCAAATCTATCAAAAATCTGGATACTCTCCTCTATAATAGGGTAATCTGAATTACTACCTATCATGATCCCAACATCAAAGCTTTCCATACAGCCCCTCTCATTTAAAATATTAGAAGGGATATTACTACATAAAAATTGCATAAAACACAATAAAAAAGTTGCATTTTTTTTATTTATATAATAGATATTTCACTCTCTTAAAATATCTTTACAATAAAAATAAGGAGTTATCTATGTTTGAATATTTAAGGAAAAATGCATCATCATCAGTAGTTAAAGTAGCATTAGGGATAGTTGCACTGGTTTTTGTTTTCTGGGGCGTTGGGAGTTTTGCAAAAAAAGATTCTGCCAATTATGCTGCTATTGTAAACAATGAAACGTTATCTTTACAAGAGTTTTCCAGAGAGTTTGACAATTTTATAAAAAATTATGAATCCCAATACAATATGAAGATAGATGAAGCTATGATCAAAAATTTTCACCTTAAAGAGAATATCGTCAATTCACTTATCAACAAAATCCTAATCCATCAGGAGGCTGTCAAGATGGGGATAAATGTCAGTGACGATGAGTTAAAAGATATAATTGTGACAATAGAGGCATTCAAAGATAATGGCGGATTTAGCAAGGAGAGATACCATCAAGTCCTACAGATGAACCGTATCACCCCTGAAGATTTTGAAAAGAAACTTAAATTTGACATTGCAATCAACAAATTTCAAAACTCAATAGCAAATTCAATCTTAATTACTGATCAAGAGGCAAAATTAGCCTATGAGCTAAATACAAAGAGAGCCAAATTAGGTTTTGTAAAAATACCATTTGACAAATTTGTATCACAAGTAAAATACACAGATGCTGATATCACAGCTTACTTCGATAAAAATAAAGAGATGTTTAAAACCCCTGAAACAAGAGATGTAGCTTTTGTTTCAGTTGACAAAGATTACATCCTCAAATCTTTCAAACTTTCAGATGACGACATCAAAAAATATTACGATGAGAATAAAGATCAATTCAGTGAAAAGGAGCAGATAAAGGCAAGACATATCCTTTTTAAAACAACTGGAGATTCTACTCACGATAAAGAAGCACTCAAAAAAGCTGAAACTGTCCTCAAAGAGGTAAAGAGTGGGGGGAATTTTCCTGAGCTTGCTAAAAAATATTCAGATTGTCCTTCAAAAGTAAAAGGTGGTGACCTCGGTTACTTTTCAAAGGGTCAGATGGTTCCTGAGTTTGAAAAAGCTGCATTTTCTCTAAAAAAGGATCAGATAAGTGAAATAGTCAAAACCAACTTCGGATACCATATTATCAAAGTTGAAGATATAAAACCGAGTAGCAGTAAAACTTTCGAGCAGGCAAAACCATTAATAAAATCACAACTTGAGCAAAATTATATTTCCCTAAAAATGAAAGAGATATCTGATAGTTATGCTCAAAAATTGGACAACAGTTCATCTCTTGAAAGTATAGCAAAAGATTTAAATCTCCAAATTGCCTCTGCAGAAAAAATTACATTAAACAGCAAGAAATTCCTCCCCGATTTTATAAGCAAAATATTCAAAGCAGAGGAGAATGTCATTCAGATTATTGAAGGGAGTCCGATATCACCACTATATTTTGCAAAAGTTGTAAAAATTGACAAACCATACATCCCTGATTTTAACAACATCAAAGATACAGTTATAAAAGAGTATAAAAATGTAGAATCAGAAAAGATGGCTAAAGATGCAGCAGCTACTTTGATAACATCTTCCAAAACCTTGCAAGCTCTAAAAGAGGCAACAAAAAATATCTACACCTATGATGCAACAGACTTTATAAATTTTTACTCCCCAAAAACAGATAAATTAAAAGATATTGATTTGTCAGAGATCAAAGTATTAAAAGTTAAAGATGAGCTCCTAAATCATCCATTGTCTAACAGAGATGCTGCTTTTGTAATAGGTGTTACTGAGTTTGAAAATTTTGATAATGCAAAGTTTGAGAAGGAGAAGGAGCAATACATAAAAATGCTAACCAATGAAAAGATGAAATCAAAGATGGATACGATGATAGAGGATATCAGAAAAAATAGTAAGATCAGAATAAACGAAAAAATATTAGGATAGCGAAAATATTTCGTATGAAATCCAAATTTTTTTCGCTTGTCAAATTTAGCTATGGTGGTAACATGCTTTAAATATTGATTTTCATTTATGGCACTATTTTTGTTTATTAGTAAGAAGTTATTTATCAAATAATCCAAGAAGGAGAAAAAAATGGCAAAAGAGTTCAAAATTGAAGAAGCTACAATATGTCCCTCTACTGCTCAAATGCTCAAAAAAGCTGAAGCAGAAGGTGTAAAGACAGCTTTTCACAGAGCACATGATATGAGTCCATGTCCTATCGGTTCAGATGCAGCTTGCTGTAAAAACTGTTCTATGGGTCCTTGTAGATTAAGCCCCAAAAATCCTTATGAAAAGGTTGGTGTTTGTGGTGCTACATACGACACAATAGCAGCAAGAAACTTTGCGAGAATGGTTGTTGCAGGAGCAGCAGCACATACCGATCACGGGATGGCAATGCTCGATCTTTTCAAAGAAGTTGTTGAAGGTAAAATCACAGACTACAAAATCAAAGATGAAGCTAAATTAAAATATGTATGTGAAGAGATAAATATTCCACTTTACGAAGGTGAAGGGGATAATGAGAAACCAAGATCAACTAAAGATCTTGCTATGGAGCTTTACCACACATTAGAGAAAACTTACACTGCTGTTGAAGGTGAAATCCCATTTTCAAAAAGAGTTCCAGCCAAAACTTTGGAGAAATGGAGAGAACTTGGTGTTGTTCCAAGAGGTTCTATGAGAGAACTTATGGAGATGATGCACAGAACTCACATGGGTGTTGACCAAGAATACCAAAATATCATGAGACACGCTACAAGAACTGCTCTTTCAGATGGATGGGGCGGATCAATGGTTGCTACAGAGATATCAGATATACTTTACGGCACACCAAAAGCTATAGTTGCTGGTGTTGATATGGGTTATCTTGAAGAAGACAAAGTAAATGTTATAGTTCACGGTCATGAGCCAAATCTTTTTGAATCAATGATAGATGCAGTTAATGATCCTAAAAACATAGAAAAAGCAAAAGCAGCAGGTGCAAAAGGGATAAATCTTCTCGGTATGTGCTGTTCTGGTGCAGAAGTTCTTATGAGACATGGTATCCCTCACGCTGGGAACTTCATGTCTACAGAGACAATCATAGTTACAGGTGCAGTTGATGCAATGGCTGTTGATGTTCAGTGTATCAAACAAGCTTTGGGACCACTATCAGAGTGCTATGGGACCAAATTTGTTACTACAAACCCAAGAGCTCACATAGAAGGTTCTACAATTCATATCCAACTCAAAGAAGACAAGCCAAGAGAGTGTGTTGACAAAATAGTAGAAATGGCTATTGACAGATTCAAAAATGGAAGAAAAGCTAAAATCGAAATCCCTAAAAATAAAAAACTTGGTATCCACGGTATTTCACACGAATACGTAAATTATATGCTTGGTGGGACTTTTAGATCTACATATCAACCTCTAAACGACAATATAATCAATGGAAGAATTAGAGGGGTTGCAGGTGTTGTTGGTTGCACCAACCCAAGAGTAAAACACGATTATGTTCACGTTGAGCTTGTAAAAGAGCTTATCAAAAATGATGTTCTTGTTGTTCAGACAGGTTGTTCAGCTATATCTTTAGCAAAAGTAGGATTGATGGATCCAACTGCAAAAGATCTATGTGGACCTGGCTTAAAAGAGATATGTGAGACAGTTGGTATGCCTCCTGTTCTTAATGTTGGTTCTTGTGTTGATAACTCAAGAATACTTATAGCTTGTGCTGAAATGGTAAAAACAGGTGGTCTTGGTGATTCTATTGCTGATTTACCTGTTGCAGGTGCTGCACCTGAGTGGATGAGTGAAAAAGCTATATCTATTGGTCACTACTTTGTTGGTTCTGGTGTTTATACTATCTTTGGAGCTACATTCCCTTCAATAGAAGGCACCAAGTTCCACAAACTTCTATTTGATGGTCTTGAATCAGAATGGGGTCTTGGTAAATGGGATTTTGCTGTTGATCCTCACGAAATGGCTCAGAAGATGATAGCTCACATCAACAAAAAGAGAGAGCAGCTTGGTATTGCAGGAAAAGTTGAAAGAAAACTTTTTGATATGGAAGACAGAAGACAGCTTCAAGCTTAATAACATATTTCAAACTATCTATACAAAAAAAGGCAGGGTTTACCTGCCTTTTTTTATTTTACAGTAGAAGCTTTTAATCATATAATAGAAATAGAAAATAAATCTTTTCATACAAAGTTAAAAATCAATCTAAATTTAATAGTTTAACAATTATTATTTAAAATCTAAAGGCCGTATTTCTTCTATAACCACTATTTTACTTCTCATTTTACTTTTTTTAGCCTGCTATTATGAGGTTTTTTGCTATTGCCCACAATGATACACAATATAACTATGATAGTGGGGTTTTTAACTCTTGTTAATTTTAAATAATCTTGCAAAAAATGGTTTTAAATGTTATTAATTTTATCCAACATTCACTATTTTATAAAATTTCAATTTTTGAAAATAGCAGGAGTGTAAGGCTGGAATACTTGAAGTAATTTTATAAAAATTTTGAATTTTGAATTGTGAATTATGAATTGTAAATGTTTAATTATTTTTTTCGATTCAACATCAATACCTAATAACTATTAATTAAAAATTGAGAATGAATAATTACAATAACAACTATCCACTATTTTTTCTCTTTTTTCAACCTTAAGCCTGCTTTTTATAGTTTATGGTTATAATTTAAATTTTGAACGCTGAACTTTTACAATAGGAGCACTCAGTATGGACAACATATACCAAATCCCTATTCAGCTAAGATTTATTGATATTGATGCAATGGGACATGTCAACAATTCAGTCTACTTAAGTTACTTTGAATTGGGGAGGTTAGAATTTTTCAAAAATATTCTTAATGTGAAAACAGAGAGAGATTTCTCATTTATCATTGCAAGATGCGAGGTAAACTACTACAAACCGATTGATCTAAAGTCGCCCGGTATATACTTAAATATGTGGTGTGGAGATTTTGGGAAGAAAAGTTTCAAGTTTTTCTATGAAATAACTGATTCTGAAAGAGCTATTAAATTTGCGGACGGATTGAGTGTCCAAGTTTTTTACGATTATACTTCTCAACAAACTATCCCTATCCCTGAAAAATTTATTGAAAGTGTAAAAGATTATATAAGAAAATAGGAGATTTTTATGGATGTAATAGAGAAATATTTCAAAAATGATAATTACGCAAACAATCTTGGTGTTGAGTTGGTTGATGTCCGCGAAGGGTATGCTAAAGTTTCAATGGTTGTTGGTGATCAGCATCTCAATGGTGTCAAAATTCTTCATGGTGGAGTGATATTTTCTTTAGCAGATGTGGCATTCTCTATAGCATCAAACTCTTACGGGACAATTGCAGTAGCAATAAATGCAAATATATCATTTATAAAGGCTTTCTCAAAGGGTAGGCTCTTTGCAGAAGCTATAGAGCAGTCAAAAAATAGTAAACTTGCAAATTATGAGATAAAAGTTACTGATGAGCAGATGAATCTGATAGCAATATTCAACGGGATGGTTTATAGAAAAAAAGATAAACTTCTCTCTTAAAAGGTATTGGGATAAAAATTTATGGATAAAATAGCAGGTATAGACCTTGGCAGTAGATTTGTAAAGATAGCTGTTTTGAAAGATGGTAAAATAATCAAAAAGGAGCTGCACAATACAGTCCAATTCTACAAAAAATTTGCAAAACTCGTAAATACCCAGCTTTTAGTTGATTTAGACCAACTTGGAATAGCAGATACTTTACTCTGTTCCACAGGTTATGGAAGAAACAACATCAATATAAGTGGAAGTATATGTATCAATGAAATAAAGGCTCATGTTTGGGGAATATTTTTTCAACTCGGATTAAAAGATTTTACACTTATCGACCTTGGCGGTCAGGATGTCAAAATCATCAAAGTTGTTGATAGCTATATAGAGGATTTTGTGATGAACGACAAATGTGCAGCAAGCACCGGTAGATTTTTCGAAAATATGGCAAATGTCTTGGATGTTGAGCTTGAATTTCTATTTAATCAGATAGAAGACCCTGTGGAGATATCATCAACCTGCGCTATTTTTGGAGAGAGCGAAATAATCGGTAAAGTTGCAGAGGGGATTCCTCCCCAAAATATATCCTCAGGTATAAATATCTCTATTGCAAAAAGAATTGCTGCAATGATGAAAAATTCTTTCTCCCTACCCATTGTTCTGTCTGGTGGTGCTGCTTTGAATAAAGGTTTGGGACACTTCCTTAAAAAAATTTTGAATATATCGGAAATACTTCTTCCCGAAGATGTTCAATTTAATGGTGCAATAGGGTGTGCCTACTACCATCATAATCGACCAATTTCTTAAAATAATTTTTTGTTACCTGATCAGGTTTTCAATAAGATGGAAAACCTTCGCTATTCGTTAATGTTACAATAAAATTCCTATTTAAATGGCATTAGAAATAATTATCTAAATGTTATAAATTCCCTCTGTAAATTAAAAAGGGGGTATAATAAAATGGAGTTAACTATTCTGAGATGTTGGAGTATCAAACACAACTTTGTATAGGACAATATGTTGTTTTCTCCCTATAATCTCATTCTCACCTATTTTTTCAATTATGAATTTATCTTTCTGGTATCTATCTTTGATTTGATCAAATAGATACTCTGAAATAATCAGATCAGATTTTAAAGTTTTGGTGATGGTTTCAAGTCTTGATGCAATGTTTACTGTGTCACCAATGACAGTCGTATTCATCCTCTTTTCAGAGCCTACTGTCCCCAGCATTACTTTTCCACAATTTATCCCTATCCCTATTTTTATAGGTTTGTAGTTAGATTTTTTCCTATTCTCGTTGTATAAAGTAAGCTCTTTTAACATTTCAACACCTGCATTTACAGCATCTAAAGGATCGTTGTGAAATATTCCCATTATTGAGTCACCTATAAATTTGTCAATAACTCCGTTGTTTTTGTGAATTATAGGGTTCATCCTCATAAAAAAAGAGTTTAAAAATCTAAAATTCTCATCTACTGTCATATTTTCGGATAGAGAGGTGAAATTTCTTATATCACAAAATAGTATTGTCATCTCTGTTTCTATATTGTCTCCAAGTTTTACTTCGGTTAAATTATCTTTTCCCAAGAGTTTGAGAAACTCCTTAGGGACAAATTTTTCAAATATTTGGTTCATTTTAAGCCTATTTTCAAGATTCTGCATAATTATATTGTCTTTTTCATCTTTTAGATCTTTGATTCTTGCACCTAAAGAGATTGAAAGGAATATTACTTCAATTACTGAACCAAAATGGAGAGAATTTTCTGTGAAGATATTTTGTGGCACTACCCCAAATTTATTTAAAACAAGAATAATTGTTCCTATCAGCACTGTAAGCCAGCCAAAAACATAGTAACGAGCGGGTTTGTAACCTTTGTATAGAGCAACTATCCCTGCCAATAAGAGAAATATAGATGCAATTGATGAGAGAAGGGCGGTAATTCTTATTGCTGAGAGTTTATTGATAAATGGAGTTGATAAAAGTAGTAAGAGTGAGAGTAATGAAATCAATGTAAGTATATAAAAAATTAGTTTGTTATACTTTTTTATATTTAAAAACTGAAGGCCAAAGAGTGTCCCAAAAAAAGTTATGCTGTTGACAGAGAGTATGAGGGATAAATCGTTGAAAAGAGGATTACTGCTAAATAAAAATTTGAAGAGGAAGCCCTTTATTGATAAGAAAAATAGAAGTATTGATATCATATAGGTGATATATAATATGTATGTTTTGTCTCTTACTGTAATATATATGAAAAGATTATAGAATATCATTACAAAAAATATACCGATATAAGCACCTTTGAATATATTTGAAAAAAGTTTTCTTTCATAAAAATTTTTTTCTGATACTATTTTAATGGGAAGTTGTGTGGAGCTTGATGTTTTTACTTTTATCATAATAGTATAAATTGTTGATTTTTGTAATTTTATTTTAAAACCATAATCTTCTGTCTTGATATTTCTCATATTAAATGGGATTGAATCGCCAGAGATAAATTTGATAGTTTCTGATTTGGTAGATAAAAAAATCTCAATTTTATCAAGAGGTGGATATGGGATATCTAAAATCCAATTTTCTAAATCTGATAAATTTTGAATAGCAAATTTGACCCATAAAGTGTCATCGATAAATCCAAAATTAAGATTCTTTCTATTAGTAGATATGAAATTTACTCTATCTATATCTTCAAAAGTCAAAGAATTACTCTTGTCTAAAAAGAGTGAGGAGTAGGGTAGAGGGTTTACTACATCTTCTGGTGAGTTTATGGATAAAATATTGTTATTTGAATTTGTATATTGTGGTAAAAATAGATTTGATATAAAAAGAGTTAAAGTAAATATAATGAAATTAAATTTTTTCATTTATTGCTTTTGTAGAGTGTCTTTAAGGATAAATTGCGACACATAATCACTCTCTTATAATTTTAAAGTTGTAAAATATTAAAAAATAGTTGGTAAAACTATTTAGATAAAGGCAATAAAATAAATTTATTAGAATAAGATTCATATTTTAAGAGATAAAATATAAAAAATTAGTTATTTATAAATTTTTAGATATTTAAAATATCAATTTTATATTACAAATTGGAAATGAGGTCTATATTATAGTTGATACCACCAAACTTTATTCAGAAAATAATGTTCTTTTCACTAATATATTTATGAACAGAGTCTGGGACAAGATTTTTCCAATTTTCACCATTTTTTATCCTTCTTCTTACTTCAGAACCTGTGGTAAACCGTGTCTCCATCCCTCTTCTCCACAAAATTTGGACATTAAATCCCATCTTTTTAAAAATATCAATCTTCCGTTCTCCCCATTCATCGTATATTGTGGCAAGTATCACACCGTCAAGCGGAATATAATATTTTAAGATATTGGGAGTATGGATAGGAAACGGCACTATATCAAACTCTGAAGGGTTGACACCTTCATCTATAATGGCTCTTTTTATCATCTGGGCTCTGTCGTAAAATGTAAAGGGGAAGATAGGGAGATCAAAACTTCTGTAAGGTTTTAATAAATTATTTTGGTCAAAATTTTTGATGTCTTCTGAATATTCAAAATATGCTCGCTCAGGATCACAATCTGTAACTCCAATTACGAGATGTTCCGATACCTCTTTTGCTTTAAGAAGATACTCAATATGTCCCCAATGTATAATATGAAATCTTCCCTGAGCAATACCTATTTTTATTTTCAAACTATTCTCCCTGATATAAAAAATTAGAATCTTGATTTATCAATAGTAGCTGTTACTTTAACATTTCAAACAACTCATTTTTAATTGATGTGTAATCATTTAGATGTATCGGTGATATATGAAAAAATTTTATCTTTTTAGCTTTAGATATTTTTGCTATATAACCTGCCTGTTTGGCGGTAAGATGGTAGCGTTCCCTAGCTCTATCCCTTTCAATATTTAAAAAGCATGCCTCGATGAATAGTAGGCTTGTATTTTTGATATGTTTTTTTAATTTATCTATATTTTTTTTTGAAAATAAAATATCTGTAATGTAGGTAATTTTGTGTCCCTCTGTAATTGTAGCAACTCTCTCTTTGAGAGCAGCTACCGAATAACTCTTCCCATTGAGTAAAATTTTATCTTTTAATTTATTTTGAAATATCTTTGTTTTAAAATCTGTAATCCATCTACCTTGAGGGAGTTTTAGGAGGTCTAATTGCTCTTTGATAATATTAATCATAAAATCCTCTTCAAATATATAGGCAACAGATGGTGTTCTATGTTCGAGTATAAGACCCTTTACAGTATGCCCATCCTCTTTGTAAATAATATTTTGTTTGATCTCTATATCTGGGAGATTTTCTATTTTGAATTTCTTTTTACAACTGAAAATAGCTCTCTTCATTTTGTTGTTGTATATCTCAAAGCACTCTACTATAAAATCTTCAGAGTAGTTGTCTACAAGATTCCAAGTGTAGCCATTGAGCTTTCCATGAACATTTTTTATAATATTTTTGGGTCCATATACCTGCAAAATTTTTGGTTTGCCAAGGAGTGTCCTTAAGATTCTGTCAAAACCGTAAAAATGATCCATATGTGTGTGAGATATAAATATTCTATTTATCTTGAGAATATCTCTGTTTGATAACTTTGATATATCCCCTGCATCAACAAGATATGAGTAAGATTTCCCAAAAAGGGATAGAAGAAGAGCATTGTCGTTGTATGGACCATTTACTAACTTTGGTATGAATAGATGTTTTGCCATTTTATATGTAAACTACCCTGTTTCTCCCTGAATGTTTGGCATTGTATAGAGCCTTGTCTGCCCTTCCGATTATTGTCTCTACGCTATCTTCTGCTAAAGATTTTGTCATGCCTATACTGATAGTTACTTTTATATGGTCTGAGTTGTATACAAATTTGGTTTTCTCTATCTTACTGCGGACCCTTTCAGATATCTCTTTTGCTAACTCTTCATCTATCTCTGGCAGTATCAGGCTAAACTCCTCACCACCATACCTTGCAAAGAAATCTATCTCCCTTATTACTTTTTGGATCTGCTGAGTAAGTATTTTAAGAACCATATCACCTGTCTGGTGTCCATAAGTATCATTTATCTTTTTAAAATAATCGATATCTATCATTAAAAGGAAGAAATTAGTTTTGTCTCGTTTAGATTTTTGAAGTTCTTTAGATATTTTGTCATCAAACATTGCTCTATTGTAAGCTTTTGTGAGCCCATCGTAAAGAGCTTTTTCCTTTGTTTTATCAAGCTCCTCTTCAATTTTTTTAAGTTTGTCTCTTGTTTCTCTTATTTTTTCGTTTGCTTTTACGAGCTCCTCTTTTACAAAATCTGTCCTCTCCTTTATCTTCATAGTTGACTGGATAACATCAATTTTTAATTTTTTGATCTCTGTAATCTGCTCTGTTTTCTTTATCTTTTCTATAAAATCATCAAGCTCTTTGGAGTAGATATTACTCTCTCCAACAAAGTTCTTAAATGTATCTGCCATAAGGATGATGATATTTTTTAGTTCATTTTTCTCTTCATCAAGAGAATTTTTGATCATGTCCAGCTTTAAGAAGATATTTTTTAGTAATTTTTTAAAATTTTCTGAATCATTTAGAGTAGAAATGCTCTTTGCTTTCTCCTCTAAATTTGATATTCTCTCTCTCAGGTTTTCGTCAAATTCGAGGAAGATATTCATATTCTTTATAAAGATTGTTATAATATCTTTAAGAGATTCATCAAGATTTTCGTTACTATCTCTTTTGTCTTTTGATAAAAAAGATGATAAAAATGATGTTTTGGACTTCCCTTTGGGTGATGATTTGAATGTTTCAGAGAGAAAATTGTTAAGGTCATTAACTAAATCTTTAGGTTTCTTTTTATCTTTGGCATTCCTAAAATCCTTTTCAAAGAGGTAGGTTTTGGCTTCTATATCTTCAATATCAAAATTATTTTTGGCGAATTTCAGTATGCTAACAAAAAGATTTTCGAATGCCTCCTCCCACAGATTTGCAGATGAGTTACTAGTAATCATATTTTTTTTGAGATTCTGTGAAAATTTGTCTGAGAGTTTTTTGTAGCTCTTCTCATTCAAAGGGTAATCAGATGCAATACTTTCCAAAAGGGGTTTTGTGATATTTTCTATTTCGGGGTAGTATCTGTTAAGGGATGATATGGTATCAAATAGAAGTTTAAAATTATAATCGTAATTTTGAAGATAATTAAAGATATCAGCCTTTTCTTTACTTTTTGATATTAAAGAGTAGTAGTTATCAAGAAAATTATTGATGTTTATAGGTTTGTCATCTTTAAGAAGATTGTTAATAGTTTGTTTGCCAAACTCATTAAGGATAAGCTCAATTTTATCTGACATCCGGGACTCCTTTTATTTTAAAAGTTTCTTACTTAAATTATTTTTTTAGTTATGTATACTTTGCTGATACAGAGTCAGTTATGTAAAGAGTATTCAATCGCAAAAGAGCTCAATGGAAGAGGGTCTTAATATGCTGTTATCAGAGGTTGAATATAAAAAATTTATAATTTAAATTAATAAAAAACAAGAGGTATGCTATTTGCCTTATAAATATAACTTAACCTCTGATTGAAATATTTTTTAAATTATCAGAAATAGGAGAATTTTTCAATAAATACTTTTTAATAAAAAATAAAAATTATCTTGAATAAAAAAATATATATGTGATATATTAATCACAATAAATTTTTCAAATAAATACGCTTTATTACTTTTATACGAATATTTATTATTGATGTTATAGTAGCTTATTAGACTTAAAGGTATAAATTGCTAATGTATAAGGTATTTATAGTTGATGATTCCAAATTCATAATTACCCTTCTTGAAGCCCTCTTAAAAAAGAGTGGTTACGATGTAAAAATCTTTTACGATGCCAAATCAGCGATTAAAGCACTTTCTTCAGAGTTGCCACATCTTATAATATCAGATTATCTAATGCCTGAAATGGATGGTTTTGAATTTTGTAAAATTGTAAAGAGTTATCCACGCACCAAAGATATCAAATTTATCCTTGTTACTGGTTATGATGATATAAATGCGAAAGTAAAATGTTTTGAAATTGGTGCAGATGATTACCTACTCAAACCTTTTAACAATGATGAAGTATTGGCAAGGGTCAAAACTCATATTACACTCAAATCTTTGCAAGATAGCTTAAAAGAAGCCTTAAACAAAATAGATAAAGAGCTTGAAATTGTCGGTCACATACAGAAAAATCTTATCCCGATAAAATCGCCTATAGTGGAAGGTTTATCTTTTGCCACGTATTACAATACTTTTTCCAAATCTGGTGGAGATTATTTTGATTTTATAAAATTAGATGAAGCCCTCTACGGTATAGTAATGTGTGATGTGAGTGGTCATGGGACAAGTTCAACAGTCGTTATGGCAATGCTCAAAACCATATTTGTAAAAGTTGTTAACAATCTTATTGACCCTAGTGAAGCTATCAACAAAGTCAATGATATAATACTTGAGTTTCTTGATATTGACAAATTTGCAACTATCTTTTACGGAATACTTGATACAAATACATTTGAAATGAAGTATACAAATGCTGGGCACCCCTTCCCATATATGGTCAACAAAAATACCAGCAAAATTGACAAAATATTGGGTAAAAGTGGGTTACCTGTTGGGATATTACCAGAAGCAAAAGGTTCTTATGTCACCAATCAGATCCTCCTACCTAAAAAATCACGGATTATCATATATACTGATGGGGTTACAGAGCTAAAAGACAGTAGTAATGATTTTTTTGGGGAAGAGAGATTTGAAAATCTTATTTTATCTACTATCGATTATGATGTTGAAAAAGCAAGAGATTTAATAGTTGATTCACTTCTTAAATTCTCGGATAACAAAATTAATGATGATATAACCTTCATTATTTTTGATATCTGCTAAACCATTTCAAAAATGAGAAATATAGGTATAGCTGCACATATTGATGCTGGTAAAACCACCCTTACCGAAAGGATACTATTCTTTACAGGGACTACTCACAAAATAGGTGAGGTCCACGATGGTAATGCTGTAATGGATTATATGCCTGAAGAGAAGCAGCGTGGGATTACCATCACCTCGGCTGTTACTACTGTTTTTTGGAAAAAAGAGCAGATAAATATAGTTGATACACCGGGGCATGTCGATTTTACAGTAGAAGTTGAAAGATCTATGAGGGTTATGGATGGTGCTGTGATTGTTTTGTGTGCTGTTGGAGGTGTGGAGCCGCAGACAGAGACTATCTGGAATCAGGTAAATAAGTTTAAAATACCGAGAGTTATCTTTGTTAATAAGCTTGACCGTATCGGTGCAAATTTTGAGAAAGTGATTTTAGAGATAGAGAAGAAGCTCAACATAACTCCTATCCCTATTACCATCCCTATGGGGCAGGGGAGGGATTTTAACTCTATAATTAATATACTTAGTGGCAAAGAGATAATTTTTGGAGAGGATGGTGTTGAATTTACAGAGAGAGATTTCCCTGATAAAGATTTTATTATAAAATACAGAAACTCTTTAGTGGAGAAGCTGGTTGATTTTGATAATGATTTGATGGAGAAATATCTTGAAGAGCGAGATATAACACCGCAAGATATTGAATCAGCAATCATAAAAGCTTCATTTGAAACCAAAATTGCCCCTCTTTTTTCAGGTTCTGCACTAAAAAATAAAGGGATACAGCAGATATTAGATGGGATTATCCGTTTTCTGCCTACTCCTGATCAAATTTCAAAATTACCTGTTTACGATATCTCCAAAAAGGGGAGAAATTTTATCCAATTACCTGAAAAAGATTTTTTAGGTTATATTTTTAAAGTCAGTATAATTGATAAAAGAAAAATATGCTATGTTAGAGTATATTCTGGAAAAGTAAATTCTGGAGACACCATAACCAACCTTACTTCAAACATTAAAACAAAAGTATCTAAAATATTTAAAATACATGCAGACAAAAGAACTGAGATAGAATCTTGTGGTAAGGGTGATATAGTAGGTATGCTTCTCAGAGATGGGAATACAGGGGACACCCTTACTGACAATTCTAAATTACCTTATATCCTTGAGAAACTTGAAAGTTTCAATCCGGTAATATCCCTTGCCATAGAGCCTCACTCAGTTAAAGAGCAGCCTCAGCTCATTGAAGCTCTTGGTTTTGTAGCTGTTGAGGACCCATCTTTCCAATTCAAATTTGATGAGGAGTTGAATCAGATAATTATTTCAGGTATGGGTGAGCTTCATTTAGAAGTAGTAACGAACAAATTGCTCTCCAATTACAACCTAAAAATAAAAGTTGGAAAGCCTCAAGTTTTGTATCGTGAGACAATTACCAAAAAGTCTGAATCGGAAAACGAATACACCATCAAAATAGAGAATGACAACTATCATACAGTTACAGGAGTTGAGATTGAGCCTTTGCCAAGGACAGGGAGAGACAATTCATCTGAGATAATTATAGCAGCTGAACTACCAGAAAAGGTAAAAGAGTTTCTTTTAGAAGCATCCAACGAATTTCTACTCTCTGGGTTGATTACAGGGTATCCAATTATTGATATCAAAATTACCATAAGAAAAGTGATTGATATATCAGGTAAATATGAAAAAGGTATTATCAAGGCAGCTACTATTTATTCACTCAGAGATGCTTACAATAAGGCTTTACCAGTAAAACTTGAGCCTATAATGGATGTTGTTATCAATACTCCTGAGCAGTATACAGGTGATATAATTTCTGAGTTAAACTCAAAAAAGGGTAAGATACTTAATATTGATAGTGAGGATGACAAATATGTAATAACTGCAAATGTTGGATTATCCAAACTTTTTGGGTTTACTACACAGCTTCGTTCACTTTCAAAAGGTAAAGCTGATTTCTCAATGAAATTCAGATACTATGATAAATTTTAAATAAATATAGATGTTGGGTAAGAAAGATAATTTTTTTCTTGATTTTAAAAAAAGTATATGCTAACAACTTCCTCTACTTTGGATGCGCTCGTAGCTCAGTTGGATAGAGCAACGGACTTCTAATCCGTAGGTCAGGGGTTCGAATCCCTTCGGGCGTGTTTTTATTTTTCCTATATTTCCTCGTTATTCCAATAAGTTAGTGTAAAACCAGCTATTCGTCAAATACCGTCAAAAAGCATCAAGATCTGAGAAGTCTCTTGTTGAAGAGATGAAAGGTTCTATTGTAAAAGCAATTTGTCAAATACAATCAAACTATGAGTGCATTCTGTAATTAATTTGCACCCAGCTAAATCTTTTTTATCTGCTTTTGTAGCTCTTTAAACCGTATAAAAATTTCTAATTACCATAAATTCCAGAGCATATTTCACCAATTTTTTCCCCCAGCATCAAAACCCCTCTTTTTTAGAGCTTTTGATAATCTATTTTGCTGTTCAACAATCTTAAACTTTTCTTCAATATTGCATTAAAATATATCTTTTAAAAACTTGATGTTTTCTTAATTGGTATTTACAATTTTTTAGCCGATTATAGAAAGTTTTCATTGTTTATAAGTGGATTAAATAAAGTTTCAGAGTATTTTTTGAAATCTTCCAAATTAAACTCTTTTTTATACTCTTGATATATAAATTTGTAATATTCGTCATTTTCAAGATGATTTTCCCAATCATTTTTTATGTTAGTATCTTTATTGGAATTATTTTTTTTACTCTTCTTGATGTATGAGTATCCTATATTTATTTCAAAATCTATAATATTTTTCATACCATTTTGAAAAATATTTATAATCCTATCAGCTATATCCTCACAATTTCTGATTTCATTAAACCAAACAGTTAAATCATTAAAAAAGAGAAAGGTTGTTGAAGGATAATTACTTTTATCAGGTAATTGTTTCTTTATTATTAGCATGAAAATGTGTGATATCCATGCTTCGATAAGATTTTTCCCTATATCTTTTTTACTATCTTTGGGAAATATAAAAAGCATACCACCGTGGTAGATATTATTAAGATTTACTGAAACTTTAAAATTATTTTTACTTTTGACTTCCCCGGTTAGATTTTCTAACTTCCCTTTATTAGTAATATCTTGTATCTTATTTCTGATAGATGCTACATCAAAATTTATCTTATCAATAATGGCATTACCGATATTCCCATGAGGGATAATGCCACTCATTTTAATATTTTCTTTTAATTTGTCAGATAAAATTATCTCTGTTTTTGTTTTGTAGATATCGAGTGGAGAGAGCTCAAATGGTTCGGTATCTTCAAATGTTTTGCTACTATTATCAAAATAGATATTGAGATTTCTATTCAGAAAGAATTTTACAGGGTTTTTAAAAAAAGTTATCAGATCATTTAAAGATGTCTCTTCTTGTTTGGGAATCTGAATTGTATTGATAAAATTTTCAAATTTATTCTCATCTGTATCGGATTTATTTACTCTATCTCTGTTGATGCAACTTTGTGCAGCTTTAAAATCTTCTTCAAAAAAGCTCTTAAATGTTGAATTTTCTGTGAAGTATGTAGTGTCGGTGCTGTTCATTGGGTGATGATAAATGATTTTATTACTTTTCTCTTCTCCAAATCTTATTTTGATGTAATCGCGGAGTTCATCTATAAAGATAGAGGGATTTTTTTCCTTATTGCTTTTTATATCTTTTCCAATGTAACTTATGTAAAGTTTACTCTTTGCTGATATAACTGTTTCGAGAAAAAGATATTTGTCATTATCCCTAATACTTCTATCTCCCGATTCAGGATATTGGTTTATTATATTTAGCCCTATATTTCTACTTCTTCTTGGAAATTTGTCATCATTCATCCCAAGGAGTGAGATTACTTGAAAAGGGATACTTCGCATAGGTATCATCTCGCAAAATGTAACACCCCTATTGAGAAAATTAAATGTTGCCCGTTCTGAGGAGAGCTCTCCTTTAAGATAATTAATTACAAAATCTGCTCCGATATCGATATTTATATTATCAGAATTCAATTTTTTGATGCAATTCTCCAAAATAGTTTCTGAATTTAGATATTTTGGATCTGTATCAAAGAAGTTTTTTAATATATCCTTGAAAATTTTACTCCAATCTTTAATTGGTTTACTCCCTATTAACTTACATTTGATAAGATCAAAAAGCATATCTAAAAAGATAAGAAAATTTGATATAATATCGCTGTTTGCAACAGAGATAAAGGGGAGAGGGAGTATATTATCAAAAGGTTCCTCTGATTCGTATATAAGTGAAAGAGTTACTCTATCTATTCCAAACTTCCATGTATTTTGATCAGATACTTCTTTGATAAAATTTTTTCTGAAATCTGAATCAATCCCCCAGCGAATACCTGTTTCATAAAACCACTCTTTGAGAAGTTGGATGTCGGTTAAGGATAGGTTAAATTTCTGAGCTACGATAGGTATCTCTACTATTTCAAATACTCTATTAAATTCAAATCTTGAATTTCTCAAATCAAGTATACTGAAAAAGGTTTTTACAACAATATCATCTTCCAGAATAAGAGTATCTGCAATAGTGTAAGGGATTTTGCCCTTTGTTCCAAAAATTGCTGATATAAAAGGGGCATAAGTATTAATATCAACAGCCATTACAGCAATATCTTCAGCTTGTAGGCTCGGATTTTCATTAAACAAGTTAAGGAGATAGTTGTAAAGAGCCTCGACTTCTCTAAATTCGCTATAAAGTGAATGTATCTGGAGAGAATCATCATTTTCAGTAGCTGAGGGTTGCTCTACTTCCTTTGTTTGCTTTATTTCACTTATATTTAAGAGAATGTCGTTTTGTATTTTCCTAAGTAAAGTCAATTGAGTGCTATTTTCATTTTCTACAAAATCACTCTCACCTTCAGGGTCATTAGTGATAGATGAGATAGCTTTTAAGAATGTTTTCCCTAATTTCCCAAATGATATAAGTAAATCGTTACCCTTTTCAAAATATAGAGACTCTTCAGCATCTACACCTGTTTTTATACTTATTTTCTCTGCAGATTTCTCTGTGATATCTGTATGCCACATTTTATCTTTTGAAGGGTTGAGAAAATAGAAGATTATCTGACTTCCTCTATATGAAAGAGCTTCTATGATATTAAAATAAATGGGTGGGATATTTGAAATTGCAAAGAAGTGGTATGTTGAACCTATTTGACGATCTTTTTTAGAGTAGAAATCAGAGAGAAAATCTGTAAAAATTTTTTTACCGGATCTTCTCCATACTTCAAGGAAAAGCTCTTTTTGCCACTCCTCATGTGAAAATTTGGGGTAACAGATATTACCCTCGCTCCATTTTTTTATTAAATCTACTCTTAAAAGTAGATACTGCTCAAATATATCTGATATAAGGTATGATAGATGATACAATTTGCCATCTTTGATGTCGTTTGCAAAGCGGTTTTTTAATATGTTTATACATTTGAGGTCTTTGCTTTCATTTTTTAGAATATCTGCTACTATCCAAAGGATATCGCTCTTTGTAAGAGTTTCATCGTGTATCTCAAGGATATTATTAATAAAATTGTTGGGGTAGAGGAATTCGATATTTGGAGTTACTCCAAATTTATCTGCAAACTTTAGGAGTAACCATTTTTTTATCCCAGCAACAGGAATAACTATCTTTATTGGTGATAAGAGATTTTCTCTGTTTAGAGTGATCTGGTCTGATAATTTAGAGAAGAGTCTGTTAAGATCGTTGGAGTGGTTGATCTTTATCAATCTACAAGCCTCCTGCTAAGAGCAGAAACCCTCTTTACTTTGGTATTGAGCCCTTTTATAAATATATCTTTTTCCCCCCATATAAAGACTTTACTCTTTGCTCTTGTAATTGCTGTATAAATAAGCTCCTTTGTCAATATATCTGAATCTCTATTGCCAAGAAGGAGTATAATATTATCAAATTCAGAACCTTGACTTTTATGAACAGTCATTGAATGACAGATATCATAATTATTTAAAAAATCAGGAGTTTTAGATATGAAATTGTTTTCATACTTAAAATATATCTCCCCTTGAAAGCACAACCCTATATCACCGTTGAATAATTTTAAAGAGTAGTCATTTTTGTTTATAATAAGAGGTTTACCGTTAAACCAAACTGTATCTTTTGTCACAAGACCCTTATTTAGCAGCAATTTGTTGATATAACTATTGAAAAATTCAATCCCAAAATTCCCATTTCTGTAAGGTGTGAGGAGCATTAATTTGTTGAATTCCTCAAACATCTCCTCTATATTTTTAGCAGAAGCCACGGCTTGAAAATGAGCTAATATCATTTTTTGTAACTCTTCAGGGAATTTATCAGAAAACTCAAACCACTTTATATCTGATGAATTTTTGAAAATGTTGTCAATGTCACTCTCACTGATATTTTCACTATCTTTTATAAGATTACTTAAATTGTAAATTCCAGCAGAATCTTTGAACCTATAATTCTCTTTTAGTTCGACCATAGAGTCTGTAAATTCTATTTCTGATGGTAAAAGTTTCCCATTTAAATTATTTTTTTCTAAAAATTTTGTTGAGTAACTATTAATTTTCCCAATAGAGCAAATCTCTGCCATAATAGCTCCAGATTCAACAGAAGCAAGCTGATCTTTGTCCCCTATAAGTATTAAAATTGCTCTATCTTTCAATGCTTTGAGTAGGTTTCTCATCAGAAGAGTGTCAACCATAGAGACCTCGTCAACTATCAAAAGCTCGTAAGGTAGTTTATTTGATGAATTGTATCTAAAAGTATCAAGATTTTGAGATACTTTTAGTAGCCGATGAATTGTAAAAAAATCTTTTGGAAATTTGTCACTATTTTCTATCTCTTTAGATTTAAGAGCATTTTGGACACTCTCTCTGACTCTTGCAACAGCCTTTCCTGTGGGTGCAGCTACTGCAATTTTTATATCACTATTTTCTGATATCATAAGGTCAATTATCTTTGCTACGGTGGTTGTTTTCCCTGTTCCGGGAGCACCAGATATTATACAGAGTTCACTTGATAGTGCAACTATTGCAGCAAGTTTCTGATAATTTATAGAATTATTGTTAGATGGGAAAAGTTTATCAAGTTTCTCTCTTATCGGCTCTGATATATCTTTTTTTGAAGATGCCTTTTTCTTCAATATTTCTGCTATATCCTTCTCATAAAGCCAATATTTCTGAAAATAGAGCATCCCTCTATCCACAACGAGTGGCTTTTTCTCATCTTTTCCAGCAATCCCTGATTTTAAAAGTAACTCTGAATCTTTATCATTAATTGCCAGACATGTATCACCATTTAAGAAATTTTTCCCCAATTTATTTATAATATCAGATATTTGGGTGATATCTTCTTTTGTAAGGGTAGAAGTTTCTGGGAGTCTTTCCAAAAGAAACCTTGATATGAAAAAATCTATCTTTTTATCTTCTATGTTATACATTTTTAACAGCCTCGAAGAATTGTTGTGAAGGTTTATCAAAAAATACCCCGTTGCTGTCTTCACCAATTCCCCTTAAAAAGATATAAAATACCCCTCCAAATTTACTGTAATCAGAGCCTATCTTTCTATAAAGAGCAGTGGAGTATATGTAGTATTGAAGAAAATAGAGAGCATCGCTTATACTACTTTTGAGATTGTTAAAGCAGTAGTGTGAGGTTGAATCTCCAAGGTAATTTGACTTCCAATCTACTATGTAAAATTTATCTTTATACTCAAATAACATATCTATGGAACCATTTAGAAATGTTTTTAGCTGAGCTCCATCTAATCTCTCAATGCTTTTTTTAAAATCATCATCAATATCATTTTTTACTGCATTAATAAACTCTTCTTCACTTTTAAACTTTAGGTAAAACTCTACTTCCTTAAATTGTTTCTCTATATCTATATCTTTCATTAATATATTGCTATCTCCGTTTATTTTTGATTTTATTGTTAGATTTGATAAAGTTCGGATAAGTTGAGATATGGTATCTGACCATTTATTATCAAAATCAAATTCTGTAAGTTTCTTTTCGGTGATTTCTCTAATCTTTTCATCTGACATAGTAAAATTGATATTCTCTATCAAATTATGTAAAAATATTCCTGTTTTTGCACCTCTTGGGAAAGTGAAAATATTGTAAACTGTAGTGTCAATATCCTCAACTCTCTCAAAAAAAGTATCAATTTCATCTATTTTGCTATTTTCACTTTTAAAAGCAAGTTTTGTAAAACTACTTATTTTGTAACTTGGGATTATTTTTTTATTAAAAGTATGGCGGATAAGATTTTTATCTTCCTCTTCCTGAGTTTGATCTTTTAAATAGTTTGTAGATTTTGGGTCACTAATTTGGTCAATATTTTCGATGTTTTCAATAACTGTTGCTTTTTTTGATTTTAGATTGTTTAAAATATCAAGATAATTAATAACTTCATTTTTAAAACTTTCAGAGATAAAGATATTACATTGTAAAACAGCCCTTGTCACTGCAACATAGAAGAGCCTTATATTTTCGGAGAGTCTCTCATCGTTTAATGCTTTTAAATCTTGACTGTCCATAAAAGATAAAGATAGCTCTTTATCTTCTGTATCATGGTATAATTTGGGATCATCTTTTTTAATATTTCTATCAATCGAGAAACATGGAAAAAATAGAATAAGGTATTGAAGCCCTTTACTTTTATGAATAGTAACTATCTGAACAGCATTTTTGTCAGATTCAAGCCGTATCTCATAGTCACTGCTCTTTACTTGCAGATTGAGCCTTTGATTGAGCCACTTTAGCACCCCTTCAAGTGTAATTGATGATCGTTCTATCTCTTTATGTATCAACTCTTGGATATGAAGAATATTTATCAACTTTCTATCTCTACCCTCTGATATCAGTCTCTCTTTTAATGAATGGTTGTCAACAATAGTTGAGAACATCTTTATAAAACCGTGCTGAAGAAAAATCTGCTGATATTGAATAAAATTTTTAATAACAATCTCAAGCTCACTCTCATCATTGTTTAACCGATTTATCTCTGAAATATCTTTATTAAAAATTGGTGTGATTAAAGCTGAAAAAAGTTTTTTTCTATTAAATGGGTCGGCTATTGCCTCTAATACTCTTTTTACCTCTACCCCCTCTTCTGTTTCAAAGACAGATTTTTCACTATAAATTATTGAGTTGATACCGTGATTTTTTAGAGCATTTTTGTAAAACTCTGCTTCTGAATGGGATCTTACAAGTATTGCGATATCTGATAACTGGAGAGGCCGGTCATTTTCTACAAACTTGTTAATATTTTCCGCTACAATATTGTTAATGCTTTCTGCTATTTTTGATGTAGTTATATTTTGCAAATTATCTTTACGAGTATCCTTGTTGCTGATATTGTAAATTTTGAATTTGTGAGAGAGTGACAAAGAGCAGGTGTCACTTTTTTTGTAAAGTGATGTAATTTGATGATACTTTATATCTTCATACACAAATGGATTCTCAACTGAAAATATATTATTTATATTGTCAATAATCTCTTTTTCAGAACGATAGCAGTTGGTAATAGTGTATCTGTTGTCCACCTCTTTTGCAGCTCTCATATATGTAAAGATGTCTGCTCCCCTAAAACTGTATATGCTCTGTTTTGGGTCACCTATCAGAAAAAGTATGTTATCTTCTGATGAGAATATCTTCTTAAATATTTCATATTGAATAGGGTCTGTATCCTGAAATTCATCTATTAGTGCAGCTTTATAATTTCTGCTGAGTCTTTGAGAGAGTTTATCGCCAAACTCTGAATTATAAAGTGATGAGTGGAGTGTAAAGAGTATATCATTGAATGATAAAAGCGATGATGAATGCTTCTTTTCTTTAAGTTTTTTATGAATATCTTCTGATAGGTGGTATTTGACAGCAAGTATAAGGTTGTTGTATATCTTTTCTATTTCATCAGAATTATTTTGTAACTTTTCAATAATATTAAAAACTTCAGATTTTATAAGTTGAGCACCCTTTGTTTTATTTAATTTTGTCTCTAACTTTGAAATAGATAGGTTTTTAATATTCTCATAAATCAGTAAAACTGGTCGCTGATTTATGTAATCATCAAATTCATTGCTAATCTGTGGAATTTTCTCACTTTTAAAAGTTCTCCTGTCTACATCTCCACTATCTAAAAAATCTATAATCTTATCTTTATCTTTTTGCCACTCAGTAGAGAGCTTATCAAACAAACCTGAAATTTTTTTGTAAATGGGAGGAAGAGAGTTGAGCTGAGATAAAGCTGATTGTAGGTCAACTTTATCTGATAGTTTAAATCTGACACGGTTATTTATATCTTTGAGAATGGTGATTAGTTTGTCAATAGATAATTTGTGGTTATACATTAGATAGGAGAGAAAGTTTTTGTCAATGTTTATAAGATTGTTCCTATAAAAATCTTTTACATACTCCTCTATAAAAGAGTCTTCCGATTCTTCAAGTATATCCTGTTTTTCAAAGAAATCAGTTTCAAAAGAGTTTTCCTCTATTACTTTTTTGCAGAACCCGTGGATGGTAAATATATTTGCTTGGTCAAAGTCAAGAATTGCTAATCTTATTACTTTTGCAAATTTTTGATCGTAATTATCCAATATTTTGAAATTTGGATCTTCCTTTAATAAATTTTTTCTGTAATTAGCATCACCAACAAGGTATTGGTAACTCTTTGTTAATCTATCTTTGATGCGAATTTTAAGCTCCTCAGTTGCAGCTTTTGTAAAAGTAATTACAAGTATGTTCTTGATATCGCAGCTTTGATAAAGGTCAAGGAGTATTTTGAGATAAAGCCAGCAGATATTGTAAGTTTTACCTGTCCCTGCACTTGCTTCAATAAGATTTGAGCCTTTAAGAGTTATCTTTGTTAAATCAAAATTTTTAAATCCACTATTTATGGGCATCTATTTATCAGGTATTTATAGTGATATTGTGAATTATTTGAGCATTGTTTGATAACAAATTGATATATCAGAGATTCATAACTCTATTTATCTCATCTTGAATCTGTTTCATGAGGTAAGGTTTTTCAAGTTTCCCTTTAAAACCATATTTTTCATAATTTGCAATAACTTCATCATTAGAGTAGCCACTTGAAACTATTCCTCGAACATCAGGGTCTATCTCTATTAATTTTTTTATTACATCTTTGCCGCTTATATCACCCGGTAAGGTAAGGTCAAGTATGACTATGTCAAATTTGTCTTTATTTTCAAGAGCTTTACTGTAAGCTATCACCGCATCTTGACTTCTTGTGTAACCTTCAACTTTATTTGAAAGAGTTTCAATGATACTTTGTAAAACATCGAGGACATCCTCTTGATCATCTAATAGTAATATTTTGAGAGATTGTTTCTTATCTATCCCCTTTTTAATAAGAGCCAGCTCACCCGTAATAGGCGGCTCAGGTAGAGGTCTTTTAGATGCTGGTAAATAGATAGTAAATTCTGTCCCTTCGTTGATTGTGGAGTTAACATATATCTTCCCTTTATGCCTTGTAACAATAGAATAGACAACAGATAGTCCCAGACCTGTCCCACTACTTTTGGTGGTAAAGTATGGGTCAAATATCTTATCTATTATAGATGGAGGGATACCTGTCCCCTCGTCTCTAAACACTATTTTTATGAAGGTTCCATATAATTCAGGAGTTGGATTTTCTGAATTAGAAACTTTTATATGTATACTTCCACCATCTTTCATTGCTTGAACTGCATTTATGGTGAGGTTGGATAACACTTGGGACAACTGCCCCTTATCTGCATCTATAGTGTAAAGATTTTCATCAATATCAAATATAGGTTTTATATTTTTGCCACTCAGATTAAATTTGACAGTTTCTTTTATTAATATTTTGATGTCAACATTTTCTAATATCGGCTCTCCACCCTTTGAAAAGGTAAGAAGCTGTTTTGTGAGCTTAGCTGCATTATCTATAGATTGTTCTGCTTTTGATATAAGTGTATGAACTTTACTATCTTCGGGGAGCATACTCTTTGAAAGTGATATATAACCGTAAATTGAGGTAAGGAGATTATTAAAATCGTGAGCTATGCCACCTGCAAGAACTCCAAGTGATCGTAGTTTTTCTATTTTGTTCAGTTCTCTTTCATTTTTGAGCTTGTCAGTTATATCGATTAAAGTAAGGATAGCTCCTGAAGGTATGCCATTGTCATCCTTTGTTAAAGAGATGGTGCACTCAACATTAGACTCTTTTTTGTCTTTTGAAATTAAAATATTATTTTTAAAAGTATTTGCCTGTCTGTATTTGTCTAATGAATCAAGGGATATATCGAGATTTAACTTTTTATAGTTTAGGTCGAAAAGATTGAGAATATTTTGAAGGGGTTGATCTTTGGCATCTTTGATACTCCAGCCTGTAAGTTTCTCAGCAACAGGGTTCATAAGTTGGACATTCAGATCCTTGTCAAGCTTTATGACTCCATTGTTGATAGAATTTAGAGTTATTTGAAGGTTTTCTTTCTCAGTGTCAACTATATTCTGAAGCTCTTTTATCTGACTTGTATCAGTCCATGTCACCAGAACAGCGTCTTCACCTTCATAGAAAATTGATGAGAGTGTCACAAGACCTGAAAAAATTTCCCCTGTGAACTTTTTAAGTGTCCATTCAAAAGAGATAAGAGTCTCACCTGTTTCAAATACTCTTCTAACTAATTGATATGCTTTCTCTTTTGAGAGAGTGCCATCAGGTTGAAATTGGGGAGATAAATCACCTGCAGATAAAAGGATGTCATCTTTCGTCTCTCCATTTAAAAACTTTATAGCAGCCATATTGCAGTCGATATATTTAAACTCTCTGTTTAGAATAGCAAAAGGTATATGAGCTTTCTCAAAGAGGTCTCTAAATTTCTTTTCACTATCTTTAAGTGATTTTACCATTTCATTTGTATATTCTGATATCTCATAAAACTCAGAAAACTTCATATTCTCTGTATTTATTGTTGAATGCTCTTTTAATATATTTTTAAGTGTATCTCTGAAAATTAGATAATCTTCGTAGTATAATTTGGCAAATCTATTTTGTAAGAATCTGATAAAAAGTATGAGTATTAAGCCAAAAAGGGATAAAATTATAGCTTTTTTTATAGAGTTTTGCTCCATTTTATTTTTAAGCTGGGCAATCTCCTCCTCTATATCATCGAGGTATAGACCTGCACCTACGATCCACTCCCAGTCTTGAATACCATATATATATGATATTTTGTCTGCTATTTTCTCTGGATTGTTTAGCTTTTCCCATTTGTATCTGATAAAATTACCATCAATCTTTTTTGAGGCTTCTAACTCTAATTGGAATATATTTTTGAGTAAATCTGCGTGCTGGGGGAACTCTTCCCAAAGTTTCTTGTTGTTATTAAGAACTTTTCCATTATTAATAAGAGATGTTCCGTCAAATTTGTTTATAAAGATGTAACCCTCTTTTGCAAATCTTATTGCTGAGATAGTGCCTAAAATACTATTTTGTGTCTCTTCTATTAGATCGTCATAATATAACCCTGTGCCTACAAACATCCCCAGTGGTTCTATAAGTTTTATGTAAGATATTTTTTTGAAGTTATCCCCTTTCTGGTAGGGTTTTGTCCATGTATATTCGTAAAAACCCTCTTTATCTTTTTGAGCAATAGCTATAATATCTTTTACAACGTATCTTCCCTCACTATCCCTCATTTCGATAATATTGGTCCCTTCAAGTTGGGGTCTGTCTGCAAATATAAATGCTAACCCATCAAGATATGTCATAAAGAAGTAACCTTTGCCATTGTTGTATCGCATTGGAGATATAGCATTTTTGATAATGTCTTTTATTTCATCAATACTTTTTTGATCTTTATATTTTTCATAGATAGACATGGCAATAGAGTGGGCTTGGTATGTCTGAGTTTTTACAATATTTTTTGAGTTTATTAAGATATTTTCTCTTGTAACATTAATTATACTAACTACTGACATAACTTCATCTTTAATCAGTTTCTTGATGTTTTCTGTATGTTTCTCTCTCATATAGTTACTATTATCTTTGAAAAAGTATAAAGATAGAGCTATATCTAATAGTATCATAGAGATGAATGTTACTATCACAATGATTGCAAAGTAATTTATGATGGTTTTGATGAGACTTTTACTCTTCATCTTCAAGAATAATACTCCTGTAAGAAAATCATCTTCTCTTTTTATATAATAGATATATTTGAAAAAGTGTAGAATTTTAATTTCTTCTATGCAGATTGTAAAAGTAACATTATTTGGGTAATCGATAATTCTTTTAGTAGTTTATTGCATCAGGAAGCCAGACTATTTTAAGTGTTTCTCTCTGGCTTGTCATTTTTGGAGTTTGCAATTATGGTCATAGTCTCGACAAACCCAGAAAAAGCCATTGCAGAGTAGAGGTAACCTTTCGGAATATGAAAATGTGCCCCTTCGGCAACAAGAGTAACCCCGATAAGGAGTAGAAATGAAAGTGCAAGCATCTTTATCGATAGATGTTTCTCTATGAAGTGGCTTATCTGTTCAGATGCCATAAGCATAACTATCATTGCAATTATGATTGAGATTATCATTGCATAAATATTATAGCCTATTCCAACAGCAGTTATAACAGAGTCGAGTGAAAATATTATATCAAACAAACCTATCTGTATAGTGATCGTTAAGATTGTAGGTTTTTTGATTTCTCTACTTTCAGATTTTTCGATATGCTCTATACTGTCGTGTATCTCATGTGTCCCTTTGTAAAGGAGGAAGAAACCTCCAAGTATTAAAATTATATCTTTGATAGATATCCCCTTTGAAAATATTGTAAAGAGTGGGGTGGTGAGCTTCATAAGCCATGCTATTGATAGAAGGAGTAGAATCCTTGTAATAAGAGCTAAGATTATGCCAAGTCTCCTCCCAGCTTTCCTTTCATTTTTTGGAAGTTTCCCTGATAAAATTGATATTACTACAACATTATCTATCCCAAGCACTATTTCAAGAATGCTCAGAGTAAGCAAACTTAATAAAAATTGGAAATTAAGTTCCATCAATCCTCCAACTCTATTTTATTTTACAACATCTTGAAGTTTTACAAATGAAAACCCCAGCCCTTTGAGGTAGAGAACAGCATCTTTTACCCCTTCAAAAGTCTCTTTTTCTGGATGATTCATATGGCATAAGATTATGGAACCGGGTGGGGCAGTAGTTATCTGTTTATAGATTAGCTCTTTTTTAGCAGTTGCACCAAAATCACCATTTACACTAAAACCTGCTATTTTGTAACCAAGAGCTTTTGCAATTTCAATTGCTACATTGTCGTAATTTGCAGTGCCTGCTCTGAAAAATTTTGTTGGAAGAGATGTAACTTCGATTATCTTCTCTGAATTTTTGCAGATCTCTTCAACTATTTCATCTACACTGTTTGTCCCTTTTATTCCATATGCAGATTGACCATTGGCTGAAAGGGGGATATGTCTCCAGCCATGATTTTCTATTTCAAAAAGATCACTCTTCTTCGATAAAAATTTTGCAGTGTCGCCATTAGCCTCGAGCCATTTGCCACTAAAAAAAAGAGTTGCTTTGATATTATTGTCTATCAAAAAATCTATAAGCTCTTTGTCATATTTGCCACCGCAGGCATCAAATGTCAGAGCTATCTCTTTTTTTGATGTATCAAATGTGTCTATTATCCCTTCAAAATGCTCTCCCCAAACAGTAGGCTTGATATTTTTGAATTTGGAGAGATTAATGTTTTTACAATTGTCACCAAAAAGTGACAGGGGTAAAATAAAATACCCCACAAGAAATAATTTTAAAAAAATTAACGAAATACCTTTTCCCATTTCTCATCTACCACCTTTTTTATATTTTGATCCATATCTACATCTGGGGGCCACTCCCTTGTAAAACCCTCCTCTTTCCACTTTTTGGTAGCATCTATACCCATTTTTGAGCCTATATTGGGCAAGTATGATGAATGATCGAGTGCATCGACAGGTCCATCAACAAAATAGGTATCCCTTTTTGGATCAATATTGTTACCAAGTCTCCAGATAACCTCTTTTATATCTTGAACATTGACATTTTTATCAAATATTACAATTATTTTTGTAAACATCATCTGACCGAGTCCCCATAGTGCGTGCATTACCTTCCTTGCATGAGCAGGATACTGCTTGTTAATTGAGACAAATGCAAAATTGTGAAAGATACCTTCAATGGGTAAGTTGATATCAATAATCTCTGGCAAGGTTTTTTTTAATAATGGGAGAAAGATTCGCTCTGTTGCCTTACCGATGAAACAATCCTCCATTGGTGGTTTGCCAACTATGGTAGCAGGGTAGATAGCATCTTTTCTGTGAGTGATACAAGTTACATGAAAAACAGGGTAGTAATCTTGTAAAGAGTAGTATCCTGTATGATCTCCAAATGGTCCTTCAATTTTTAATTCGTCAGGGTTTACATACCCCTCAATTACAAATTCGCTGTTGGCAGGGACTTCAATATCGATTGTCTCGCATTTGACAAGTTGGACAGGCTCTTGTCTTAAAAAACCTGCAAGAAGCATTTCGTCTATGTCATCAGGTAGAGGAGCTGTGGCTGAATATATTACAGATGGACACGACCCTACAACTACTGCTGCTTCTATTTTTTGGTTGAGCTCTCTTGCTTTGAGATAGTGTTTGGCACCATGTTTGTGAGGATGCCAATGCATTCCTGTAGTAACATTATCAAAAATTTGTATCCGATACATACCGACATTTCTAATTTGGGTAACTGGGTCTTTTGTAAAAACAAGGGGGAGTGTTATAAATCTACCACCGTCAAGCGGCCATGTTTTCAAAACAGGTATGATGGATAGGTCAACTTTATCGCCTTTGAGGATGACATCTTTGCAAGGACCTGAATCGATAATTTTGGGGAATATCTTTGAAATATTTATTAGTTTGGGGAGTAGTTTGAGCTTATCTATAAAACTTATAGGTGGTTTAGGTTCGAGAAGCTCACTGATACGTGCACCTATAGAATCAAGGGAATCTGTCTCAAGTGCAAGACACATCCTCTCCATTGTCCCAAAAAGATTTGTAACAACAGGGAATTTCGAACCTTTTACATTCTCAAAAAGTAAGGCAGGTCCATTAGATTTGATTGCTCGGTCAGAAAATTCGGCTATCTCATATATTGGATCGACTTCTATTTTGATCCTCTTTAGCTGCCCTATATCTTCTATTTTCTTGATAAAATCTCTTATATCTCTGTATGCCACCCGATCCCCCTAAAATTTGGAGTATTTAAAGTAAGGTTACTGCTTATATTGATTTCTTAAATTTAGTAAACTTTCTCTGCTAAGTTGCGTAGATTAAGTCAAGAAAAGATTCTATATTTTTTATTTCTGAATAGTTAAAATACAACCTTGTAATTTCAGATAACAATTACTGAAACTGTTTGATTTGTATTATTTTTATATTTGTGTCTAAATATTTAACTTTGAGATTGTATAATTATCTATATCAGTAAAAGTATAAATTAAGATTTTATCTAACCCTCTTTCAACTTCTATGGTAGAATTCCAATGGAAAACTGTTCAAGCCCTGCCTATTTTTTAAACCACTCTTCCCAATTTCTATGGTAGAATTCTAATTTAGCTACCTGTCGGCAGACAAATTTGGATAAATCAGATTTATAAAATCATCTAAAAATCATCTAAAAATAGAAAAAATAGTTAAATAGAGTGTAGTTTTTAAATATGGTTAAATATGGTTGTAGTATCTAAAGTAGTTTAAATTTAAGATTTGCTACAAAGATTTTTGATAATATTATATTTGGATGGTATTGTCAAAACTTTTATAACAATTTGGTTGACAACAGAAGTATAAAAATATAGTCAAGAGAGTGTTTTGATATTTGGTACAACTCTTTACTATATTAAATTGGAGGAGGAATGAGAGTTATTATTACTGGTGGAAGGGGGCAGTTGGGGAGTGATCTTTGTGCTCTTCTTAAAAGCAATGATTGTGAAGTTTTCTCCTTCTCATCAAAAGATTTTGATATAACTGACAACCAAAAAGTTTTAAAAATATCTGAGCAAGTTCTTCCTGATCTAATTATTAATTGCGGAGCATGGACAGAAGTTGACGCATGTGAATCAGATATAGATAAAGCATATCTTGTAAATGCCATTGGTGCCAAAAATTGTGCTATTGCAGCTCAAAAGATCGGTAGTAAATTAATCCATATAAGCACAGATTATATTTTTGATGGTAACAAAAATACCCCCTACAATGAATATGATACTCCTAATCCCCAGTCAATATATGCAAAATCAAAATATGCTGGTGAAATTTTAGTAAAGGAGCACTCTGATAAATTTTTTATTTTGAGAGTTGCAGGTGTTTATGGAGCAAATGGTAAAAATTTTGTCAAAACGATAGTTAACTATGGCAAAACAAAAGATTCTATCAAGGTTGTTACCGATCAGATTACTACTCCAACCTACACTATTGATATCTGCCATCAAATATTGAGACTTATGCCAACCGAAAGTTATGGGACTTACCACTGCTCTGCTGAAGGGTTTTGCTCTTGGTTTGAGTTTACACAATTTATCTTTGACAAACTAAAAATATCCACAAAAATTTACCCTTGCACAACTGAGGAATTCCCAAGACCTGCAAAGAGACCAAGCTACTCTGTTCTTGAAAATTTTAATCTCAAAATTCAAAATTTGAATGTTATGAGAAGCTGGAAAGATGGGATTACTGATTTTATTGAAAAAAATGGAGGGATTTTATGAGAATTTTAGTTACAGGTGGTGCAGGTTTTATTGGATCGAATTTTTTAAACTATATGGTGGCCAAATACCCTGAATATCTATTTTTAAATTTTGACAAACTTACATATGCTGGTAATCTTGAAAACCTTAAAAGTGTGGAGAAGTGTAAAAATTACCTATTCTCCAAATCTGACATTGCAGATAAGATTGCTGTGAAAAGTGTATTTGAAGATTTTAACCCTGATGCGGTCATCAATTTTGCCGCTGAATCCCATGTTGACAAAAGTATACTTGGACCTGAAGAGTTTATTAGAAGTAATATTTACGGGACATTTACACTTTTGGAAGTATGCAGAGGACATTGGAAAAGTTTTGATAGCAAATTATTTATTCATATAAGCACAGATGAAGTATATGGTTCTCTGGGGGATACCGGTTACTTTACAGAAAAGACCCCATACTCACCCAACAGCCCTTACTCCTCTTCCAAAGCAAGTTCTGACCTTATTGTGAGGTCATATTTTAAGACTTACAACTTCCCCGCTATCATTACCAACTGCTCTAACAATTATGGACCATACCAATTCCCTGAGAAATTAATTCCCCTTATAATTTTTAATGCTCTGAATGGTAAATCACTCCCGATATATGGTGATGGGAGAAATGTCAGAGATTGGCTCTATGTATTGGATCACTGCAAAGCTATTGATCTTGTTTTTCATAAAGGGAAGATAGGGCAGAATTACAATATTGGTGGGAATAATGAGTGGGCTAATATAGATATTGTAAAGAAAATATGCTCTATACTCCAACTTAAAAAGGGGTGTGGTGATCTCAAAGATTTTAATAATTCACCTCAAAATTTTGAATCTCTAATTACTTTTGTAAAAGATAGACCGGGACACGATAGAAGATACGCTATCTGTTCGGAGAAAATAAAAAGAGAGCTTGGCTGGATCCCTGAGGTAGATTTTGAAACAGGATTAAGTAAAACAATTGATTGGTATATCACCAATATAAAATGGGTTGAAAATGTTATAAATGGTGAATATCTTAAATATTATCAAGAGAATTACGGTTCTAAAATATAGTATCCGTTCCCCTTTTAAATCTGTTTGAAGATAATTAGATAAAAAATTAGGGAAAATCATTTAATTGTCAAATTTTTAGTCTATTTTGAGGATTTAATCTATTTATGTTATCATGAAAAGATGATAGTTATCAAAAAATCTAAAAGTCGATATTTTAATCCATTATAATTTATTTGATACCTCTGTAACTGCCTCTTTATAAGTTAAAAAGCAGTTATTCTCTCTTTTGTAAATCATCGGTATTAGCTAAAACTCTTGATATAAATTCAACTATTTTTTTGTAAAATTATTTTAGATTAACGATCTTGCTATTCCATTCATTGGAGAGCTTCTAAAATTTATTTTATATTTATCTTTATTTGGCACTTTTTTTGATTGTATTGAAATAGGAGGAAAAAATGTCAAGATTGTCAATTGCTATTATAAACCTACTTCTTATAATACCCTGTTTAATATTTGCTGATGTAAAAGATAACAACAGTTATCCTTCATCTCAATCTCTTGATAGTATAAAGCTCGAAGCTCAAAGATTAAAAGAGTGGGAGAATCTTCTCAAAGAGAGAGAGAATAGATTGAAAAAGATAGAAATTCAGATTGTAGAGAGAGAGGAGAAGTTAAAAGAGATAAGAGATAATATAAGTAATACTTACAATGAGATAATTAAAATGAGGGAAGCAAATGTGGCTGATCTTGCTGTTATCTATTCAAAGATGAAATATGATGAAGCTGCTAAAGTAATAGAGAAGATGGATGTAGATCTTGCAACCAAAATATTTCTTAAAATGCAACCAAATAAGATAGCAAAGATATTAAATATTATAGACAAGGGTAAAGCTGTAGAGATTACAAGCAAATTAGCTCTTGAAGGGATAAAAATAAATCTGGAGGGTATGTAGATGAGTTTTGATTTTAATATTCTGAATACTGATAAGATAGATTTACAAAATATTTTTGGAACTCCTGATTATAGTAAATGTTCAAATCCTGTGAAACTTCCTGCTAAGTTTGATAATACACTTAATAGTGCAATGCAGGGGACTCTTGAGGAAAAATTTTCCCCTGAGGGTCAAAAAAGTATAAATGAATTTGAGAATTTTAAACAAGGTTTAGAGGAAAACTTTCCAAA
>DYJV01000002.1:0-20138 GCA_020722945.1 Candidatus Methylomirabilis sp. | reverse complement strand
TTTGCAATCATCATTAAAAGATAGCAAATTAAACAAACCAACTATCTTGAATAATTTAGACAATTCAGAGAAAAATCTTAAACAATCCACCAACAAAGAGCATAAAACAAAGATTACAGATGTTTTTCCAGAATTGTTTCCTGAAGGGACGGTTGTATCTGGAGATGGAGGATTAACAGGGAGTGGATCTACAAGTGACAAAAATTTGAAGCTTTTTTTAGAAGAGGTAAATAAAACAGCTAATCCAAATTTTGATAAAAATGTAATTCTTGAAATGTTAAATAAGATAACAAATAAAAATTATTATGGGAATCTTATTCCTGAGAATGACACACTTCTTCAAACATCTAAACTTGCAGAAAATACAGCAGGAAATATTCTTAAAAGTGGTGAAGGGAGTGTTAAAATGATTTTTCAAGATAGCAAATTGAGCGAAGAGACTTTATCTATGTTAAAGAATCCATCTCAAAAAGCTAAAACAATTATTAACAGTCAGATACTTCTCAATACTACAGAAGATTCTGATGATCTGAAAAATGTTAAAAGTAGTATAATTAAAATGTCAGAGAACTTAAATAGTAACGCTGCCAACTCTTTAAAAAATGAATTTATTGATAACAGTCTAAAAAGTGGTGAGTTTAAATTCAGCAATGAAGATTATTCAATAGATAAGATAGTAAAAATATTTGATGACAAAGGTAAGAGCTATAAGAATTTCTTCTCTGAGATGGAAACAATTTTAAATAAAGAGGATGTTGCTTTACCGAAGCAGTCATCAGATAAGAAGAGTAGTTTTGCAATGCTAAAAGATAATCAAGCTCTTGATTTTATGGAGAAACTTGAAAGTATAGCTATCAAACACAAAGGTAAAGGTGAATTTGAGAGTATGGGACATGAGAAAGAAAGCTCTCTTGCACAGAAAGAGTTCTTTAATTTGGCAAAAGCTCAAGTAATAACTGAAAATAAAAGTGATAAAGTTTTTGAGCTAAAAAATGAGATTCCATATGAAAAAATTGATATACAAAAAATTATAGATCAAATTAAAGATAGTATAAAGCCACCTTACAAAAATGAGATAACAATCACTCTAAATCCTGAAAATTTGGGTAAATTGAAAATTGTTCTTCTGATGGAGGGTGAATCTTTAAATGCCCAGATTACAGCAGAGAATAAAAATGTTCAAAACTCACTTAATTATAATGTCCAGCAACTTGAAACAGCTTTAAAAGAGAAAGGGATAAATCTAAATAACTTTACAGTTACTGTGGATAACCAGAATAATCCTGAAAGTAGTGAAAATAGAAATTTTCAAGATAACAAGAAATCGAGAGATAAAATAGTAAATTTTGATACTTTTGATGAGAACTTATCTTTTGATGATATTAAAGATCTGAATGAAATTGTGACTAATTCAAATTTAAATATAAAAATTTAAGGAGGCAGATTATGTTAACTGCACTATATGCTGCTGTCAGCGGGATTCAAGCAAATGGTAATGAAATATCTGTTATTGGTAATAACATTGCCAATTCAAGCACTATAGGATTTAAAGGTTCAAGGACTACTTTTGAAGATATTATGTCCTCATCACTTGGCGGTGGTTCGACATCGTCGGTTGGGAGAGGGGTTCTTACAGGAAGCATAATGCCTATTTTGACCCAAAGCTCTTTTGATACAACTCAGAATGCAACTGATCTTGCTATTGATGGAACAGGTTTTTTTATAGTGAGAAATCCTAATGAGCAGGGTAAAAACTACTTTACAAGAGCAGGTGATTTTATCTTTAATAAAGATGGGAAGTTGATAAACCCAAGTGGATATGTTGTCCAAGGGTGGTCTATTGATGAAAATACAGGTGAAGCAAGTGGGGGTATTACAGATATTGATATATCAAAGATATCTTCAAGCAGCAAAGCGACTTCAGAGATGAGTTTTGGTATAAACCTTGATTCCACTAAGGAAGCAAAATTTGTAATTTCAGAGGATAACAACAGTATAGTTTTTAATGATGGTACACCTAAAACTATTATAATAGAGAATGGGATATATACAGGGGATACTCTTGCCGAAAAGATACAGTCAAAAATGGGAATTACAGATTTTAGTGTAACTTATGATAGTGTAGCAGGTAAGTTTACCTTTACAAATGGTACTGCAACAGATGTTACTTTAAATATTACAAATGCTAATTTTACTATGGGTGATCTTCTCGGTTTTCCATTAGACACCACATCTACTGATATAACAGTTACTCATGGAACTTCAGAAAAGAGCACAGATATCCCGTCTCTTACCCTTAAGACTGTAAAGATTACAAGTGATAACAATAAAATTATATTTGCTGAGGATGGAACAGAATACACAGCAACAATAGCCACTGGTGAATACTCTCTTGAACCTTATCTGAGTGGTGGTGCTCTTAAAAATGAACTTGAAGATGCTATTGAAACTGCGTTAACTACTGCTGTTAATTCAGCTACTACTAATCCTCTCTGCACCTATGATGTAACTTACGATAGTTCAACAGGAAAATTTACAATAAAGGCAACACAGGGCGGTGGTATCAACACAATAAAATTTTACTGGGGAGATGCAACAATTTCAGATGATCCTGGTGTTGATACAACAGCTGAATCAGTTCTCGGTTTTGTGAAGAAAACAGAAGAGAACAAATCTGATCCTAATGTTATAAACTCATTTAGCATTGATGTTTCTGGTGGTAGTGGAGAACTTACAAGTGTCTATTCACCAATATCCATTTACGACAATTCAAGTTACGATTACTCATCATCTATGAATGTTTACGACTCACTTGGTAACCCTCATACTGTCAATTTTTACTTCAAAAAAGTTACAGAAAATACTTGGGAGTGGCATTCATCTGTAAGTAGTGATGAGCTTGACGGTGGTCAGCCTGATAATAACAACAATGCTCAACCGTATCAGATTGGTAATGGTGGAATATTAAAATTTAATTCAAGTGGGAGTTTACAGAGTGTTACTGGCACTGATGATCTATACTTTAACTTCTCAGGTGGGGCAAAACTCCTTCAAAACATAGATGTAAGTTTTGGCTCATCTACTGAGAGTGGAGGGAGTGGACTTGATGGAGTTACTCAGTTTGCATCAGCATCTACTACATACAATCAGAGCCAAAATGGTTATCAAGCTGGAAGTCTTGTAGGTTATAGTGTTGATACAGAGGGGATAATATCAGGTATCTACTCAAATGGTGAGATAAAGAGTCTTGCAAAACTCGGAATTGCAAAATTTCAAAATGCATGGGCACTTGCATCAGAGGGTAAAAATATCTACTCTCAGACAGTTGATTCTGGAGATGCAATCATTGGACAGGCAGGAACAGGGGGCAGGGGTAAAATAATGTCAAGTGCTCTTGAACGCTCAAATGTTGACCTTGCTGAAGAATTTGTTAAGATGATATCAGCTCAACGTGCTTATCAGGCAAATTCGAGGGTTATTACTACTTCAGATTCGCTACTTGGTGAGGTAGTAAACCTCAAACGATAGTAGGTAAAGTTAAGAAGTTAAAGCTATTTGAAATTTTTAGATTTATAATAAATTTTGTATCGGGAGAGTGTCCCGAACTTTTCACCACCCTTGAAAAGTCTGTTAAAACATGACTGAGATGTTTCAGAGTCTTGAAAAAGATTCTGAAACAGTTTCAGGCATGAAATTTATAAAGTTAAAATATAGTTACCCTTTATTTTTCTGCTTTTCCCACCAAAGCAATCGTTTCTCTATCTCTTTTTCAAAACCTATATTTTTGGGAGAGTAGAATCTGGTGCCTTTGAGCTCTTCGGGGAGATACTCTTGATTGACAAATGAATATTGATAATTGTGTGGATATTTATAAGTTTTCCCATAATTTAAACTTTTCATCTCTTTTGTTACAGGGTTTCTGAGGTGAATGGGCACAGGGTAATTTTTACAATCTTTCAGTAATTTTTTGACTTTATTTCTCGATAGGTAAACAGAATTACTCTTTGGAGCTGATGCAATATATATTACACTCTGTATCAGAGGAAGCTCACCTTCAGGTAAGCCTAAAAATTCAAAAGATTGCCATGCATTAACAGCAATAGTAAGTGCATTGGGATCAGCATTCCCAACATCTTCACTTGCACAGGCAATCAATCTTCTAAAGATATTTCTTGGCTCTTCACCTGAATTCAACATCCTCATACACCAGTAGATTGAAGCATCTACATCACTACCCCTTAAACTTTTGTGGAAAGCTGAGAGTAGATTGTAATGCTCTTCATAATTTTTGTCATATTTAAGATATCGCTCTCCAAGTATCTTGGCAAAGTATTCCTCTTTTATCTCTATAATGTTTGATTCTGGTAGAGATGCGAGGATTCTTTCGAGTGTGTTTAACATCACTCTTGCATCACCATCTGCATAATTAATCAGGTCTTCTATAAAACTGCTATAGTAGGATAGAGTCCCCAATCTCTCTTTTAGAAATGTAATAGCATTTAGAAGAATATTTTTGAGGTCATCATTTGTAAGCTTTTCCAACTTTATTAATCTTACCCTTGATAGAAGGGGCTGAATAATTTCAAAAGATGGATTTTCTGTAGTTGCACCTATGAAAATAATAGAACCATCTTCAATATGTTTTAAGAAAATATGTTGTTGTGATTTGTTAAACGAGTGAATTTCGTCTATAAAAATAAGAGATTTCTCACCCTTTGCATCTATGGAGTCAAGGAGATCCTTTACCTCTTTTTTTCCTGTTAAAACTGCTGATAACTGGTAAAATGGTATTTTTGAGTGTGATGCAATAATGTATGCTAATGTGCTTTTACCTACACCGGGGGGACCCCAGATTATAAGGTTTTCAGGATTGGAGATATTAAGAGATTTGATGAAGTTGTAATGACCGTGAAATTGCTCTAAAGTTGAGGGTCTGATTGTGTTGTGTAAAGGTTTGTCAAAAAACAATATCACTCACCCTCAATATAAGGGGTAAAGTATTTATCAGGATTAACCCGTATTTTTTTAAAGACATCTATATTGTCTCCAACTTCGTAAACAGTAATATTAATTTTGTCAGGTGGAGAGAGTATTTTGTAGTTTTCTTCAAGAGTTATTTGAAAGTGACCTGTCTGCTTTGGTGCTAATGTGTGATAATATTTGATAGTAGAATTTTTCCTGCTGTAATAATTAGGTGTGTGTATTATAGAGTGTGTCAATACTCCACCAGAAAAAACATCAAGATTTACCTGAAACCAATATATTGTTTTGTCAGAGGAGTTGTTAACATAAAAATTAACTTTTAGAATATAGTTTTCTTTACCTTTAAAAGATTCGTGGGTTACATTGTAGATTTGGAGATATTTGCTTTTTTCGGCTCTATCCTGGTTGTGCTGGAGGGCTATATTTTTTAACTTTTCATCTCTACAAGATGTGGTAAAAAAGGTGAGTATAAAAATTAGAAAGATTAAGGTTATTTTTTTCATTTATAGATTATCTAAACAATAATTTAAGATTTTTCAAGAACTTTTATTAATTTGATAAGTTTGCATATCTTTTTTTTGTAATCTTGATTTTTAAAATCGAGATCTGTAACCATTAGCTGACCTCTATTAAAATCTTCAAATATAAAATCGTGGGCAATGTAGACCTTCCCATCTATTGTGCCGAGATAGAGCATTATATGACCTTTTGAGTATAAAAAAGATAGAAAAGGGATACTGTTTTTTGATATTAGATTCTCTCTGTTGAATGAGAGTCTCGGTATTTTGTAGTTAAAGAGTATTTCAGATTGTTTCTGAGAATTTCTTGGTAAATTTATACCAAAACATCTGAAAAGATCCATTATAAATAGACTACAATCCCACTCCTTTTCAGCTCCGCCCCATGCATATTGAGTCCCAGCTATATTGAATATTAGATTTATAATATTTCTTCTTGTCAAATCGAGAAAGCCGATAGAGTAAACATTAGTGGGAAGTTTGGATAATTCCACATATTTTAAGTTGTTTGCTCCGTCAACAGATGGGTAGTATACGATATTTTTGATGTATGGTAGAGTATCACCCAGTTTTAACTCATTATAATTTTGGGTAAGTATAATGAAATTTTTATTAAAAGTATGAAAGTATTCGAGATCGTTGATTATTGCTAATGAGCTCTTCTCTATCCAGCCAAATGAGTAGCTGGAAGCAACATAATACCACTCTCCATCCTTTGAGATATTTAGGATACGGACAGGTTCGTTGGTATGTGTAACTGTCTCTATATTTCTGTCAAAGGTATTGGTTTTACTCTTTACGATTTTTCCACTGACAGGGACACCTCTTAAATATCCATGCTTCAAAGTTACTGCAAAAAGTTTATTTTGAAGAAAATTATCTATGTTGGTTATATGGAGGTTTCTTAATACTTTTTTGACTGTCTCCCGAGTTATGGGTGTGCCGTCAGAGTGAAGGTATCGCCTCTTCTTTATCAGAAGTCTAAAATTGGTTACGATATTGTCTTTTATATGTTTTTTGTTAAAATTGTTGGTAAAGAGATCAACAGTGCTGAAAGGGATATCTCTAATATCTTTGTTAATACGAGATATTTCTGAACGGGTAATAAGAATTTTGTCGATATCTCCCCCCTGTTTCAACCAAAATTCACGATTGTTAAAATCACGGTATTTCTCCTCAATGTTTTTCTTGTAATCTATGTATGAATCAGAGGATAAGATAAAGGTTGCTGAAAAAAGAAGAGTAATAATATTAATGAAAAATATTAAAGTAGTTTGCATAATTTTTAATCCTTGAATTTATTTCAACTAAGATTCCCCATACCATGTCCTGCTTGAAAATAGTAGTTAATTTTTTATCAAATAATATTTTTAAGGAGTGGGGAAAATCTTCATCACCATTCCAATATATATATTTTACAAATACACCTTTGAGTGGCTCAATTATATATGAGGCATCTCCACACTCACCCTCTAAATCACTAAATTTATTAAAAATACTCTTAAATTCGATAGAGTTGGTTACTGATGATAAAACCATATCCTCTCTGAGTGAATGTGTGCCACTAAAAAAATGCCCCCAATCTTTTCTAAAATTTACTCCAACAAACTCTTCGGGGAGTGATGAGGTAAGGTCTATTAATTTTTTATGGTGGTTAATTAAGATTGGATAAAATATTTTAGGAATGACAATATTGAAGTTTCTCCCAAAAATTAATTTTCTCTTGATATCTGTGTAGTATAGCTCTTTTAGAAAATATGTTTCAAAATCAGAATCAATCCCTTCCCAAAGTTTATCTGAAAGTGGAAACTCCTGATTCATATAGAAGAACATTTAGGATTGCACCTATTTGATAAAATTTGCTAAAGAATCATCAGATCAAGATTGGAGATAGAAATTATTTTGCTCATATCGTTTGAAAATATTTTTACCTCAACATTTACTCTCTTTTTGCCAAAATGTATTATAGATGCAACAGCAATTAAAGTATCTCCGAAATTTGATGGTTTGAGAAATTTGATATCAAGAGATGAGGTTGTAAGTTTTAAACCTGATGGTAGTAGCCGCCCAGGGAAGAAAGCGATAGTATCTGAAATACCTGCTAATACTCCACCATGAAGAGCAGATAAATAATTACCATGCTCAGGCAGAACAGTAAATTCTGCTTCTGCCTGATTTTCTGATACAAATATTAATTTAGCATTTAGAAATTTTACATAATTTATCTTGTAAAATATATCTTCTGCCTGTTGATAAAGATTACTCATTAGCTGCTTTTGCTGGACATGAGTTGCAGCATGAAGCAGAGGATGATTCAGCTTTTTCGGTTTTTTTGGTGGTAGTGTTTGAACTCTTCTTTGAATAATCTGTCACATACCAGCCCGACCCTTTGAGGTGAAATGCTGTGGAAGATATAAGTTTTGTCATCTCTGATGAACAATTTTGACAAAGTATTAATGGTGTCTCGGAGATTTTGTGCATATGCTCAGAGATTAGACCACAATTTTTACATTGATACTCATAAAGTGGCATTTTATGCTCCTTCTAATATTGAATTTATTGAATTTATTTTAGCATCTTTAATGAAGATGGTTTTGTCTCTACCCTTTTCACCCATTTTTATATTTATTTTTGATTTACTGATTTTAAATTTTTTTGAAAAAAAATTTATTAGCTCTTTGTTGGCACTACCATCAACAGGTGGTGATGATATTTTTATTTTGAGTTTACCGTTGTGCTCACCAGATATCTCACTTTTTGATGCATTTGGAATTACATGTATTTGGAGTAATACTCCATTATCAGACTCTTTTATCCAATCTTTTATTAAAATAGTATTTTTATTAAAATTGTCAAGATTATCAGACATAAGATTTTAAAGAATGAACCTTCCAATATTGTAAACTATAAAAGTTACGACGTAAGCCATAACAGTTAATCCAAAAAACTGTAGTAAAGCCCATTTCCACGAGCCTGTTTCTTGGACTACAGCAGCAACAGTTGCAATACATGGAGTAGCAATAAGAACCCAAAGCATTATACAAAATCCAGTAAGTGGAGAGTATCCCCTCTTTATCTTATCCCTTAAATTGTCGTTACCCTCTTCACCTACGCCGTTGACTATTGCAAGCTGTGAAACAAACACTTCCTTTGCAGGGATAGCACTTATAATTGCTGTTGTTATCTTCCAGTCAAACCCTATCGGCTTGAAGATAGGTTCTATAAACTTACCAAATTTACCTATATAGCTATTTTGGACTCTTAACGAGGTAAGCTGATTTTTAAGAGTTTCTATGTTATGAAGGTAATTTTCTTTTGTATGTTTAAAGTTTATTAGGAGAGATGATATATCAGAATTGATAATTTTTGCTTCGTCTAATTGCCCATTGGTAATCAGAGATAAAATTTTCTTCATATTGTCTGGAATATTATCTGGTATATCTGGTTCAAAGAATCTCTCCATAGCTGATGGGTCAGAAAGTCCAAGTTTTTGAGAGTAATTATTAAGCTCCTGATTATAATTGTATGATACAATAGAGCTTTTTTGGGAAAAATCTCTCTCTATTTCAATGTTTTTGGGGTAGGATGAGAAAAACCACAAGATTACAGATATTGCGAGGATAATAGTCCCAGCTTTTTTTACATACATCCAACTCTTCTCCCAAATATAAATTCCAATGGCACGAAAAGTAGGGACTCTGTATGGTGGTAACTCCATAATGAATGGAGAGTGTTCCCCTTTTAGGATGAATTTGTTTAGTATAGTGGCTGAAATGATAGCAATGAGTATCCCTATAAGGTAGATTAACCACATTACAGATGCCTGAAACTGCTCAGGGAAAAAACATGGAATTATAAGAAGATAAACAGGGAGCCTTGCACCGCAGCTCATAAGAGGTAGTATCAGTATAGTAATAAGACGCTCTTTTTCAGTATTTAAGGTTCTTGCTGCAATAATTCCTGGGACATTGCACCCAAACCCAACTAACATAGGGATAAAACTTTTTCCGTGCAGACCTATTTTGTGCATTATTTTATCGAGTATGAATGCAGCCCTTGCCATATATCCTGTAAATTCAAGAAGTCCTATTGCTAAAAAAAGAATTATGATATTTGGGAGAAATATTATAACGCTACCTACGCCACCTATTATCCCATCTGTAAATAGAAGCTTGAGATTAGTGTCGTTAGGAAAAAATTTGTTAATAATTGATGATATGAATTGAAAAAAATTTTCTATCCATATCATTGGTGCTTCACCAAGTGTAAAGGTAAGCTTAAATGTGAGATACATAAGTAGAAGGAATAGTGGGATACCTAAAAATCTATTTGTCAATATTTTGTCTATCTGGTCAGAAACATCATGTCTAAATTCTACTGTGTTTAACACTGCTTCTGTGCACGCACCAGAGATAAAACCGTATCTCTTTTCTGCTATAATTACTTCTGTTGAATCATCATAGATAGATTCAATCTGCTCTTGATAGAGTCTCACTTTCTCAAATAGCTCTGAATCAGGGGGGAAATATTTTAGAGCAGTTTCTTTTACCTCTTTGTCATTTTCGAGTAACTTGAGAGCAAGCCAATTAATGTTGTAACTGGTGGGGATAGATTCACTCTTTTCTATTAGAGTGGCTAAAGATTGTATTGCTCGATTTATCATCTCTCCGTAAAATATTTTAGGTGGAGAGTAGGAGGATAGATTTGAATTGCATGTCTTGTAAATAGTTTCTTTGAGGGTATCAATGCCAACCGATTTGTTCCCCACGGTTTCTACGATATCTATGTTATTTAGAAGTGAGGATAGACTATGATTATTTATCTTTGTCCCACGTTTTTGAGCTTCATCTATCATGTTTAGAACGAGAACAACTGGTATTCCAAGCTCCATAATCTGGACAAAGAGATATAGATTACGTTCGAGATTGGATGCATCTACGATATCTATTACAAGGTCAGGTTTGTTTTCGATTATAAAATTTCTGGAGATAATCTCCTCTATAGAGTATGCACTAAGACTGTAAGTGCCGGGTAAGTCTACAATTTTGAAAGTTTGCTCTTTATAAGTGTATTTACCCTCTTTCTTTTCAACAGTGACTCCGGGATAATTGGCTACATGTTGCCTTGCTCCTGTAAGTATGTTGAATATTGTTGTTTTGCCGGCATTTGGATTCCCTGCGAGGGCTATTGTAAACTCTTTCATAAAAGGTGCTATAACAAATTTTTCACTATTTTAAAATAAAAAAATAGATATAATAGAAGTTAAAAATTAAATCTTTAAATCAAAAGCAAAAAAGGAATCTAAATTTAATAGTTTGTCAATTATTATTTAAAATATTAATATTGAAATTGTATAAAATGTTAAAGGTAGAATAATTCCCCAGTAAAAAGCCTTTAAAAATACCCACATCTGTATGTCAATCTTCCAATGGTAAATAGGCAGTTGGAGGAAAAATAAATGCTGGAGGAATATATTTAGTGATACGGTGCTTGCATCTGCCATAATAGATAGGCTCATCCATTATGCCCATATGTTCAAAATAACTTTGCAAGAGCTGCAGAATAAAAGGTTTTACAGGAAGTGAAACAAAGCCAAAATAACTATAGAATTTTAATTGCCATAAGGTGGGGATTTTTATTTGACTTTGACAATAAAATTGAGAAAAAATAGCAGATAGCTTATTTTGATAAGAGCTATATTAATTTTGATGCTATATTAGGGGAGAGTTTGAGTTATTGGGAGATTTTTAATCTTTTGAGGTCATCAGGAGTATCAATAGCGATACTCTCATAATCTGTTTTGTAGATTTTAATTTTGAGATGATTTTCGAGAGCCCTCAATTGTTCAAGTTTTTCTACTTTTTCGAGGTAAGACTCTTCAAATTTTATAAATTTATTCAACGATTCTTTTCTAAATATGTAAAGTCCTATATGTTTGTAAAAAAGTTTTTCAATATTGGTTTCTCTGAAGTAGGGGATAGCTGATCTTGAAAAGTATAATGCGTAATTGCTTTTGCCAAATACGACCTTGACTACATTACGATTTTCTATTTCATCCTGATTTGAGATAAGTTTTACAGGGGTTGAGATGTCAGCTGATATGTCATCTTGCAGTATCTTAATACCTTGATCAATCAGCTCAGGTGAAATAAATGGCTCATCCCCTTGAAGATTGACAATAATTTGGCTGTCAAATTTTGAAGCTGCTTCAGCAACCCTATCAGTTCCAGATTTGTGTAGAGAAGATGTCATAGTAACATTGCAGTTAAACTTTTGAGCAGAATTAAATATCCTCTCATCATCAGTTGCTATTACTACATTGTCTGCTAATTTACATCTGATTGCCTGATTATAAACCTTCACAACCATAGGGAGACCCTCTATAAGAGTAAGAGGTTTGCCCGGAAATCTTGTAGAATCATATCTTGCAGGAATTACGATAAGTGCCATAAGATTATGAGATATACTTTACTTGAAAAATCAAAGATAAAGATATATTGTGAAAAATTGTTGTCATAATATTTGGTGGGTAGAAGATTAAATATCTATGAAGTAACCCAATTTCTCAGATATTTTTTTGGCTGCTTCAAAAATAAGAGGACCAAGCTCTTTATCTATCCTTTCGAAGCTCATCCGTGTAAGTGGTCCAGAGATACTTATAGCTCCTATTACTCTTTTGGTATAATCTTTGATAGCAGCACCGACACATCTCACACCTATATCAACTTCTTCGTCGTCTATTGCATAGCCATTTTTCTTAACAAATTCGAGCTCTTTATTTATCTCTTCAATATTTTTTTTGGTGTTAGCGGTAATAGGTTTGATTTTGGAAGGAAGATACTTTTCGATGTCTTCGCCCAACTCTGTAAGTGCAGCTATCTGTGCTTTTCCTGAGGCACAGCAGTATGTAGGCAACTGTGCTCCAATCCTTGATGTAACTCTGACAGCTTGGTTTGCTTCAACAACATCGATATAAACTACATTTTTACCACGAAGAACAGATAAGTATATATTTTCGTTGCATTTTGCTGAAAGCTCTTCCATGATAGGTCTTGCTTGTCTCAAAAGACCTGTCTGCTTGAGGAAATTTTGACCTATTTCAAGACATTTGACCCCTAATCTATAATTTTCGTTAAGTTTATTCTGCTCTATATAACCTTTACTCTCTAAAGTAGCGAGTAATCTAAAAATATTATTTTTGTGAAGATTTAACCTCTTGCTAAGTTCGGTAACACCAAGCTCGTTAACATCACCTTTGAACTGCTCTATCAAATCGAGTGCATTGATAACTGCCTGTATAACATAATCTTCTTTCTCTCTCTTTGACATCTTTCCTCCAAAAAATAAAATAAGTATTTTTTTTGTATGCTATAAATATAAAACTATTTTATTTTTTTGTCAATAAAAAAACTTTAAAATAAAAAGGTTTTTCTTATCTTTGTTAAAATAAATTTAGAATTATAAGACAATAGTAAAACATAATAAATTTATTTTGTTGTTTTATAATCATATTTTAATTTGGTGTGAAATAGAATAAATAAAAGTTTTAATATAAAAGAGTAGAATATTTTTTAGATTGTTAAAAATGAAAATTAGAGAGAGTCTTTCTATTTTACAGTAAAAAGATTTAGGTTGTTTAGTTTTAACATTAAACTTTCATTTATCAGAGAGTAAGTGATTAAATTAAAATATCTGTGAAGTTCTAAAATGGTTATGGGGAGTGTATAGATAAAAATTATTCAGAGAGTAGTTAAAAATTACTCTCTGAATATTGTAAATTTATAAATTAATGTAATTTGGCAGAATTATGCTTCTGTATCGATATTGGAGCCTTTATTTTCCTCTGCTATAATCTCTTGGTTGATTATATCTCGGCGTCTATCCTCTTCCGCTTCCTCTTCAGCCTTGATATTGTTTATAAATTCTTTATCAAGCTCTTCTGCTATTAGTTGTGCTTTATTTGAATTTTGTGAATTAACACCTGATACATCATCCATTTTAATTATAATGCTCCTGCGATTTTTGCACCATAATCGAGTGCTTCTTGTATTTCTGAAGGTTTGACAGTATTTTTGAGTTTTAGTGAAGAACCAATCATTTTCATTTTGAAAATATTTTCCATTGTATCGTAAATTCTTTGAGGTGCTTCACCACTCCACCCGTAAGCTCCAAATGCTCCACCGATCTTTCCAGATAGATTTGCCTGCTCAACCTGAAATAGGAAAGTTTCCATTGTGCCCATCATTTTGCCATGGTATGTAGGTGCACCTAATATAATTCCATCGTATGCTTCCATCTCTTTGGTATCTTTTATATCTTTAATGTCTTTGATTGTAACATCCAAACCTTTCTCTTCTAATGCTTGTGCAATCAGTTCTGCTATTTTTTGGGTCTTTTTGGTCCTTGTGGTGTAAGCAATTAAAATTTTGTGCATATTATCCCCCTTTTTTATTTTTAGAAGTATAAAAAAAATAGCAGATTATATTTTAAAAATCAAGAAGTTAAAAAACTTTAATTTTCTTAAATAAAAGTTTGCAATATTTGATTCTTCTATTATTTTAAACTAAATCTTTTGAGATTCGATTAAACGAGTATTTTTTTGGCATATTTCTCGCTCTAAAAATATTGTATAAAATTTTTCCTTTTCATGTTAACGGTTATTTGGGAGTATAAAATGAAATATATAATAACTGTAGAGTATAAAACAGAAGTCCAGAAAAGATTGAATTCTTACGATTTTAGAGTTTTATCTATAAATAAAACAGCAGTTGAGGAGCTTATTAAAATTTATATAGATAAAGGTTTGACTCTTAAAAAAGCTATATGCAGATCTATCGATACTCAAATAAAGATGGAGTATGAAATTAAAAGATAATAAAAATATTTTGCAAATTTTATATAATTGATATATTAAAAATATTTAAAAATTTTGAAAGGATTATTAATGAACTTACCTTACAAAATAGAGGATATCTCCTATACCATTTCAGAATACTGTCCCGGCACTTGTAGATATTGTAGTATATGGAAGCTGTCTGATAGAAGAGGTGAAGAGCTCAATTCAAATGAACTTGATTCAATTTTCTCATCTAAATATCTTGATCTAAAAAAAGTCCATATTACAGGTGGAGAGCCTCATCTTACAGATACATATATTAAAGCTGTTGATTCGTTATACAAATATCATAAAGGGATAGTCATAGATACCCCTATCACCGGATGGTATCCTGAAAGACATATTGAAGTTGCAGAGTATGTCTTAAAAAAAAGTGATATTTATAGGCTTGATGTGTCATTTGACGGTGATGAGGAGACATACCCCAAAATAAGACTTCACAAAAATGGCTATCATAAGGCATTAGAAACAGTGGAGAAACTACAAAAATTAAAAGGTGTTGTCGTCAGGTTGCAATTTACAATTTATAGAGAAAATCTCCATCTAATAGAGTGGGTTTACAATTTTGCTAAAAAATTAGGCGTTGGTCTCTATTTAGGTTATGGTAGATTTAATCCCGAACGATTCAAAAATGAAGTTGACAATTTAACCCATAAGCCTCTCAAAAAAGAGGATTTTATCTTCACAAAAGATGAGTTGAAAGAGATAGATGACCAGCTCATTGCGATAGGTTACGATAAAGGTCGTTATGCGAGCAAATATTTACTTCAAAAATCTGTATTTGAAGGTAGAGCTATAGATTTTAACTGCTATATGGGTTTTAGAAATATTGATGTTGATCCTTATGGGAATATTTATCCATGTTTATTGTGGGTGCCATATCTTAAAATGGGGAACCTTAGAGAAGAGGGTGGTTTTGATTCTGTTCTTGAAAAAGGTGTTAATGTTCTCAAAAAAATAGAGAATAAAGAGTGCCACAAAGATTGTCTTTACACTTGTGCTAATAAGTGTGAAATAATTTATCCTAATGTTAAATCTGTTGGTATGATTGATTATAGTGGTGGTAAATACGGCTTTATATTCTCTGATAATGATGTTATCCCTATGAAACCTTGGTGGTATGATGAGTATAAAGATAAGGGGGTAATATAATTTGATATGGTTTGACCTTGTCACTCCAAAATCAGTCCTTTTTTTTGAACCTATAATAAAAGAGATAAAGAGGAGGGGTTTTGAAGTCTTAATAACGGCAAGAGAGAGTGATGGCTACAAAGAAGTTGTAGGTCTTTTGAAACTTCACAAAATGAAGTTGGTGGTATGATGAGTATAAAGATAAGGGGGTAATATAATTTGATATGGTTTGACCTTGTCACTCCAAAATCAGTCCTTTTTTTTGAACCTATAATAAAAGAGATAAAGAGGAGGGGTTTTGAAGTCTTAATAACGGCAAGAGAGAGTGATGGCTACAAAGAAGTTGTAGGTCTTTTGAAACTTCACAAAATGAAATTTGTTAATAGAGGTGAGTTTGGTGGGGCAAAATTATACGATAAACTCAGAGCATCACTTGAAAGGCAGAAAGCACTTATGGAGTATATCTCACTTTACGATATACGGTGTCTTGTATGCCTATGCAGTGTGGACGCTAATAGAGTAGCTTATGGATTAGGTATCCCTATAATAAATTTCTACGATATTCCATTATCTGATTACTTGTTTGATTTCAAAAAAGCACTTCCGCAGGCAAGACTCACACTCCCTTTGTCAACTAAAGTTTTTAGACCTTTTGTTGTTCCTGAGCAGATATTTTTAAGATTTTCCCTTGAAGCTGACCAGATACTATATTACAATTTTATTGACCCTCTAATATGGCTTAAGAATTTTATCCCAGATTTTGAATATGTTAAAAAAGTCTTATCTCCTTACAAATTAGATTTATCAAAGCCTCTTATAGTTGTAAGGGAGGAGGAGTACAAATCGAGTTATGTAAGTAGCAAATATCCCTTTCTTTATGAAGCACTTCCCGATATATTTGAAAAATTTAATCCAAATATTGTCATAATTCCCCGCTACGAGAGTGATTATCTTGAAGAGGAGTTTAAATTTGCGTTTGTTATCAAAGAGAAGATAATTGTCCAGCATCTCCTTGCCTATGCTGATATTTTTATAGGTGGTGGAGGGACAATGAATACTGAAGCTTGCTTCTTCGGGACACCCACGATATCTACAAGAAGTTTTGTGTCTCATTACGATAAATATCAGATAGATAACAACCTTATGGTCTGGGTAAACAACAAAGATGAGCTTATGAAGTATGTGGATTTACTCATAGGGAAAAGATTTGATTCACTGATTCCAGATACCTTTGGTAAAATGGATGTAGATATTGACAAAATAGTGGATGCTATTATCTCATATATTAATCATTAATTTGCTATTTATTTGATGATAACATTATGTTTTTAGATGTAAAAAATATTAGCACATTTTATGGAAAGATAGAAGTTTTAAAATCTTTATCTTTTTCTGTTGATAAGGGTGAGATAGTTACCTTGATAGGAGCCAATGGTGCAGGTAAAACTACAACTCTCCTTTCTCTAAGTGGAATCACCAAGATAAAGCAGGGTTCTATCTTTTTTGATGGCAAGAGGTTAGACAAATTTTCACCCGATAAGATTGTTTTGGAAGGTATTTCTCATGTTCCTGAAGGGAGAAGAGTCTTTCCATACCTCACTGTAAAAGAAAATCTTTCTCTTGGAGCATACACTCGCAATGATAGTGACGGTATAGAAAGAGATTTTGAAAAAGTATTTTATCTTTTCCCTATATTAAAAAAAAGAGTTTTTCAAGATGCAGGGACATTGAGTGGTGGTGAGCAGCAGATGCTTGCTATTGGAAGAGCTCTAATGTCAAATCCTAAATTACTACTTCTCGATGAACCATCTCTTGGTCTTGCACCTAAGATTGTTGATACTATTTTCGAAATAATTATTGAGATAAATAGAAGTGGTGGGACAGTTCTACTTGTTGAGCAGAATGCATATCTTGCTCTCAAAATATCTCACAGAGCTTACGTTTTGGACAATGGAATGGTCAGGTTTCAGGGGAGTTCTGAAGAGTTGATTGCGGATGAGTCTATAAAAAAAGCTTATCTTGGAGAGAGTTAGATGCGTCTAAACAAATTTCTTGCTCACTGCGGTATTGCTTCAAGAAGGATGTGTGATGAGCTTATCTTTAATGGAAAAGTTATTGTAAATAATAAGGTGGTTGATTCTCCATGGTGTGAGGTCGATTTGGAGAAAGATATTATCTTGGTTAATGGTAAGCATCTGAAATTAGAAAATAAAATTTACATTGCAATAAATAAGCCTAAAGATGTCATATGCACATTAAGAGATGATTTTAAAAGAGTAAGGATAGTTGATCTTGTCCCTATGAAGGAGCGTTTATACCCTGTTGGTAGGCTTGATTACGATACAACAGGTATAATTCTACTCACAAATGATGGAGACATAGCAAATAGACTTATACATCCAAGATATAAGGTGGAGAAAGTTTACAAAGCTACACTCAATAATATTCTTGAAAGAAAGGATATTCTGAAACTTGAAAGGGGTGTTATCCTTGATGATGGGGTTCATACCCAACCTGCAAAATGTAAATTGCTAAAAGTTCTATCCAATGGTTGTTCTATTGCTGAGCTTGTAATAAAAGAGGGTATGAAAAGGCAGGTAAAGAGGATGTTTGCTGCTATTGGGTATAAGGTTATAGAACTTGAAAGAGTCCAATTTGCTTTTATTACATCTCAAGGATTAAAAAGGGGAGAGTGGCGATATCTTACAAGTAGTGAAGTAAAGATGCTCTTTAAAATTGCAGGAATGGATCAGAAAGTTGCTTCAAATTAATCTAACTCTATATCTATCACACAAATTATTAAAGGTTTATTAAAATGTTAAGCAGGATAAAATCTTGTGCTCTTCTTGGAATTGAGGGTATTCCACTCGATATTGAGGTTCACTCCTCTCAAGGGTTCCCTACTTTTACTATTGTTGGGTTGCCCGACAATGCTGTAAAGGAAAGTAAAGAGAGAGTTAGACTTGCTATAAAGAGTTGTGGATTCAAGATGCCACTTGGTAAAATAGTTGTAAATATGGCTCCAGCTGATTTAAAAAAGGAGGGCTCGGCATACGATTTACCAATAGCACTTGGTCTTCTTGCAAACCAAGGTGTTATCAAAAATTCATATTTTGAAAATTGCTACATACTTGGAGAGTTGTCACTCAATGGTGAGCTCAAAGAGATAAAAGGTGGGCTACCTATATCTCTTAATGCAAAAGCTAATGGGATAGAGACTCTTGTAATTCCTGCTTCGAATGCTCCTGAAGCAGGGGTAGTTGAGGGGGTAAAAGTTCTTGGATTTCATAATATGAATCAAGTTATTCAATTTTTTAACGGTGAAGTGGATGAATCTTCATTTTTATGTAAAGTTGATACTTCTGATATACTAAATAGGGAGGATCCTAATTTACTTGATTTTAAAGATGTAAAGGGTCAATTTCATGCAAAGAGGGCACTTGAGGTCGCAGCAGCTGGTGGACACAATCTTATTATGATAGGTCCACCCGGTTCAGGGAAAACTATGCTTGCCAAAAGGCTTCCTTCGATTCTTCCACCTATGACATTTGAAGAAGCGTTAGAAACTTCAAAGATACACTCTGTAGTCGGATTACTTGATAGTAAAAATTATCTCGTAAATTCAAGACCTTTTAGATCACCTCATCATACAGTCTCTGATATTGCTTTAATTGGTGGCGGAGCTTATCCCAAACCTGGTGAAGTATCCCTTGCAACAAATGGTATTTTACAGTTGGATGAGATACCAGAGTTCAAAAAATCTGTTCTTGAAGTTCTGAGACAACCGATAGAGGATGGGAAAGTTACAATAGCAAGAGCAACAACTTCACTTACTTTCCCTGCTAAATTTATGCTTGTTGCAACTATGAATCCTTGTAAATGTGGATTTTATGGTTCAACCATCAGACAGTGTAGTTGCACAATAAATGAAGTTAAAAAGTATCAATCAAGAATTTCTGGTCCACTTATGGATAGAATAGATATACATATTGAGGTGCCAGAAGTAAAACATATTGATCTTTTGAAACAGGATGATGGAGAGTCATCTTTGAGTATTAGAGAGCGGGTGGTAAAAGCAAGGAATATACAGATTGCAAGATTTGAAAAAGATAAAATATATTCTAATGCCCAGATGTCGGAGAAGCATCTAAAAAAATATTGTAAACTAAACCAAAATTGTATCTCTCTCCTTGAAATAGCTATAAAAAAAATGGGTTTTTCTGCAAGAGCATATTCGAGGATCATAAAAGTATCAAGAACTATTGCTGATATTGATGCTTCAGAAGAAATCAGAGAGCAGCATATTTTAGAAGCTATTCAATACAGAGCTTTTGATAAAGATAGTTATCTTGCTTAGCTGTTTGTTAGTTATTACTCATTGGTTAGTAGGTAGTGGTTGGTCGAGAGATTACTTTGTTATAGCTTGCAATGAGGAGAGAAGAACAGGCTTAAAGCATAGAAACAGGCTGAAAACTGAAGGAAAAGATAAAAACAAAAGAAGAGTGGACAGTTGTGACAAACAAGTAGGTTAAAAAATTTGTAGTGCAGAATGTAATTTATTGTTTAATAAATATCAATATCTTATAAAATTTTTAATAAATTTGGGTTAA
>DYJV01000039.1 GCA_020722945.1 Candidatus Methylomirabilis sp. | reverse complement strand
TTTATTTTTATTTTTTATATTTTCCTTCAGCCTTACGCCCTACTCTTTTGGCGGCTATAGTAGCATCCAAACCAGATTTCTCCTCGCTACGCTCGTCGAAATGACAAAAAATATAGCTTGTCACTATAATTTAAATTTTAAACCTTGAATTTTATCTTTCCCTTCAGCCTTCAGCCTGTCCTTCTCCCCTTACTGCTTGAATATCTTTATCATATCCCACATTGGGAGGAAGACACCAAGAGCTATGATCAGTATCATACCTGCTATAAAAAGGAGTAAAATAGGTTCTATTGCTGATGATAGATTTGCAATACTATACTCTACCTCTTCATCAAAATAATCAGCTACTTTAAAGAGCATTTCATCAAGACTGCCTGTCTCTTCACCAGATTCAACCATATCCCCAACTATCAAGGGAAATATAGCTGATTCTTTTACTGCTGTATTTATAGCAAACCCCATAGATATTTTGTTTTTTATAGATAAAAGCTCTCTTTTAAAAATCTCATTTTCAGAAACTTCCGATACTATATCCATACTACTTACAACAGGGATACCACTTTTGTAGAGGAGTCCAAGTATTCTCACAACTCTCGAAATATATATTTTCTGGAGTAATGCACCAACTATTGGGATTTTTAGTATCAACTGGTCAATCTTTACTTTCCCAACATCAGTTTTTTTATACTGTTTAAAAAGAAATATTGTAGCTATAACAATAGCAGCAACAACCCACCAATATCGCTGAAAAGCATGGTTCATAAATATCAAAATCTTTGTGGGAAGTGGAAGCTCTGCATTAAACTTTGAGAACATAGCAACAAATTTGGGAATTACAAAGGTAAGAAGTATAATAAAAGCTATTATTATGGCTGAAACCACTATTTTAGGGTAACGTGTAGCAGATTTTATCTTGTTATTTGTATCGAGCTGTGTTTCAAGAATTTTTGCAAGTCTTTCAAGTATTATATCAAGCACACCTCCATCTTCACCAACTTTTATCATCCCAACATAAAGTGAAGAAAATATGTCAGGGTGCTTTCCAAATGCTAAACTTAGTGAAGTCCCAGATTCTATATCTTTGGAAATTCTTTCGAGTGCAATTTTTAGTTTAGGTTTGAAATTTTGAGATTTTAATCTGTCAAATATAGTAACAATAGGTATTCCAGCAGAAAAAAGAGTTGAAAATTGTCTGGTAAAAACAATAATATCTTTTAGTCCAACAACTGACAATTTTGCTTGGAGAGCAAGAAAAGATTCATTTAGCTCATCAATTACATTTGCAGCCCTTATATTAATTACTTCCAAGCCTTTATCAATAAGCATTAGCTCCACAGAAAACTCATCAGTAGAAGTTACAACTCCACTCTCTACCTTTCCATCTCCCCTTTTTGCTTTATAGAAAAATTTGATATCCATTTAAAAATTATTACTCCTCAATAGTCGTAACTCTGAGAATCTCTTCAAGAGTTGTAACACCCTCTTTTACCAAATTGATGCCATTGTTAAACATAGGTCTAAACCCTTGTGAGATTGCCAATTTTTTAATGAATGAAATAGATTCATTTCTATTTATTGCATCTTTTATCTCTGAAGTCATCTTTAATATCTCAAAAACTGATATTCTCCCTTTGTATCCACTCCCTGAACATTTATCACACCCACGCCCTCTATAAAATTGTAAATTACCATCTTTGGGTAAAGATAGTCTATCCAATATCTCTGGGGCAGGAGTATAAGCCTCCTTGCAGTTTTCACATATCCTCCGCACTAATCTCTGTGATCCAACACCAATAACAGATGATGAAACAAGAAAATTCTCTATCCCCATATCAATAAGCCTTGCCACACTACTTACAGCATCATTCGTATGTATAGTTGAAAGGACAAGATGTCCTGTAAGAGATGCCTGAATAGCTATTTCAGCAGTCTCCTTGTCTCTTATCTCACCTATCATTATAATATCTGGGTCTTGTCTCAAAATAGACCTGAGGGAATTAGCAAAAGTGAGGTCAGCTTTCTCATCAACCTGAACCTGATTTATCAGCTTAAATTTATATTCGATAGGATCCTCAACAGTAATTATATTTTTCTCAATTGTATTGAGTTTGTTTAATGTGGCATAAAGAGTGGTTGTCTTCCCACTTCCGGTAGGTCCCGATATAAGCACTATACCATACGGATGAGCTATTATTTTTTCGTAAATTTTATAATTGTATTCATCTATTCCAAGATTTTTAAAATCAAGCAGCTCTTGACTTTTGTCAAGTATCCTCAAAACTATCTTCTCACCAAAACTTGTAGGGAGAGTTGAAACCCTAAAATCTACATCTTTATTGTTGTAAATAATTTTAAATCTCCCATCCTGCGGAACTCTCTTCTCTGCAATATTCATATTTGAAAGAATCTTGATCCTTGAAATAATAGGTGAATAGAGCACTTTCTTTAAAGTAATCACCTCTTTTAATATCCCATCTACCCTATATCGTATCCTGAGCATATCCTCTTCAGCTTCGATATGTATATCACTTGCTTTCTCTCCAATAGCTTTGACAATAAAACTATCAACAAGATTTATAACAGGAGCATCTTCAGCAAGCTTTTCAAGAAATTTTGAATCTGTCCCAGAACTTGATATCTTCTGCTCTATATCTTTTGCTATTTTGTAGAGCTTATCACCTGTCCCATAAATTTTTGAATAAACTATGATAAAGTCATCTTTAGATATTATATATGGGATGACTTCCCTCTTCGATATCCTTTGGGCTTCATCAATTGCAAATATATTGAGTGGATCATTGGTAGCAATATGTATATAATCGGGCTCTATTTTAACCGGAAGTATTTCAAGCTGTTTTGCTCTATTTTCAGGGATTATAAATTTTAGGTCAGAAGTTATCTGGATATCTTCAGCTTTAATTTTGTGAATCTGTAACTGGGCAGCCAAAATATCAAGTAGCTTATCCTCTGATATATAACCAAGTTTTATAAAAACAGAACCAAGTTTATCTCCACTCTTCTTCTGCTCTTCAAGAGCAAGCTTAACTTGTGCTTCTGTGATCAGTCTCTTTTCAATCAACAGTTCACCTATTCTAATTTTTTGAAGCTTCATCCCTCCCCCAAAAACAAGATATTTTAAAAATAAAAAAGTTCAATATCACTTCTGATACATCAGAATAACCACTCATACAAAGAAAGAAAACAGTAAAATATCAACTAAAATCATCATACCCTTTTTAGCATTTTAAAATTTAGGGTGATGATAACAAAAAATAAGATTCTACACTTGTCTCCATTTTTGTATGCTGATAAATAGACAAAGTCAACAAGTCAATGACAACACCGAGAAAATCCCTTCTCTTTTACCTATAGCCTGACAGTATCAGCATTAAAAAGTATCTTTAACAAGGATATAAAAAATAAATATCATAAGATAAAGAAAAATTTAGAACCCAAAATTTCTTAGCAATACTACTAATATCTAAATTGATTGGAAAATTAAGTCAACAAATTTTTACTCCCTTTTAATTAAAAAAATCTTGAAAATTTACTTTTAATATTTAAACATTGTGTTATATAAAAGTTGACTTTCAAGATGAAATAAAATCTCAATAGAGGATTAGATTATGAAGAAAACTATCTTGGTAACAGGTGGTGCAGGATATATAGGTTCTCATGTGGTGAAGCTGCTCGGACAAAGCAATCACTATAATATCATTGTTTACGACAATCTATCCACCGGTAATAGAGAATCAATTTTATCAGGGGAGCTGATAGAGGGTGACCTTGCCGATACACACCTACTTCAAAAGATATTTACAAGTAGGAAGATAGATGCAGTCATGCACTTTGCAGCATTTATCGAGGTTGGTGAATCTGTAAAAAATCCTATCAAATACTACAACAATAACACCTGCAATGCTCTTAATCTTTTAAAAATTCTCACTACCCACAACACAAGAAATTTTATCTTCTCTTCAACAGCCGCAGTTTACGGAGCACCTGAAAATGGTATAGTTACAGAGCAGACACCTTTATCACCGATAAATCCTTATGGACAATCCAAACTCTTTGTTGAAAAGATACTTCAAGATATATCAGCAGCAGGTGGGATCAACTATATTGCTTTAAGATATTTTAATGTCGCAGGTGCTGATATCGATGGTCAACTTGGACAAAAATACAAAAATCCTACCCACCTTATCACAAGATGTCTCAAATGTGCAAAAGGTGAGTTTGACAAACTTGAAATATTTGGCACAGACTACAATACACCTGATGGCACATGTATAAGGGATTACATTCACGTCAACGATTTGGCAAAAGCCCATATTATCGCACTTGATTACTTATTTGAAAAGAAAATGAGCAATATATTTAATCTTGGCTATGGACACGGTTTTTCTGTAAAAGAGGTTGTTGACATTGCCAAAAAAGTTACCCAAAAAGATTTTAAAGTAGTTGAAACAGCAAGGAGAGAAGGCGATCCACCTATCTTACTCTCTGACAATAGTAAGATTAAAAAAGATCTCGGCTGGCTTCCCGATTACGATGATCTCGAATTTATAATCAAAACAGCATGGGAATGGGAGAAAAAATTATAATAACATTTACTTCACTACTTAACTGTTTTCTAACATTATTTATAAATAGAAGTTTTTATTATATTTGCCTATTATCGGACTCTTAAGATTTTTTTGAGTCCTCTCTTTTTTAAGATACCAATTTTATAAAAATTTTTACAAGGGGGAGGAGATGCCTTTTAAATTCACACAACTCAAGATAAAAGATGTTATCCTTATTGAACCAAAAGTCTTTGCTGATAACCGTGGCTACTTTATGGAAACATACAAGTATTCAGATTTCAGTAAAAATGGGATTTCTGAAAATTTTGTTCAAGACAACCAATCAAAATCATCAAAAAATGTTTTAAGAGGTTTACATTACCAGATGCCACCATACGGACAAGGGAAATTAGTCAGATGTATCAAGGGAGAGATATTTGATGTTGCAGTTGATATCAGAGAAAATTCACCTACATTTGGACAATGGGTTGGTGAATACATATCTGAGGAGAATCGTAAAATGCTTTACATTCCAGATGGCTTTGCCCACGGATTTCTCACTATGACCGATTATGCAGAGATACATTATAAGATGACAAAAGAGTATGCTCAAGAGTTTGAACGTGGAATATTATGGAACGATAAAGATATCAATATTCAATGGCCAATAAATAGTAGCAATAATATTATTCTTTCAGAAAAAGATATGAAAAACCCTTCTTTAAACTATAAAAAGGGGTAACAACCTCATAAAATATTAAAAAAGAGGTGATCAGGGAGACAGAATGCTCTGTTTCCCTGATTCTTAAAAAATTCTGGGGGAATTTTAATAATTAAAATTAATCCACTTTCCTTCTTAAAAAAGTGGGCATATCAAAAATTTCGTCCTCACCAATAGAATCTATATCAAATATTCTCCTTCCACCCGAAGAAGCCGCAGCTCTCCGAACAGAATTTTTACCTTCAATTGAAATAGTTTTAGGATTTTTAAAACCTTGGCTTGCTTTGCTGAAACCTGTAGCAATAATTGTGATACGCATCTCTTCGTTCAAACTCTCATCAAATTTAACACCAAATATTATATTTGCATTTTCATCAGCACTATTATGAATCATCTCACAAGCTTCATTTATCTCCATTGTTGTCATATTAGATGAAGCAGTTATATTTATCAAAACACCCCTTGCTCCTTCAATTGAAACATCTTCAAGCAGAGGGCTGTGTATTGCTTGTTGAGCTGCATCCATAGCTCTATTTTCACCCGAACCGTATCCTATCCCCATAAGTGCAAGACCTGTCTCTCCCATAACAGTTTTTACATCAGCAAAATCAAGCTGGATATAGGCAGAAGTTGTAATAAGGTCTGAAATCCCTCTTACAGCATTAAGTAAAACTTTATCAACCATTTTAAATGAATCTTTTAATGGCATATTCTTTGTGCAGTTACTAAGTGTTTTTTGGTTAGGGATCACAATAAGTGCATCAACATTTTTTTTAAGAGAATCTATCCCCTCCTCAGCCTGCTTCATCCTCTTCTTCCCTTCAAACTGAAAAGGCTTTGTAACAACACCAACTGTCAGAATACCAAGCTCTTTTGCTATCTCTGCAAAAACTGGAGCTGCTCCTGTCCCTGTGCCACCACCCATTCCAGCAGTAATAAAAAGCATATCTGCACCAGAAATTGCTTCCTTTATCCGTTCTACATCTTCAATAGCAGCATTTTTACCTACCTCAGGATTAGAACCTGCTCCCAAACCCTTTGTAAGTTTACAACCAAGCTGGAGTTTAATCTTTGCTTTGTTGATTTGAAGGGCTTTTGCATCAGTGTTAGCAGCTATAAATTCAACACCCTCAATATTATCATCAATCATAGCATTAATGGTGTTACCACCACCGCCCCCTACACCTACAACTTTAATCTTTGCATCCAAACTTTCAAAATCTTCAAAACTAATAGCACTGTTCTCCATAATTCCCCCCTTAATTTATTAAAAAAATTCTTTAAACCATTCCCGCATTCTTTTAAATGTATTATCAAATACTTTTCCACCTTTTAAAGGGAACTCCCTCCTAACAATATGCTTACCACCATAAATAATAAGACCAACCGATGTTGAGTATAGTGGAGATCTCACTGCTTCAGAAAGTGCCCCAAGAGAATCAGGAATACCTATTCGGACAGGTAACTCAAATACCTCTTCTGCAAGCTCTACCATACCTTCCATCAAAACTGTCCCCCCTGTGAGAACAATACCTGATCCAAGTGAATCATAATAACCAGATTTTTTTATCTCCCTCTTTATAAGTAGAAAAAGCTCTTCCACTCTCGGCTCAACAATATCAACAAGCAAAGTTCTCGGCAAAAGTTTAGGTTTTCTGCCACCTATTCCGGGAACTTCTATATTTTCATCACTATTAACAAACTCTCCATAACAGCAGCCATAACCTTTTTTTATTATCTCTGCACTTTCAATAGGAGTTCTCAAACCAACAGCTATATCATTGGTAATAAGATCGCCACCTATGGCTATAACACCTGTATAGATTATGCTATTTTGGTTAAATACCGCTATATCTGTTGTCCCACCTCCAATATCTACAACTGCAACACCAAGCTCTTTCTCATCTCTATTTAAGATAGCCTCACTTGATGCAAACTGCTCTATAATAATATCTTTAACTTCAAGACCTGCTTTATTACAAGCAGTTACAATATTTTGAGCAGATGCAACTGCACCTGTAACTATATGAACTTTTACTTCAAGCCTCACTCCTGACATTCCAATAGGATCCTTTATCCCCCCCTGCCCATCAACTATAAATTCTTGTGGAACAACATGGAGAACCTCTCTATCAGCAGGGAGTGCAATTGCAGTAGCAGCCTCAATTACTCTTTTTATATCTTCTGCATTTAAGGGATTATTTTTAACAGCAATAACACCATGACTATTAATCCCGGTAATATGTCCCCCCGCAATACCTGTAAAGACAGATTCAATTTTGACACCAGACATTAATTCAGCTTCTTTTAGTGCATCCTTTATGGCATTGACAGTTCCCTCAATATTGACAATAATCCCTTTTCTCAAACCTTTTGAAGGACACAATCCCACACCAATTATATCTATCCCTTCAGCTTTTATCTCTCCAACAACAACACATATTTTAGTAGTCCCAACATCGAGTCCAACAATTACATTTTCTCTTTTAGCCATTATGCTCACCTATATTTTAACAAATATTTTATTACTATATTTTAAATTTATTACTTTGATATCTTCACCATTTGGAAATAATTTGGAATACATTTTCTCAAATAACTTTACCTTATCAAGACTGCCAGCTATATCTTTCGAATCAAGAATATACTTTCTATACGGCTTATATGTGTAAACTTCGAGCTCTCCCCCTACAAAAACTTCTGAAATATTTTTTATATCCCTTGTTTGAAGTTCTTTATAGATATTAAGAAAAATATCTTTATTTTGATGATATTCATTAATTGTTTTGGATGAAAATATAATAAATTCTCTATTAAGATACTCTTTAGCATAATTTTTTATCAGCTTACCATTTTCAGATATTAGGAAAAAATCCCCTTTATGATTTAATAGTGCCACAGGCTTTTCTTCAATTATCTGCACGAGAAGCTTTGATGGGTATTTTTTCTGGATTATAACATCACATACCCATTCATCCTTCATAAGTTCGTTATAAATATCATTAAAAGAGACTGAAGTTATATACTTACCTTTATATCCACTAAGAAAATTATTAATTCGCTTTATATCAACACTCTTTGCATCTACTACCTCTACTGTTTTTATTTTGAAGTATGAAAATATAGAATCAGCAAAGTTCATCAGGTATCCATTAAAAAAGTAGATAGATGCTGATATAGCTAATAGAAGAGTAATTAAAAAAATTTTTTTTAATACTCCTATCCGCTCTCTTTTCTCATCATTTACCATTCTTACTTTGAATCTAATATCACTCATTTCACTTTTACACCTAAAAGAATTTTCTCTACAAGCTCTTCAAATGTTACCCCTGAATGATTTGCAGCCTTTGGCAGAAGACTTGTCTCTGTCATACCGGGGATAGTGTTTACTTCAAGCAGATAAGGTGAATCATCTTTTATAATAAAATCAACTCTGCAAGCTCCATCCAAATTAAAAACTTTGAAGATTTTCTCTGAATACTCTGAAATCAAAACTCTGTTTCTTTCAGATATCTGAGCAGGGATAATGTATTCTGTCATACCTTTTGTATATTTTGCAGTATAGTCGTAAAAACCTTTGTTTGGTCTAATTTCTATTACCGGGAGTGCTTTCCCATTTAAAACAGAAACAGTAACCTCTTTCCCCTCCAAATACTCTTCAAAAAATATATCTTCAGATACCTCCATACTTTTTTCAACAGCACTTTGAAGCTCATCCTTACTCTTTACAATATAAACACCGATAGTAGAACCCTCTGAAACAGGTTTGACAACAATAGGAAACTGAAGTTCCCCCTCATCACCCTTTAACCAAAATTTACCTGTTGGGATACCCTCCCTCTGAAATAATTTTTTTGAGAGAACTTTATTCATACTAATTGCACTCCCAAGAACTTTACTTCCCGTATAAGGGATCCCCATATACTCCAAAACACCCTGAACAGTGCCATCTTCACCAAAATTTCCATGTAGTGCAATAAAGGCAATATCAAATTTGACCGATAGAAAAGGGGCAAGTGATCTCTCATTTATATCTATTTTGACAACATTATACCCTCTCCTCTTTAGAGCATTAAAAACAGCCTCACCTGTTTTTAATGATATATCCCTCTCATTTGAAATACCACCCATCAAAACAGCTACTACTTTATCTTTCAACATATTCTCCCATAGGTTATTAAAATATGTATACTTCCCGTTCTAATTTTACCTTAAAGATAGTAAATATCTTCTCCTGTATATAATTTATCAATTTGACAACATCACTACCAACCGCATCTCCACGGTTGATTATAAAGTTAGCATGTTTTTTAGATACTGACGCTCCACCAATAGAAAACCCTTTCAATCCCGCATCTTCTATTAATTTACCTGCAAAATACCCTTTACCATTTTTAAATACCGAACCGCAATTATTGAGTAAAGGCTGTTTTAATGCTCTACTTTTAGCAATATCAGCAACTCTCATCTTTATTAAAGAAGGGTCTTCACATTTAAAAGATAGTTTTGCTCCCAAAATAATAAAACTTTTAAGATTTAAAGCTCCTCTATACTCAAAAAGTATATCTTTGGCAGCTATTTTGTCATAATTAAAAGTATAAAGATCTATTACATCAACACTTTTAACAATATCTTTCATCTCTTTTCCAAAAGCACCAGAGTTCATCTTTACAAAACCACCAACTGTCCCAGGAATCCCTGTAAGAAATTCAAAGCCTGAAAGACCATTTTTTATTGAAAAATTTATCAAATCTTTACCCAAAACACCCGCTTCACAAAAGAGTGTCCCATCATTAAGTAAAATCTTCTTCAAACCTTTGGTATTAAGGAATAGAACATCTTGATAAAAATCTTTTGAAAAGATAAGGTTAGAGCCATTCCCCAAAATAAATAATTTAACCCCCTTATCTTTTGCAAATTTCAAAGCCTCAATCAGCTCAATCCTGTTATTTGGGCAAATATAATACTTTGCTACTGATTTGATTTTTAATGTATTTAGCTCTTCAAGGCTTTTCATCATCTCTACTTTCATTTTAAAATTTACTTCTCAACCTTTTTCAGAATCATCTCACCTACTTTCCATATATCACCAGCACCAACAGTAATAATCAACTCATCATTTGCAATTTTTGCAACATAATCAGCAATATCTGAAAAATCCTTTATATATTCAACATCTTTATGACCATAATCTTTTATCTTATCAAGCAATACAGAAACATTAACACCTTCAATAGGTTTCTCTGATGCAGCATAAATATCTGTGATGATAAGTTTGTCTGCATTGTAAAAAGATGTAGCGAGCTGATCCATCAAATCTCTGGTTCTACTGTATCTGTGAGGTTGATAGACAACTATATTTTTCTTGTTGAAACCTTTTTTAGCAGCTTCAAGAGTTGCTTTTATCTCAACAGGGTGATGACCATAATCATCAATAACAAGAGCATTATTAATTTTACCCTTTATATAAAATCTCCTATTTACACCACCAAAATTATCAAGTCCCTTTTTGATCAAATTAAATGGGATATCCATCTCCATTCCAACTGTAACAGCCGCAAGAGAGTTGTAAACATTATGAATACCGGGCATATTTATCTTTATACAGCCCATATTTTGATTTTTTATAAAGAGTGTAAATTCGGTTGTCAAGCCATCATATTTTATATCTTGAGCCCTTACATCACACTGGGATAACATCCCATAAGTGAGGAATCTCTTCTTTATTTTTGGTATAATATCTTGAACATTTTCATGATCAAGACATAAAACTGCTGCACCATAAAAAGGGACTTTATTTACATACTCAACAAATGTTGCCTTTATCTCCTCTATCCCCCCTTTGTAGTAATCAAGATGTTCAGGATCAATATTAGTAACAACAGCAATTGTAGGATTGAGAAGTAGAAAAGAACCATCACTCTCATCAGCTTCAGCAACTAAAAAATCACCTTTACCAAGTTTTGCATTACTGCCAAGACTATCAAGTTTTCCACCTATTACAATTGTAGGGTCAAAACCAGCTTTATTGAGAACAGTGGCAACCATTGATGTGGTTGTGGTCTTCCCGTGAGTCCCTGCTATCCCTATCCCATATTTCATTCTCATAAGCTCTGAAAGCATCTCTGCACGTTTTATTACAGGGATACCCTTGCTGTGTGCAGCAACTATCTCTGGATTTGTATCATCAACTGCAGATGAGACAACAACTATCTGCGCACTATCAACATTATTCTCATTGTGCCCTATAAATACCTTTATTCCAAGGAGTTCAAGTCTGTCTGTTACACCGCTTTTCTTTAGATCTGAACCTTGCACGTTATATCCAAGATTAAGCAGAACTTCAGCAATTCCACTCATTCCTATCCCGCCAATACCAACAAAATGAATAATTTTATTCTTTTTATACATTACAACACCCTTTTATAGATTTATAAATATACTCCATCCCCTCTCTAAAATTACCCATTGCTTTAAAATCACTATCAAACCTGACTCGATTATCAATAAAAAATTTGATCCACTTGAGAAGATTCTCAGAGGTGAGGAAATTATCTTTCAGTATAACCCCTCTCCCTGTCTTACAAAATTGAAGTGCATTATACCACTGATGATTATCAGCAGCATAAGGATACGGGACAAGAATCGCTCTCTTATCAGTATAGTATATCTCCGATATCGATGTAGCACCTGATCTACTTATTACGAGATCAACTTTTTCAAATAATTCATTCATCTTTTCGTAGTAAGGATATATCTCACATTCAGGTTTTCTATCTATACTTTCGTAATATTGCTTAACACTATGATAACTTTTTTCACCTGTTATATGATAAATTTTTAAATCTTGATATTGAGAGAGCTCTTCTACTATTGTAGGAAAGATGTTATTGATTTTCTCGGCACCCTGACTCCCCCCAAAAACAAGTATCCCCCTTTTACTCTGATTACTAAAACCATCTCTTATAAAATTTCCTGTAACAAATCTTTTATCTCCCCGTGGCGAATATTTTGTTTTGGTAAAATTAGTAAACACAGAATCAACAAAATGACTAAGAACCCTGTTACCAAAACCCATCAGAGCATTCTGCTCACAAATAGATGTTCTCACTCTTTTGAGAATACCAGCAAATACCACAGGTGCGGCTACATACCCACCTGTCCCTATTATATAATCAGGCTTCTCATTTGATATAACTTTTAGAGCAGAGATAATATTAATCAAAAGTGTAAAGAGTGAGAATACTTTATTAAACAACTTTTCACCTTTAAACCTTCTCGACTTTACATACAATAGCTTAAAGTTATAATTTTTTACTGTTTTATCCTCAAAACTATCTTTTCTCCCTGTAAAAATAACATCCAAACCCTTTTTCGATAAAAAATTCCCCAATGCTATAGCTGGATATACATGTCCACCTGTTCCACCTGTGGCTATCAAAACCTTACACATTTTCAACATCCTTTGAGAGATTAAGCAATATCCCTACTGCAATAAGGCTTGAAACAAGTGAACTTCCACCATAACTGAGAAAAGGCAGAGCCATACCCTTTGGTGGCAGAATCCCCATACATATTGAAAAATTCATAAATGCCTGCAAAACAATAAGTATGGTAAGGCCAAGTCCAAGTAACCTTCCAAATCTATTTGGAATCTTCATTGACATACTTACACCATTTATAAGAAATAAAGTGAATGCTGCAACAACCAAAAAAACACCAAAAAAACCAAGCTCCTCAGCAAATATAGAAAATATATAATCAGTGTATGCTTCAGGAAGGTAGTAGAGCTTCTGCTGTGATGCTCCTATCCCTTTACCAATAAATCCACCTGCACCAAAACTTATAAGTGATTGAGCAACCTGATAACCTTTATCATCGTAATATTTCCAAGGATCAAGATAAACTAAAAATCTTGCCACTCTGTAAGGGAAACTTTTTATCAAAATATAAACTATAGGCATAAAAGCTAATAAAGCAGTCAGAAGGTAAGCTATCTTTACCCCACCGATAAACATCATAAGGTAAATAATCAGAGCCATCAGAACAAACATCCCAAAATCTGGCTGCATCAATGCCAAAGACATTATAATACCCGGAATCACTATAAAGGGTAGAAAACCGTAAGAGAAACTATTTAGTTTCTCCTGCTTTTTCTCAAGGAGATAAGCTACAAAGATAACAAGAAATACTTTTGCTATTTCTGATGGCTGTATGTTTATAGATCCCAACACTATCCATCTATGTGCACCCTTTATGGTTTTACCTATTACAGGAAAATATGTAAGAAGCATAACCAATCCACTTAGCAGAAGAAGTATGTAACTTATATCTTTGTAAACTTTATAGTCAACTTTACTTGCAATAATCATTAGAGTCAACCCTATCCCTGCAGAAATCAACTGTTTTACAAAAAAGTAGTGGGTAGTTCCATTCAATTTGTAGCTGATAGGAAAACTCGCACTATAAACCATATAGAGTCCTATTATCATAAGAAAAAGAGTAACAGATATAAAGGTTAGGTAATATCTTTTGCCGAGTTCATTCATTTTACTAACTCTTTGAACATCCTTCCCCGCTCTTTATAATTTTGAAACATATCAAAACTTGAACATCCCGGTGAAAATAAAATGGTATCGCCACTAACTGCATAACTTAAAGCAGACTCAACTGCTCTATCCAATGATGAAACTTCAATAGGATTAATACTTTTGAGAGCTCTCATTATTTGATCTTTAGCCCTTCCAAAACAGATAACTTTTTTGATATTTTTATATTTAAGAAAAGATTCAAACTCTTCACCCTTATGTATCCCACCCAAAATCAAAATTAAATCTCCTGCAAAGCTTTCAACTGCTCTACAAGATGATGAAATTGTAGTGCTTTTGGAATCGTTGTAAAATCTTACACCATTTTTTTCAGTAACAAATTCAAGTCTATGCTCTAACCCACTAAAACTGTAAATAATGTTCTCTATATCACTCTTTTCTACTCCACATACAAGAGCAACAAAAGCAGCTGCATAAATATCTTCATAAAAATGCTTCCCAAGTAATCTTATCTTGCTAATTTCGAGAGAAACTTTTTTGTTATCATACTCAACTATTAATTTACCATCTTTTATAAACTTTTCACTATCAAACCAATAAACATTCCCCGATAATTTAAGCTTATTTAAAATTTCATCCCTTTTGTTGAGTAGGATAATCTCTTTACCACTTTGGTTTTTAAAAATATTTAACTTTGCATTAACATAATCTTCAAAACTTTTATATCTGTCAAGGTGATCAGGAGTTATATTCAGAACAACAGAAATATCAGGGTAAAAATCTTTTATATTTTCAAGCTGAAAACTGCTAAGCTCAAGAACAGACCAATCAACATTTACACCATCTATCAATGTATCAAAAACAGGTGTTCCTATATTTCCACCAACAAAAACCTTAAACTTCTTTTTTAATATCTCCCCTGTAAGATGAGTAGTTGTTGTTTTACCATTTGTGCCAGTAATAGCAACAATCTTTGAAGAGTTAAAAGTATAAAACAACTCTATATCTCCGATAACATCTTTACCTTCGGGGATAGGGAGTGAACTTCTGTCAATACCGGGACTTAAAATTATAAGCTCAGGAGATGTAAAAACTTCTCTATTATGGTGACCATCGATTATTTTGACACTTTTATCAATCCCCAAACTATTTCGATCAAGTATCTTTTTATCATTCAAGGTGACAGATGCACCCTTCTTTACGAGGAAATTAACAGCAGAAATACCTGTTTTACCTGCACCAACAACTAAAATATCTTTACCATTTAAATTCATCTTATCTACCTTATCTTTAATGTGCTTAATGCAACAAGTGAGAGAATAAAGGCAATTATCCAGAACCTGACTATTATTTTAGGCTCTTTCCAACCTTTTAGTTCAAAATGATGATGAATAGGTGCCATTCTGAAAACTCTCTTACCTGTTGTTTTAAAAGATATTACCTGAATTATCACTGAAAGTGTCTCCATTACAAAAACTCCTCCAATAATAACAAGGAGAAGCTCATTTTTGGTAATTAGTGCACCTGTGCCAAGTGTTGCTCCCAGTGAAATAGAACCCACATCCCCCATAAAAACCTGAGCAGGATAAGTATTAAACCAAAGAAACCCTATCCCAGCACCAAGCATTGCTCCTGCATATATTGAAAACTCCCCAACACCCTTTACATAAGGTATCTGGAGATATGAAGCTATCTTGTAATTACCTGCACAGTAGGCTAATATTACAAAAGTCATACACGCAATAATTATAGGACCTATTGCAAGTCCATCAAGTCCATCTGTAAGATTTACAGCATTTGAACTCCCTATTATTACAAACATGGCAAAGGGGATGTAAAAATAACCTAAATCAATTGTAACATTTTTAAAAAATGGAACATTCAAACTCTTACTTATCTCAGGGGTAAAAAATAAGATAACTGCTATAATAAATGAAAAAATTAGCTGGAGATAAAATTTATTTTTAGCAGTCAAACCTTTATTATGCTTTTTAGATATTTTTGTGTAATCATCTACAAAACCTATATAACCGAAAGATATTGTTGTAAAAAAGATTATCCATAAGAAAATATTAGTAAGATCCATCCATAAGAGTGCAGGAATAACTGTTGCAATTATTATCAGTAGACCACCCATTGTGGGCGTCCCCTTCTTACTTTCATGCCATTGGGGACCATCCTCTCTTATATGTTGACCAAATTTCAGTATTGTGAGCTTCTTTATAACATATTCACCAAAGATAAAGCATATTATCATCGCAGTAATTGTAGCGTATATTGTTCTAAAAGTGATGTATCTAAATACATTTAATGCTGATATATACTCGTGAAGAGAGTAAAGCAGATGGTATATCACTCTTCTATCCCCCTAACTATCTCTTCAAATTTCATACCTCTGGATGCTTTAAATAGGACAAGATCACCTTTTTGAAGGTTGCTATTAAGAAATTTAATAATTTCATCCTTTGTTTCGAAAACTTTGGAGAATTTCCCACTATTTATAGAGTTAATTGTAAAAAGGATCATCTTACCCAGTCCAAGGATACAATCTATATTCTTTTGAGATATAAATTTACCAAGTCTAATATGAAGCTCATCACTCATATTTCCGAGTTCAAACATATCTCCAATAACAAGATATTTTTTACCGCTACATTCAAGATTACTGTAAAAATCAACTGATTCAGTAAAAGATTCAAAATTAGCATTATAGCAATCATTGATAACTATAAAACCTTTGCTGTTGGAAGATACTTCCCCTCTCATATTTACAGGCTTAAACTCCGATATCTTCTCAGTTATAAAAGCATCATCAAACCCAAACTCCTTTGCAATTCCAAAAACAGCAATAATATTAAGAGCGTTATGTTTCCCAAGAAGCTTAGCTTTTACAGTATATCTTTTGCCATAAAATAAAAAATCTATAACATTACCATCTGATAAAGATGACTCTGTCTTTAACAATCTTATATCAGCATCTTCTGAAATTCCAAATTTAACCATTTTATCTTTAAGATAATCGTATCTGCTATCTGAGAAAAATTTTCTATTTAAAATATCAGAGTCTGCATTAATATAAAACTTCTTTAAATCACTGTTATTTTCAAGAATAGATATCTTCTCATAAAAAACGCCCTCTATACCACCAAAACCTTCAACGTGACCATATCCAATATTTGTAATAATAACATACTCCGGTGTTGTAATATCCCTGAGCTTCTCTATCTCTTTCGGTGCATTGCTCCCAAGCTCAATAACAGCTTTGTTACTTTTTGGAGAGAGAGAAAATATCGTAAGAGGGACACCAACAAGGTTATTATAATTTTTATCTGTCCCAGAAAAGCAGGTTATAAATCTAAGTAACTCTTTGGTAGTTGTTTTACCTGCCGAACCAACAACTGCTACTACATCTATCCCGTTTTTAATAAGCCAATGATTTGCAAGCATTCCCATTGCAGTAAGGGTATCCTCAACATTAATAACAGCAATGTTGCTTGGCAAATCTTGTAAAATTTTATGAGTAAGAATAGCAACTGCACCTTTATCATATGCAGACTTTGCAAAATTATGACCATCAAAATTACTACCCTCAAGAGCAATAAAGAGCTTACCTTCACAACTCTCTCTTGTATCTGTAGTTATACCAGAAATAATAGTATCCTCTGAACCTTGAATCAATCTCCCTTTCGAAAAATTTACTATCTCTTTGACATTCATCATCTTTTCAAAATATCCTCTACCGATTTTTTATCACTGAAAGGGAATTTCTCTTTACCTATAATCTGATAATCTTCGTGCCCTTTACCTGCAATAACAACAATATCTTTTTTATCAGCAAGTTTAACAGCCATCCTTATAGCGTCCAATCTATCAGGGATTACCCGATAACAACTCTCCTTTATTAAATCCTCTCCAACCGCAACTTTGACCCCTTCAAGAATATTATCAATTATTGCAAGTGGATCCTCACTTCTTGGATTGTCTGATGTTACTATGACAAAATCACTTAATTTGGAGGCAATATACCCCATTTTGCTCCTTTTACTTTTATCTCTATCCCCACCGCAGCCAAAAACAGTAATTAACTTCGAATCTTTTTTTAATTTGGCAAGGGTCTCCAACACATTTTTCAGAGCATCCTCAGTATGTGCATAGTCAATAAAGATATTTCTATCAAAAGATACTCTCTCTAATCTTCCGGGAACATTTATCGGGCTGTTAAATGTGTTTAAAATACTCTCCTCTGTAATTTTCATAAACTTTGCAACAGCAAGAGCAGCAAGTATATTCATTATATTATACTCTCCAACCAAATTGCTGTTTATATCAAACTCTTTGTCATATATCTTTACCTTTATTGAACTACCGTTTATCGATGTTTTATATTTTAGAGGGTAAATATCTGCACGATTATCGTTTAGGCTAAAACTTATTTTATTGTAAGTAACAAGATCGTAAATTTTTCTCCCAAAATCATCATCTATATTAATTATTGCAACTTTATTAATTGAATTACTCTGCGGGATTATATCAGTAAAAAACTTCTTCTTTGCTTCAAAATAGTTTTCAAAATTCTTATGAAAATCTATATGGTCCCAAGTAAGATTTGTAAATATCCCAATATCAAAACCCAACCCTTTCACCCTTCCCATCTCAATACCGTGAGAAGAAACTTCCATAATAATATTTTTAGCTCCCATTTTAAGAAATTTATCAGCATAGTAGTTTATTTCGCAAGGCTCTGGGGTTGTATTTGGTGCTTCAAAGATATTTTCTTTAAATCTATAATTTATTGTCCCTATCACACCACTATTCGGGAGAAGTTTTTCAAGGATAAAAGTTATCGTAGTTTTACCATTTGTCCCTGTAACACCAATTAAATTAACCTTTTCTGTCGGGAAATCGTAAAACATAGCAGAAAGCGTGCTATAAATATCCCTTGTGTTTTCAACTTTAACAAAAGTTATATTTTCATCGTGAAATTCACTTAGATCTATACCCCTTTTTGATTGATAAAAAACAACCTTTGCACCATTATTTACCGCATCCCTTATGTAAAGATGCCCATCTGCACTCTCACCTATTATAGCAACAAATATGTAATTATGAGCACATCTCTTTGAATTGCAGCTTACCCCTTCAACATTTATGTCAGTTTCACCAAATAATATTTCATATTTTATACTTTTTAATATTTTACTGAGATTCACTCTTCTTCTCACTATTGCTGAAATAAACTACAAGATTATCATTGCTATTTATATTTTCGCCCGGCTTTAAACTCTGCTTTTCAACAAAACCTGAGCCTATAAATTTTAAATTTTTCAATTTTTTATCCTTTAGTAGTGCCAAAACTTCAACCTTAGTTAATCCGTATAAATCTGGAACCCCATCACCCTGTTTCCCAGTTGCTACCTTAGGTTTTAAAACTGGAGATGCTGCAACACTTTTTTTGTCATTTGAGTTTATATCAAAAAATGGCATTATCTCCTCTGATACCTTTTTGAATATAGGACACACAACTTCACTCGCATAATATTGCCCCTTTGGTCTCTCTATCATCATAAACATAAGGCATTTGGGGTCATCAGAGGGGAAAAATCCTATAAAAGATGATATATATTCGCTGCTTTCATAACCCGAACCATCTTTTTTAGGTATCTGTGCAGTCCCTGTTTTCCCACCAACAGATATATAACTGATCTTTGCCTTTCTGCCTGTCCCTATATTAACTGCATCTGTAAGTATATTTTTAAATATTTTGGAGCTATTATCAGTTAATACTTTACGTTTGACCTCTTTTCCATATTTCTTGATTATTTCACCCTCATTATTGGTAATTTCATCAACAATATAAGGTTTGAGTAAATAACCTCCATTGATAATTGCAGCATAGGCAACAACCATCTGTAAAGGTGTCACGGCAATACCTTGACCAAAAGCCATTGTCACATGAGTGACTGGAGAAAATTTACTGGCTTCTGGAAGAATTCCTACATTCTCTCCACTAATATTGATATTTGTAAGCTCACCAAATCCAAAATCTCTCAACATTTTATATATATTTTCAGGACCAACTTCTGAAGCAATCTTAACCATCCCAATATTGCTCGAATGAATAACTATCTGACCTACATTAAGTGATTTAAATTTGTGGGCATCATGGACTTCAATTGTTTTATACTTCATATAACCATCACCACAATAGTAAACACGGGTAAGATTAAGAAGTTTCTTGTCAGATACCCAAGAAGCTATTACTGGTTTAATAGTTGAACCCGGTTCAAAGTTGTAAGATACTGGTAAATTTTTATAATTTATCTTGGAAAATTCTTTATAAGAGTTAGGATTAAAAGTAGGATATGAAACCATCGATAATACCCTGCCACTATCAGGTTCAATCACAACAGCAGCAGCCTTCTTGGCATTATACTTATCAACCCACATTTTAACTTCTTTCTCTATTATACTCTGCATATTTGAATCAATAGTAAGCTTGATATCCCCTCCACTTGATTTTTTATATATCTCCCTGTTAAGAACAGTAGTTGAATGTTGGGAAGCATCTTTATAAATTGCTATCTTTTCAGACTTACTTTTTAAAAAATTTTCATAAGAGTATTCCAAACCCTCTATCCCTTTCTCATCAACATTACAAAAACCGAGCAGATTCGAAGCTAATACCCCGTAAGGGTAATGCCTTTTATACTCTTCAATAAAGGATATCCCTTTTATTTTAAGACTTCTAATCTTATCAGATACATTTTTGGAAACTTTTCTATCTATCCATACAAATTTTTTACTACTCTTCAATTTTTTGAGAACTTCAGAGTGATTTAATCCTAATAGATTAGCCAAAATTTTAGCAGTATAATATTTATCCTCTATCATAGAAGGATTTGCATAAATTGAGTCTGTTTTGAGACTCATAGCAAGATATTCACCTCTACTGTCAATAATTTTCCCACGTTCACCATTTACAACTACCTCTTTTGTAATCTGATTTATATATTTATCTTTTAAAAATTTTGAGTATCCTGAATTCATAACTTGGAGATAGAATGCTCTCACAGTGATACCAATTGAGAAAATTATAAAGATAGACAATATACTGATAACTCTAACTCTCTCCCATCTATTACTTTTCAATATGATACACCTCGTCTAATTTAGGTAGATGCAGTTTAAGGTTTTTGGTTGCATAATTGATTATTCTATCAGGGGATGAAAGCACTTTGCTCTCCATCTCTAACTTTTTAATATCTTTGGTCAAAAGCATATACTCTTTTAACTCCTGATTATATTTGTAAGTAAGTTGAGTAAATTTTGTTTGAAAAAAAAGAGATATTCCCAAAAACATAAAAATTATTAAAGAAATTATAATAATATCAACTTTCGTCATACAATTATCTCTGCGACTCTAAGTTTTGCACTTCTACTTCTCTTATTCCTACCTATTTCAGATTCAGAAGGTGATATAGGTTTTTTTGTAAGAATATTTATTTTTTTAACCTTATTGCAGCAACACCTCATCACACTAATAGGACATACGCAATCTGCTGCCTGATACTTAAAACTATTTTTTACAATTCTATCTTCTAAAGAGTGAAAAGATATAATCTGGAGCCTTGAACCTACATTCATAAAATCAAATATTTTTGAGAGAAATTTTTCGATACAACCAAGCTCGTCATTAACAGCTATCCTTATTGCTTGAAAAAATTTTGTGGCAACATTAATTTTTCTATTGTTAGAGAAAAAATTTTTCCTTATTATCTCAGATAACTCTCTGCATGTTTCTACTCTTTTGCTTCTTCTATAATCGATAATAGCATTGACAACTTTATTCGGTCTTGAAATCTCACCAAACTCTTTAAAAATTCTCTGAAGTTCAGCAAATTTATAGTTATTTACAATATCAGCAGCAGATAGAGAAGCATCACTCCTATCCATTCTCATATCAAGAGGTTCATCACTATCAAAAGAGAATCCCCTTGATTTGTCATCTATATGAAAACTGCTTATCCCAAGATCCAAGATAGCTCCATCAAATTTGTAATCTATAAAATCATCAAAATTTGAAAAGTCTGAATGTATAAATTGAATCCTATCTTTATAAGCCTCAAGCCTTTTTTGACTATAATCTATTGCAAACTGATCTTTATCAAAAGCAACTATCTTTACATTTTTGAATCTTTGAAGAATTGCCTCTGAATGCCCCCCTCCCCCAAGTGTAAAATCTGCAACTATTTTATCTTCAGGGAGATCAAGATATTGAAAAAAATCGATAACTTCATTTAAAAGAACAGAGATATGCTCCAAAACTACAACCCAAGATCAGCAAGGATCTCGCTGTTTTTAAGTATATTTTTAGAGTCTTCTATTACCTTGTCCCAAACCTCCCTGCTCCAGATCTCTATCCTTGTACCAACACCTGCAAACATAACTTCTTTAGAAATCTGTGCATACTCTCTCTGCTTTGCCGGTATCAATATCCTTCCCAGCTTATCAAATACACACTCCACAGCAGATGAAATAACAAACCTCTGATAGGCTTTAACCTCTTTTTTGCTTTGGGGTAATGTTGCAACTTTTGATAAAATATCTTGCCAGCTATCAAGTGTATAACCATAAAGACAGCCATCAAAATGCTTTGTAACGATTAAAGAGTTGATCTCCTGATTTGAAATTGCTTGCCTGAATTGAGACGGAATACTTATTCTCCCTTTATCATCGATAGTATTAATATAATGACCTGTAAACATATCCCCTCTTTTTACACTTTTTACCACTTTTTACCACTTTAACCATCTATTACAAACTAATAGTTTAAAAGTCAAGAAAATTATAAAATTTTTTTAACAAAAAGAGGGGAAAAAATAAAAACATAACAAAGATAAGATATTATTATTACTAAATATTTGAGTTGAAATTTTTCTTGGAGAATTTAGAGAACAAAATAAAACAATGTTTTATTTATATTAGAAATATTTTAGATAAGATGAATCTTAAAAGTAATTTTTCTCTTTGATGACATTAATGATACGGGAATTTCAAACAAATTAATAGTAGAGAATGGGTAAAGGTGGTAAATGTTGTTAACTCTAATTTTTTAATAGGGTAAAATACAGAAAAACATTAACCCAAAAAGTTTTTAAATTCTAAAATGACCATATTTTTTACTTTATCCCTACTCTTATTCCCCTCTTTAGAGGGGTGGACAGCGAAGCTGGACAGTGATTCCCCTCTACTCAAGGGGTGGCATCGTTAGGTGACGGTCAATTCCCCTCTA
>DYJV01000038.1 GCA_020722945.1 Candidatus Methylomirabilis sp. | reverse complement strand
CAATAAATGGAAAGCAATCATTTATTACTACCCTTCAATCTGGAAAAATCATGCTCAATTCACAATTCAACATTTATCATTCAACATTAATAATTTCATCACCTACCTGTGTTTATTAGTACTCAAAATAGGGCAAACAAGGGTGGGATTTTGGTGATAAAAGTTGGGATTGAGATAACAAGCTTGGAAAGAATCATTCACCATTTTCCATTCACAATTTACCATTCAAAAATATTGTCTACTAATGGTGAGTTGTAAAATAACTTAGAGATTCATAACCGAAAACCAAAAATTAAATTTTTGAAATATTTATAAAATCTCACACAGCAAGATAACGCTTTTGGACATCTTTGTCAGATTTGAGGTTAGATGAAGTCCCTTGATATTTTATCCTGCCTTTATCAATGATATAACCTCTATCAGAAACTTCAAGAGCAAAGTAAGCATTCTGCTCTGATAAAAGAATAGGGATCCTATTTTTTAATGAGAGTATAATTTCCCCTAACTTCTCAACTATTACAGGAGCAAGCCCTTCACAAGGCTCATCAAGTAAAAGAAGATCAGGATTTGTGGCTAAAGCTCTTGCTATTGCAACTATCTGCTGCTCACCTCCGCTAAGCTCTCCACCCTTTCTCTTTCTAAATTTACTTATAAGGGGAACAGTCTCAAAAATCTTCTCAATACTCCATTCACCATTTCTATTATAAAAAGAGGCAATAGACAGATTCTCCTCAACTGTAAGATCAGGAAATATCCTTCTATCTTCAGGAACAAAACCGATCCCTGCTCTGACATTTTTGTAAGTAGGTTGAGAAGTAATATCGGTCTCTTTAAAAGTTATTTTACCCTTTTTAGGCTTTAAATATCCTGCAATACTCCTGATAGTAGTCGTCTTGCCTGCACCATTTCTTCCAAGTAGTGCAACTATCTCACCCTGCCTGAGGTCAAGATCAACTCCTTGCAAAATATAACTTTCATTTATATAAACATGTATATCTTCAACTTTTAGAATAAAGGCTTCCGCCAAGATAAGCCTCCTTTACTTGCTCATTACTCTTTATCTCTTCAGGTGTCCCATAAGCAAGGAGACCACCTTGGTGAAGAACATAAATATATGAAGCAGCATTAAATACAAAATTCATATCGTGTTCTGTAAAAAATAGCGTGGTTTTACTCATAATAGATAGCTCTTTAATGAGCTTGATCATACTTTCTGTCTCTTCAGGATTCATCCCCGCCGTAGGTTCATCAAGAAGTATCATCTTCGGCTCTCTTGCAAGAACAATCCCTATCTCTATTAACCTTTTATCTCCATACGCAAGCTCAGATGCTTTTCTCTTTGAAAATTTAGAGAGAGATAATCGTTCAAGAATCTCTTCACCCTTTTTAATAAGCTCTTTGTGAGATACTACACTTTTAAGCATGCTATTTCTCTTTTTGTGGTGCAAAATAAGTGGAATCAATATATTATCAAGGACAGATAAGTTATTAAAAATATTAGTTATTTGAAATGATCTAACAAGTCCAAGATCTGCCACCTTATATGCTGGCATACCAGTAATATCAATTCCATCAAATATCACTCTACCTGATGTTGGTGGAAATTTCCCAGAAATGGCATTATAAAATGTAGTTTTGCCAGCACCATTTGGGCCAATAAGAGCTGTTATACAACCCTTTTCTACTTCAAATGAGATGTCTGTTATTACTTTAAATTTACCATAGCTGTGGCTCAACTTATCTATTTTTAAAATAGTATTAGACATTACTCTCTCTTTTTAAAAAATTTGATTACGAGACCTGCAATCCCTTCAGGAGCAAATAAAACTATGATTAAAAGGACTCCTCCAAGAAAAATCATCCAACTATCTGTATATTGTCTGACAAATTGTTCGAGGAGAAAAAATATCGCAGAACCTAAAAATGGACCCAAAAAAAGATTAAAACCCCCAAGAATAGATATTATGACAGGTTTGGCAGAGAATCCCCAGTGAAGAAATTCAGGGGTAGCCATACTGCTAAAAAGTGCATAAAGAGCACCTGCAAGTCCTGCAAAAGCTGAAGATATAAAAAAAGCTGTCAATCTAATAATAGAGATATTACCACCTGAAAAAGAGAGACGCTCTTTATTTTCTCTGATACCTTTAAGTAAAAGTCCAAAGGGTGATACAGTTATCATGTATAATAGAAGTATTGAGGGAACTACAATAGCAAGATTAAAATAGTAAAGGGTGAGAGGATTACATAAAAGAAGCTCTTTCCCAAAAATATTAACAGAAGGTAGCATTACAATAGCTAATCCATCGCTTCCACCTGTAAAAGATGTCCAATTGTGAGCAATGGTGTAGAGCATCATTCCAAAAGCAAGTGTTATCATTCCAAAAAAGATCTGATCGTGTCTGACTGAAAGTGCACCTACAATTATTGATACAAGAGCAGCAAAAAACATCCCTGCAAAAAGGAGTAGTGGAATAAAAGAGAAACCATTCTGGATGAGTATAGCAACACTATACGCTCCAATGCCAAAAAACCCTGCCTGACCAAATGAAAGCAGACCTGTATAACCAAACAGTAGATTAAAACTTGTTGCAAAAAATCCCATTATAAGTATTTCACAAAAGATAAAGAGCCAATATTCAGGCGTAAATAGTGGAAGAAGTAGTAAAAGAGCAATCAATATTAATATGTGTATCTTTTTCATCTGGTTTTCCCAAAAAATCCTGTAGGTCTAAAAATTAGTATGATGGCAAGTAAAAGATATGGAAGTGCCATTTGTATATCTCCTACCATAGAAGTCCCAAAAGCCTCCATCACTCCAAGAAGTAGTGCTCCCAAAAAAGCTCCCTGAAAACTCCCAAGACCACCTACAACTACAACAATAAAACTCTCTATTATTATCTTTTCACCCATAGCAGGGGAGATACTCTGAAATGGTGCTGCAAGTGCCCCACCTACACCAGCAAGCCAGCAGCCCAAAGCAAAAACAGCAGTATATATAAATGAAACATTTATACCTAAACCTTCTGCCATCTCTCTGTCCATTGAAGCTGCTCTGATAATTTTGCCCCATGTGCTTTTTTGAAAAAATATAAGTAGTCCAATCGCAACAAGTGGACCCATAAAAATCAAAAATATCCGATAAAGTGAGTATGATTGTCCAAAAACATTGATAACACCTGAAAGTATCTCTGGCGGCTCTGTAAGGTAGTAACCCGCACCCCAGATCAACCTAACCGTATCATCAACTATCAAAAGAAGAGCAAATGTAAGAAGAAGCTGATATGTAATATCTCTTTGATAAACATGTCTTAGGATGGTTCTCTCTATCAATGCTCCAAAAATAGCAACTGCAATAGGTGATAGTATGAGCCCTATCCAATAATTATCTGAAAAAAACATTATCTGCATACAAAAATATGCACCAAGCATATAAAAAGAGCCATGGGCAAAATTTAACACACCCATGACTCCAAAAATTGTCGACAACCCAGCAGAGATAAGAAAAAGAAGCATACCCCAGCTTAAACCATTAAGGCAATTAATAAAAAATGTATCCAATCGCAAACCTTAAAAGAGAAAATTTATTTAAGTTTACACTCTGTTTCAGCAACAGGTGGTGTAACTTGAGCCGCAGGGAATATCCTCACAGGATCCAAAATAGCAAATGGGAAATCTTTGGTTATTTTTGTTTTACCCCATGTTGCATTTGAGACTGCTTGATGATCTTCTGCTCTCATTGTGACCTTTCCAAGAGGGAGATCAACCTCAAGACCTTCAAGAGACTTTACAATAGAATCTTTGTCAAGATTTTTAGACTTTTCAGCAGCTTTTTTAAATGCATAAACTGCAGAATATGCACCATGTGCATTGTATGATGGATATTTGTTGTAAGTTTTGAAATAACTATCTACAAATTTTTTATTTAGGTCAGAATCGTTAGCTTTAAACCAATATCTTGTCCCAACCCATATCCCCTCAGGCATCTTATCCCCAAGAGCATCCAATACTTCTGTAGCTGCACCAAGTGTCATAAGAACTTGAAACTTCTGTTTGAAGAAACCCATATCATTTGCTTGTCTCACAAAATCAACAAGATTCCCACCCCACAGAGATATTAAAACTCCATCTGGCTTTGAATTCATAATTTTGGTGATGTATGGGCTAAAATCTGTAGTTTTTGCAGGTGGAAACACAACTTCCTCGTCAGAGAAAAATTCTGATGATGGTTTTATCTTTTTTAGGTAATCTTTAAAATATTTCCACGAATCAAATCCAAAAGCGTATCCCGGACCTATAGTCGTCCACTTTTTAGCATTTGTCTCAGATGCAAGGATTGCTGCTGCTTTGACATTTTGTGGGAGATTTACAGATATTCTGAATGTATATTTGTTACAAAGCTTCCCTGTAACTTCAGGTGAAGCTGCGTGAGTGATGATAAGGGGTGTTTTTAGCTGGTCAATAACAGGAACAACTGAATTTGCAACTCCACTTGAATCAAGACCTACAAGAATATCAACTTTATCTTGTAAAACAAGCTTCCTTATAGCTCTAAGTGCAACATCAGGTTTACCTGCACTATCCTCAAAAATACACTCTACTTGGTTACCAAGTATTCCACCAGATTTATTTATCTCATCAACGGCAAGCTGTGCACCTTTTTTGGCAAAATCACCATATGTGGCAAAAGGTCCTGATAAAATATAAATAAACCCTATCTTTACACTTTTTGCAGACAAACTTAAAGAAAACATAAATAGAGACAACATAAAAACTAAAAAAGAGATAAAAAATTTTCTTCTCATTTTACCCTCCCAATTTGATTTGATATATTAAATATTAGAATATGAAAAAAAATTCAATAAAAAAGTTAAAAATTATCTATATTGAAATTTCGTAAAAATTGTTATAATGAGAATCTATGAAAGATAATTTTGAAGAATCACTTAAAAGGCTTGAGGAGATAGTAAATATTTTAGAACAGGGTAATATCCCACTTGAAGAATCTATTACTCTTTTTGAAGAGGGGTTAAAGCTCTCCAAAAAATGCAGTGAAAAGATCACCAAAATAGAGGAGAAAGTCCAAATTATACTTGGAAAAGAGAACAACAATCTTATTTTAGAAGATTTTCAAAAGGATTAATCTTTTATGGATATAGACACCCTCCTCAAAACCCAAAAAAACATTTTTGAGAATCACCTCAAATATCTTTCTGATAATATTTTGATCTTTTCACCACCAAAGCTCAAAGAATCTATCCAATACAGCCTTCTTGCAGGGGGCAAAAGATTACGACCAATACTTACTTACTCCACTAATCAAGCTCTTGGAGGTAACGAACAAGATTCACTTAATGTAGGAGCAGCAATCGAATTTATTCATACATACTCACTTATTCACGATGATCTCCCAGCAATGGATAATGACGATTACAGAAGAGGGCGGCTTACTAATCATAAAGTATTTGGTGATGCTGTTGCAATTTTGGCAGGGGATGCACTTCTGACAGATGCTTTTTACATTCTTACAAATAAATCATTTTACAAATCCATAGACAGCGATACTATCCTCGATATCACAAATTTTATTGCCAAATCTTCAGGCTCTTCAGGAATGGTAGGTGGACAAATTTACGATATACTTTACGAAAATAGCAATATCTCTTCTGAAACCATACAAACCATTCACATCCACAAAACAGCTATGCTGATAACCGCAGCAGTTTACTCTGGAGCACGCATTGCAACAAACGATCCCTATATTTTAAAAAAAATAGAGGAGTATGGGCTAAATATAGGACTTGCTTTCCAAATAGTTGATGATATACTCGATATAACAAGCTCTTTGGAAGATATGGGTAAAAAAAGTGGTAGTGACTCCAAAAACAACAAATCTACCTACCCTAAAATATTTGGACTTGACAAATCAAAAGAGATAGCCACAATACTCATTGAAAATGCAATAAATAGTATCTCATTTTTAGGGGGAAGATCACTTTTTTTAAAAGAAATAGCACTATACATATTAAAAAGAGTAAATTAAAAATGGAAATTTTATCAAAAATAGATTGCTACGAAGATTTCAAAAAATTACATATCAGGGACCTGCCCAAATTAGCACAAGAGTTACGAGATACCATTATAAACACTATATCAAACAATGGCGGTCATCTCGCAAGTAATCTTGGTGCAATAGAATTAACAATTGCTCTACTCTACTCATTTAACCTCCCTAACGACAAAATCATCTGGGATGTAGGACATCAGTGTTATGCACACAAGATTCTTACAGGTAGGAGATCTCTCTTCCCAACTATCCGTAAAGAGGGTGGATTAAGCGGCTTTCCAAAAAGATCAGAGAGCGTTTACGACTCTTTCGATACTGGTCACAGCAGCACATCTATCTCAGCAGGTCTCGGAATGGCTGTTGCCAGAGATATAAAAAATGAGAAATTCAAAGTTATTTCAGTAATTGGAGATGGTTCTCTGACCGCCGGGATAGCATTTGAAGGGCTCAATCTTGCTGGCTCAATTGACAAAGACTTAATAATCATCCTTAATGACAACGAAATGTCAATCTCCAAAAATGTAGGGGCATTGTCATCATACCTTAGTAAAATATTGACAGGAAAGATATTTACAAGATTGAGGGAAGATTTTAAGAAAACCATCCAGCTCATCCCAAGCGTAGGGGATCAGATACTCAAATTTATGAAGCATACCGAAGCAAGTGTTAAAGGTTTTGTAATACCACCAGGAGTAATATTTGAAGAGCTTGGATACGAATATGTAGGTCCAATTGATGGGCACAATATAGATGTCCTGCTTGAAACTTTCGAAAATATCAAATCACACAACAAACCGATATTAATACATGTTTATACCAAAAAAGGTAAAGGTTACTCTCCTGCTGAGAATCAGCCTACCAAATTTCATGGCATAGGCTCTTTTACCATCGAAACCGGTGACAACAAACACAAGTCAAACTGCACAACTTACACAGAAGCTTTTTCAGATATAATTACACATTTAGCAGCCAACGATAGTAAAATTGTTGCAATTACAGCAGCAATGCCCTCAGGCACAGGACTTGAAAAATTTTCAAAAAATTTCCCTGACAGATTTTTTGACTGCGGAATTTCAGAGCAGCATTGTGTTACATTTGCAGCAGGATTGGCAACACAAGGATTTATACCTGTTGTTGCAATATATTCAACTTTCTTGCAGAGAGCTTACGATATGCTTTTACACGATGTTGCATTACAAAATTTACATATAATTTTTGCTCTGGATAGAGCAGGAATTGTCGGCGAAGATGGTCCTACCCATCATGGAGTATTTGATATATCATATCTTAGACATATCCCTAATTTTATTATTATGGCTCCCAAAAACCAAACCGAGTTAAAAGATATGATTACTTTTGCCACAAAAGTAAAATCTCCAATTGCAATAAGATATCCGAGAGGGTGTTCTGATGATTCAATTTACAATCCTAAAACTCCTCAGCCAATTGAGATTGGCAGAAGTGAAGTAATCTCAAATGGAGAGAATCTTCTCTTAATTTCAGTTGGACATATATTTGAGAATGTAATAAAAGCAGCAGAACCATTCCAAAACCAAATAGAGCTGATAAACCTCCGATTTATTAAGCCACTCGACGAAGAGCTACTTCAGGAGAAACTTCTCAAATTTAAAAAAGTAATCGTTGTTGAGGAGAATGTTACAGCAGGTGGTGCTGGAAGTGCTATCCTTGAATTTGCATCACGAAAAGGGATTTTAGATTTTAAATTGTTTAAGATAATCGGTATAGATAATATATTTGTGGAACATGGTTCTCAGAAATATCTTAGAGAGAGATACGGTTTGAGCACAGAAAATATAAAAAAAGAGATAGAAGGAGCTTTAGATGCCTGAAGTTAAAATAAATATAAACAGATGCAAAGGTTGTAGTCTATGCACAACAGCCTGTCCCCAATCAATAATACAACTAACCAACAAAATAAATCTAAAAGGATACCAATACATCGAAATAACCGACATCAGTAAATGTGTAGGGTGCGGAATGTGTGCCAATATCTGCCCAGATGTGGTTATTGAGGTCTGGAAATAAAATTTTTTCAATTAATCCGATTAAAAAGTGAGCGATAGAGAAACTTTAATAACCACTGACACTCTCTAAATTATATATTTTTTTGAGAAAGTCAGCATATTTTTATAATTTATATTTAAAATTTAAATTTTGAATTTTACAATTCTACTATATTTGTAAACTCTCCATCATTTAACAGAAAACGAGACTTTTTATTCAGAAAAGAATTTCTTTACCTTTTTTACAGCACAATATTCACCACACATACTGCAAACTTCTTTATCATTTAAACTTATAGAATCTCTGTATTCTCTGGCTTTGTGAGGATCAAGGCTTATATTTATTTGGTTTTCCCAATCAAAATCTCTCCTAAAATTTGCCATCATATTATCTTTATCTTTCGCACCTTTTATCCTCTTCCCAATATCACCTGAATGTGCAGCAATTTTTGAAGCAATAAGTCCCTCTTTTACATCATTTTCATCAGGGAGTCTCAAATGTTCAGCAGGAGTCACGTAGCATAGGAAATCCGCTCCATGCCATGCTGCAATTGCTCCACCTATTGCAGATGTAATATGGTCGTATCCGGGTGCTATATCAGTAACAAGTGGGCCCAAAACATAAAAAGGGGCACCGTTACACAAAGATTTTTCAAGTTTTATATTCATCTCAATCTGATCTATCGGAACATGACCTGGTCCCTCTATCATAACTTGAACTCCACTCTCCCAAGCTCTTTTGGTCAATTCACCGAGAGTTATTAACTCATGAATCTGGCTTCTGTCAGTAGCATCAGCAAGACAGCCGGGACGCATCCCATCTCCAAGACTTAATGTTACATCATTTTTTTTAACTATCTTTAAAAGATCGTCGTAATATTCATACAAAGGATTCTCTTTGTTGTTGTAAATCATCCATTCAACAAGGAAAGAGCCACCTCTGCTTACAACATTTGTCAATCTTTTCTGGTTTTTTAATCTCTCTACTGAACTCTGATTAACTCCACAGTGAACAGTAATAAAATCAACCCCTTCTTCACACTGCTCTTCAATAACTTCAAAAAGGAGTGCCCTGCTCATTTTCCCAATGAAACCGTAATCTTTGACACTCTTCACAGCAGCCTGATAGATAGGGACTGTCCCTACTGGAATAGTAGATTTATCTATAATGATCTTCCTTATACTGTTTAGATTATCACCAGTGCTTAAATCCATCACAGCATCAGCACCATATTTGATAGAGATATCAAGCTTCCTCAGCTCAAGATCAAAATCTTCTCTATCTTTTGATGTCCCAAGATTTACATTTACCTTTGTAGTCAGACCTTTTCCAATACCCTTTGGATGAAGTGATTTATGATTTATATTAGCTGGAATAACAACCGTTCCAGATTTTATATCCTCTTTTAAAACTTGAACATCTACACGCTCATCCTCAGAAACAATTACCATCTGATTACTGATTTGATCCTTTTTAGCATACTCTAACTGTGTCATCCATCAAACTCCTATATTTTTTTACCTCTCCGGCAATATCATCTTTGCCTACTATGCCACTCAAAACAGCTATCATTTCAGGATTGGAGTTAATAACTTTATTAAAATTATCAAGATTTATTCCACCAATGGCAACAATAGGTAAATCTTGATATAATGCTTTAATTTTTGCAAGCAGCTCTACTCCAACAACAGGATCAGGATTCTCCTTGCTATTTGTAGTAAAAATAGGACCAAATCCTATGTAATCAGGATTATACGGAACAATTTGTTCAACCTGCTGTTGATTATGGGTAGATACACCAATAATTTTGTTACTCCCAAGTATCCTTCTTGCATCTAAAATATCAATATCACTCTGTCCAAGATGAACACCATCTGCATCAGATAGAATTGCTATATCAACCCTATCATTGACTATAAAGATAACACCATTATCTTTGCATATTTTTGCAATTTCAGATGCAGTAGATAAAAGTTGTCTATCATCAAGAATTTTCTCTCTGAGTTGAATTATTTTGACTCCACCTTCAATGAGTGAAGAGCATATAACTTTGTGAGATTTATTTGAAAACCTTGTATCAATTATCCCGTAAAGAACTTTGTTTAGTGAGAATATATCTCTGAATCTTCTCTTAATTGAAAAAATATCTTGTTCAAGTGAGTATATCTGAAATCGAAGTTTTTTAAACGCTGAGCTCATCCTTTTATCATCAATCTTAAAAAACTCTTCAAGAACCCTAAAACTCTCCTCAACTCTTTTAAGGTTAGCATTAAGGATATCAGCGATACTTTCTCGTTTCATCTCAGAAATAGCAGCACTATCTTTGCCAACATCAGTTGCAGATTCTCTAAATTGAGATAAAGGTAAATTTTTGGATAACTCTCTTACTTCATGCCTAATGAATTTGAGGCGTTCTGATATAGAAATATCGTCATAGATAAACCTGAATATCTCCTCTAATATCCGCAAACCTTCTGCAGATCTGTTTATATTTGCATCAATTATCCTAATATATCTCATTTAACGAATCTTTTCTAAAATATGAGGTTTTCTTTCAGTTTAGATTAAGAAAAAATCAACAGATATAAAGTAAGAGGCTATTGATGATTGTAAAAATCATAAACAGCCCCTTAAAATTAATGGTGAATCAGATTATTTTAATTTATTGATTATATCTTCAGCAACTTTCTTCCCAGAAAGTAGCATCCCTCCAAATACAGGACCCATTCTGTTACTACCAAAGACATTATTTGCTGCCATACCTGCAACATAAAGATTAGGATAAGCTTCTTTGCTGTTGTCAACTGTGGTCTTTTCACCAACTTCAGCCCATAGAGATCTCTCTCCAACAATATTCCCTGTTTTAGTAAAAAGCTTCCCTTCACATTTTTTCTGGACAATCTCAACAATGTTAGAATCGTGACCTGTTGCATCAATGACAAATTTTGATTTTATAACAAGTGGATCAACATGTAATTTTGCCATTTCAACAGGACTCCATTGGATTACAAGACCTGCAACACCATCTTCCCTTACAGCAACATCTTCAACAGAAACACAGTTAAATATCTTTAACCCTGCTCTTACAGAGCTGTTGGTAAGTGCTGATACAGACTCTATTGAATCAGCAGTATAGTAACCATCCTCATACCTTGAATAATTGATGTTAAATTCATCTAATATAAACCTACCATCCTCTTGGACAACTATCTCATTAAACATCATACCACCGCCCCACATACCGCCACCAATACTCAACTTCTTTTCAAACATTGCAACTCTGATGTTATTTTTTGCAAGATAGTAACCAGCAACTAAACCAGCAGGACCACCACCAACAATGGCAACATCAAGGTCTAAACAACTTTTGAATTTCTCAATAAATCTATCTATTATAGCTCTGGTGATAATTAGTTCATCTAACATAGCCAAACTCCAATTAGGTTTATTATTAAATTGACTCTTCACTCTCCTCTTTCTCTTCGTCAAAAGAGTTATCAACACCAACAAGTTCTATTTTGTTGTATTTTCTAACACCTGTTCCAACGGGTATAAGTCTTCCCATGATAACATTCTCTTTTAAACCGTAGAGGTTATCTACCTTTCCTTCAATAGCAGCCTGAGTAAGAACTTTTGTTGTTTCTTGGAATGAAGCAGCCGATATAAAACTATCAGTATTCAATGCAGCTTTAGTAATACCAAGCAACACTGTCTCCCCCCTTGCAGGCTCTTTACCTTCCATCATAACTCTTCTATTCTCCTCTTCAAATGTAACCTTTTCTACTAGATCACCATTGAGGAAGTTGCTATTCCCAGAATTTTTAATGACTACTTTTCTTAACATCTGTCTTACAATAACTTCTATATGCTTGTCGTTTATTTCAACACCCTGAAGTTTGTAAATCTCCTGAACCTCATTTACAAGATACTTAGCAAGCTCCTTGACCCCCTTAACTTTAAGGATATCATGTGGGTTAAGTGCTCCATCCATAAGTGCCTCACCCGCTTGTATATATTCACCTTCACGAACAGTAATGTATTTCCCTTTAGGGATTAGATACTCCATAGGTTCACCAACCTCAGGTGTGATAATTACCTTCCTTTTCCCCTTTGTAATCTTTCCAAATGATACCCTACCTTCAATTTCACTTATTATTGCAAAATCTTTTGGGATTCTTGCTTCAAAAAGCTCTTCAACTCTTGGAAGACCTCCGGTAATATCTTTTGTTTTGGTTGTTTCTCTTGGTATTTTAGCAATTACTGTCCCAGCAGAGATAAAAGAGCCCTCTTCAACATTAATGACTGCATTTACTGGTAAAGGGTATCTGGCAAGAGTTTTCCCATCTGGGAGTTTAGCCGTTTTACCATTTTCATCTTTTATTGATATCCTTGGTCTTAAATTTGGGTCTTTATAATCAATAACCTTTTTGGTAACAAGTTTGGTAACTTCATCTACCTGCTCTTGTATTGTAATACCTTCAAAAATATCACCAAATTTAATTCTACCAGTAACTTCTGTGATAATAGGGACAGTAAAAGGATCCCACTCAGCAAGTTTATCACCCTTCTTAACACTCTCCCCATCATTAAAGAAAAGTCTCGCACCATAGACAAGATTGTTCTTCTCTATCTCTCTGCCCAACTCATCAAGGAGTAATAATTTTGCATGTCGGGTCATAACTATCACCTGACCCTTATCATTTACAACAAAATGATGATCTACATATTTAACAACACCATCTTTGTGAGCTTCAAGACTGCTCTGCTCAGTGGTTGCACTTGCTGTCCCACCAATATGGAAAGTTCTCATTGTAAGCTGAGTCCCCGGCTCACCTATCGACTGTGCGGCAATTACACCAACAGGCTCACCTATCTCAACCATGCTTCCCCTTGCAAGATCTCGTCCATAACATAAAGAGCAAACTCCACCCTTCACAGATGCACAAGTAAGAGCAGATCTGATATTTACCTTATTGATACCCTTTTCATCTATCAATTTGGCAGCTTCCTCATCAATAAGCTGATTTGCACTTACAATAACATTACCTGAATGAGGGTCTAATATATCGTAAAGAGCTGTCCTTCCAAGAACTCTCGAACCAACAGTCTCTATGATTTCACCACCCTCTACAAGTGATTCAACCTCTATACCATCAAGAGTTCCACAATCAGATTCAACAATAAAGGCATCTTGAGCAACATCAACAAGCCTCCTTGTAAGATAACCAGCATTTGCAGTTTTCAAAGCAGTGTCAGCCAAACCTTTCCTTGCACCGTGAGTAGAGATAAAGTATTGAAGAACATTCAACCCTTCTCTAAAGTTAGCAATAATAGGGGTTTCTATTATCTCCCCAGAAGGCTTTGCCATCAAACCCCTCATCCCTGCAAGTTGCCTCATTTGGTTTTCACTACCCCTTGCACCAGAATCTGCCATAATAAATATTGAGTTAAAACTATTCCCTACTCTCTTGATCTTGTTGTCTTGAGATACATACTCTTTTGAAGCAATATTGACCATCATCTTCTTTGCTATCTGGTCAGTTGTGCTTTGCCATGTATCTATTATTTTGTTGTATCGTTCACCTTGTGTTATGTAACCTTCTCTATATTCATTCTCTATATTTTGAACCTGATTAATTGTAAAATCAAGAATTTCCTGCTTCTCCTTAGGTATTTCAAGGTCATCTATACAGATAGATATTCCCGCTTTTGTAGCATATTTGTAACCTAAATTTTTAATCTGATCTACAAAAACAACCGTATCTCTAAGACCAGCAACCCTGTATATTTCGTCTATCAATTTAGCAATTATCTTTTTCTTTAAGACTTTATTGACTGCATCAAAACCTATTTTTTTAGGAGTAATTTCATAAACAAGCAACCTGCCCATAACTGTATCGTAAATTTTATCATCAAGTCTGACCTTTATCTTTGCTTGAAGGCCTACTTGACCCATATCGTAAGCAACTATTGCCTCTTCAAGTGAACCGAAAAATAGCCCCTCACCTTTATCGAACTCCCTTTGAGAAGTAAGGTAGTATAATCCTAATACAATATCTTGACTCGGAACCACTACTGGCTTACCATTAGCAGGCAGCAAGACATTGTTTGTAGCCATAATAAGAGTCCTTGCCTCTATCTGTGCTTCATAAGATAGTGGAACATACACTGCCATCTGGTCACCGTCAAAGTCAGCATTAAATGCAGCACAAACAAGTGGGTGAAGTCTTATCGCTTTACCCTCTGATAAGACAGGTTCAAAAGCTTGAATACCAAGTCTGTGCAAAGTAGGTGCTCGGTTAAGTAAAACAGGGTGCTGTTTTATAACCTCTTCAAGAGCATCCCAAACTTCAGGATTACCCATCTCTACATATTTTTTTGCAGTCTTCATAGACTGGACATGACCCTTCTCTATGAGTTTGTTAAATATGAATGGTTTAAATAACTCTAAAGCCATCTTTTTAGGTAAACCACATTCGTGTAACTTAAGATCTGGTGCAACAACAATAACAGACCTTCCAGAGTAATCAACCCTTTTACCAAGAAGATTTTGCCTAAATCTACCCTGCTTCCCTTTGATAATTTCGGAGAGTGATTTTAGAGGTTTCTTATTTGAACCAATAATCGGACGCTCCCTTTTTGTGTTATCAAAGAGGGCATCAACAGCCTCCTGAAGCATCCTTTTTTCGTTATTTATAATTATGTTTGGAGCATTCAAACTTAAAAGTCTTTTTAGTCGATTGTTCCTATTTATTAATCTTCTATAAAGATCATTTAGATCAGAAGTTGCAAACCTTCCACCCTCAAGAGGCACAAGAGGTCTAAGATCAGGGGGGATAACAGGAACAACATCAAGTATCATCCATTCAGGCTTATTTTTGGAGTTAACAAATGCCTCAACTATCTTTAATTTTGAAATAATATTTCTCTGCTTTGTTTCTGATTTGGTTTCTCCAAGCTCTGTCCTGAGTTTAAAAGTCATCTCTTCGAGATTCAGATTCTGAAGCATCTCTTTAATAGCAGCAGCTCCCATCTCTGCTCTGAATTTTCCGGGATAATTGGCAAAATTTTCATCATATTGCTCTTCTGACAATATCTGACCATACTTCAGAGGTGTTTCTCCCGGGTCAAGCACAACATATCCATCGTAATATAGAATTTTCTCAACCTCTTTCAAAGACATTCCAAGAAGAACTCCTATTCTGCAAGGTTGATTTTTAAAATACCATATATGAGCCACAGGAGTAGCAAGCTCTATATGTGCCATCCTATACCTTCTTACTTTGGACTGAATAACTTCAACTCCACACTTCTCACATACAATACCTCTATGTTTCATCCTTTTATATTTGCCACAGTTACACTCAAAATCTTTAACAGGTCCAAATATCTTTGCACAGAAAAGACCATCCCTTTCAGGTCTGAAAGTTCGGTAATTTATAGTCTCAGGCTTCTTTATCTCGCCGAAAGACCACTCTTTTATAGTCTGAGGAGAAGCCAAACTGATCTTAACAGCTTTAAATACTCGAGGATCTTTAGGTTTTTCAAATAAAGATAATATATCTCTCAAGGTAGCCCCCTTAAATTATTGTTGTAAATCTTCCTGATTATACTCTATTAATTGTAAATCAAGTCCTAATCCTTTCAGTTCATTGATCAGAACATTAAATGACTCAGGGACACCAGCTTGAAGAAAATTCTTCCCTTTAACAATAGATTCATACATTCTATTTCTACCTTGAAGGTCATCAGATTTAACAGTAAGAAACTCTTGAAGTGTATATGCTGCTCCATAAGCTTCCAATGCCCAGACCTCCATCTCTCCAAGTCTCTGCCCCCCAAACTGAGCTTTCCCACCAAGAGGCTGCTGAGTAACGAGTGAGTATGGACCTATTGACCTTGCATGGATTTTTTCATCAACAAGGTGATGAAGTTTCAACATATACATTACACCAACTGTAACTTTTTTATCAAATTTATCTCCTGTCCTTCCATCAAAAAGGTCAACCTGCCCAGTCTCTGGAAGCCCAACTCTTTTGAGATAATCTTTAACTTCTTGCTCTGATGCTCCGTCAAAAACAGGTGTAGAAATAAATAAACCTTTAGAGAGTGATTTAGCCATCTCTATTATAGATTCTTCATCAAGCCCCCTCACAAAATTAGCAACTTCTTTATCATTGTAATACTCTATTATCTTTTCCCTTAATTTATCAGGTGAATAATTCTCCTCAATATACTCATTTATCTTGTCCCCTACCTCTTTGAGTGCCCAACCAAGATGCGCTTCAAATATCTGACCAACATTCATACGAGATGGAACTCCAAGAGGGTTTAATACAATATCAACAACTGTCCCATTTGATAAGAATGGCATATCCTCTTCAGGGAGTATTTTGGAGACAACACCTTTGTTACCATGTCGTCCAGACATCTTATCACCAACAGATAATTTTCTTTTTACAGCAAGGAAAACTTTTACCATGGTAAACACACCTGGTTGTAACTCATCTCCACTACCTAAATTTTCAATTTTATTCTGATACGCTGTATCTATATTTTTAATTTTTGTTTCGTATAAAATCTTATATTTGTAAATTTCCTCCTCTGTATGAGAATCTACACTTATTTTGTCAAATACACCTGTAGGAATATCTTTTATAAGTTCTTCAGTCAGGATAGTATCAGCGTTTAATACATTATCTCCAAACATAAGTTGTTTTTTTAGTTTTTTACCTGACAATAACTTACACATTTTGGAATAGAAATTACTTTTAACAATGGCAATCTCTTCCCTCTTCATCTTTTCAAGGAAAGCTGTATCTTTTTCAAGGTATTTATCAATTTCAAAATTAATTTTTCTCTGTCTACTAAAAATTTTTACATCAACAACAACACCCTCTACTCCCGGTGGAACCCTCAAAGATGAGTCAGTAACATCTTTAGCTTTCTCACCAAATATTGCTCTTAGAAGTTTCTCTTCAGGAGTAAGCTGAGTTTCGCTTTTAGGTGTAACTTTACCAACAAGTATATCGTCAGCATGAACATAGGCACCTATCCTTACTATCCCATTTTCATCAAGATTTTTAAGATCACTCTCTGCTACATTTGGGATATCAGCAGTTATCTCTTCATCACCAAGTTTGGTGTTCCTTGCAAGAGCTTCAAACTCTTCAATATGAACAGATGTAAAAACATCATTTTTAAGTATATTTTCATTTATAAGTATTGAGTCCTCAAAATTGTAACCACCCCAAGGCATAAATGCAACCAGAACATTTTTTCCAAGTGCAAGCTCACCATTATCCATCGCAGGACCATCGGCAATTACATCTCCAGCTTTTACAATATCACCTTGGATAACAACAGGTTTCTGCTCATAAATGGTATTTTGATTCGATTTTCTATTTTTTAAAAGGTAGTAAATATCGTAATTATCAAGTGTATCTTCAAATGATTTTATGACAATCCTATCTCTATCTACATTCTGAACAATCCCATCTCTTTTAGATACAATTGCAAGACCTGAGTCTTTAGCGGTCTTACCCTCCATACCTGTCCCTACAAGTGGTGCTTCAGTCGATAGCAGTGGAACTGCTTGACGTTGCATATTTGAACCCATTAACGCCCTATTCGCATCATCATGCTCAAGAAATGGGATAAGAGATGCAGCAACACTCACAACTTGGTTTGGTGAAACATCCATCATATGAACATCATTTTTATGAATTAATTTGAAATCTCCATTTATTCGAGACAAAACAAATTCATTTTTAAAGTTCCCATCTTTATCAATAGGTGCATTAGCCTGAGCAATAATAATATCCTTCTCCTCAAATGCAGATAAATTTACAATTTCATCTGTAACCTTTCCATTGACTACTTTCTTATATGGTGTTTCTAAAAAACCAAAATCATTGACCACAGAATATGTAGTCATTGATGAAATTAAGCCTATGTTTGGACCCTCAGGAGTTTCAATAGGACAGATCCTTCCATAATGAGTAGCATGAACGTCCCTTACTTCAAAACCTGCTCTCTCCCTTGTAAGACCACCAGGTCCAAGAGCACTCAATCTTCTTTTATGTGTAATCTCTGATAATGGGTTGGTCTGATCCATAAACTGAGATAACTGGCTACTTTGAAAAAAATCATTAATTACAGTCATAACAGGCTTATGGTTGATTATATCTTGTGGCATGAGACTATCTATATCTTTAAGGCTTAATTTCTCCTTTATAGCCCTCTCCATCCTTACAAGCCCTATACGAAATTGATTTTCGATAAGCTCTCCAACACTTCTGACCCTTCTATTGCCAAGATTATCGATATCATCAACTTCATACCCAGGTGTTCCATTTTTTATCTCTATTAGATACTTGGCAACAAGAAGTATATCATCTTTTTTGAGAACAACATCATCAATAGACTTCTTCTGCCCAAGCTTAAAATTTAATTTTAGTCTACCTATCTTTGATAAACTGTATTTCTCTTTATCAAAGAAAAGTGATGCAAAAAAGTTTGAGGCTATATCCTCATCAACAGGTTCACCCGGTCTTAATCTTTTGTATATTGTTATGAGTGCAGCAGAAACCTCTATATCTTTTATCGATTTGTCAGGGAAATCTTCTTTATATTTTTTAGCAATATCAGATATTTTATCTATTGCAAGAGTATCCCTTATGATAGGTAAAGTATTAATATTGTCTATAAAGAGAACCTCTATAAATTTTATGCCTGCTTGCTTAATTTGCTCAAGTTTCTCCTCAGTAATAACTTGATTAGTTTCAATGATAATCTCACCAGTTGCTTCATCAATAATATCATTTGCAGAAATTTTGTTAATCAAGTCATCCTTTTCTGCAATTAGTCTTGTAATACCTGCATTTTTGAGCTTTTTAACTGTATTTTTCTTAATTCTTCTATTCTTCTGGATAATAACTTCACCATCTAATGAAATATCCTCAAGTAATCTAAAATTTAGTAATGTTTTTTCTCTGTCGTAGTTAAGTATTTTAAATATCTTGTTATCTTCAAATATATACTCCTCTTTTTCATAAAAATAGTTAAGAATCTCTTTGGTTGACAAACCAAGAGCTCTGAAAAGTATGGTTGCAGGTATTTTTTTCCTTTTATCTATCTTAACATATAAAAGATTTTTAGAATCAAATTCAAAATCTATCCAGCTACCTCTGTATGGGATAATCCTTGCTATGAGATCTTTCTTGTCGTATGTAAAAAATACACCTGGAGACCTATGAAGCTGGGAAACTATAACTCTTTCAATACCATTTATAATAAAGGTAGAATTATCAGTAATAAGGGGAAAATCACCAAAGTAAATCTTCTGTTCTTTAATATCTTTTATTGATTTGGCACCACTTTCACTATCAATATCCCACGTTATCAATCTTACTGTGATTCTTATCGGAGCGCTATAAGAGAGTTTTTTAAGGATACATTCATCTATCGTATATTTAGGTTCACCAATTTCATATGAAACAAAATCAAGCTGACTAGTCCCATAAAAATCTTTTATCGGAAAAACAGAGAGAAAAGCTGACTGAAGCCCCACATTCTGTCTATCTTCAATATCAACATCTTTCTGAAGAAAGATATCGTAAGATTTCTTTTGGGTTTCTAAAAAATATGGTTGTTCAAGAACTTTTTCTAATTTTGAAAAAGATTTTCTTATTCTCTTGATTTTTGTCATTTTTTTTCCTTTTTTTATGGAGTTTTTAAGGAATTGTTAATATTGTTTAAAAAGAAAAATAAAAGAATAATAAGGGCAATAGTTACCTATTGCTCCTTTTTACTCTTTTAAAAATTTATTTTTGAAGATTTTAATCATTAAGAGATTTATTTGATTTCTATTGTGCCCCCAGCTTCTTCAAGCTTTTGCTTCATTGAGTTTGCTTCATCTTTAGAAACCGCTTCTTTAACAACTTTTGGAACAGCCTCTACGAGGTCTTTAGCTTCTTTAAGACCTAAACCTGTCAACTCTCTTACTACTTTTATTACTTGGATCTTTTTGTCTCCAAAACCTGTAAGAACAACATCAAACTCAGTTTTCTCCTCTGCTACAGGAGCAGCAGCACCAGCAGCAGCAGGCATAGCAGCAACTGCTACAGGAGCAGCAGCAGAAACACCCCATTTATCTTCAAGCTCTTTTACAAATTGAGCCATCTCAAGAACTGTCATACTCTCAAGAAATTTGACTACATCATCTTTACTTATAGACATATTAAATTTTCCTCCCGAATTTTAATTTTCTTTTTTTTCTTTGTATGAATTTAAGACATTTAAAAAGTTTCTCGGCATTGCAGCGAGAAGATTAACCATATTTGTTGATGGAGCAAGAAAGAGTGACAATAATTGTGATTGAAGAACCTCTCTTGAAGGTAGTGTTGAAAGAAATTTCAACTGAGCTTCATCAACTATTTTACCTTCAAGAATCCCTACTTTATAAATTAGGAATTTGCTCTTATCAGCAATTTCGTTTAATGTTTTACTAACTACAACGGGGTCATCTTTGACAAAAATAACACCATTGGTCTCAATAAGATAATCAGAAATAGCTTCAGAATCTGTGCCTTTTAATGCTATCTTGAATAAAGTGTTCTTTACAACTTTATATTTTGCATTAACAGTGTCAAATTTTCTCCTTACAAGATCAACCTCTTCAACTGTAAGCCCCTTATAGTTTACTAAAAACAAAGCTCTGGAGTTTTGGAGAAGCTTTTTATACTCCTCAACTAATTTTACTTTAGCTATTGTTGGCAAGAAATCACCTCCTTACATATTTCGCTTCTGCCAAGACTTTTACCTGTCTCGACAGGCATATTTTAAACCTAAAAAGGTACCTGTTTTCTTAGACAGAAATCAAACTAACTTGTAAAAACTGTCGTGTCTAACTTTACTCCCGGGCTCATGGTTGTTGAGATATTGATACTTTTTATGTATATCCCTTTGCTCGTAGAAGGTTTTAATCTAATAAGTTCTGAAACAACTGCAACAATATTATCTTTTAGTTTGTCGTTATTGAAAGATTTTTTACCTATCCCAGCATGAATATTCCCAGATTTGTCAACTTTAAACTCAATTTTACCAGATTTTATCTCTTTTACTACCCTTCCAACATCAAAAGTAACACTTCCAACTTTGGGGTTTGGCATTAAACCTCTTGGACCAAGTATTTTACCAAGTTTACCAACTACGTTCATTACATCAGGAGTAGCAACCACTTTGTCAAATTCAAACCAGCCATTTTTTACCTTATCAACATAGTCATCTAAACCAACAAAATCTGCCCCAGCATCAAGAGCTTCTTTCTCTTTCTCTCCCTTTGCAAAGACCAAAACTTTGAAAGTTTTACCTGTGCCATGTGGAAGAACAATAGCTCCCCTAACCATCTGATCAGCATGTTTTGGGTCCACCCCAAGATTCACAGCAATATCGACACTTTCATCAAATTTAGCATAAGATACCTTTTTAAGAATAGAGAGACCCTCTTCAAGAGTATATTTCTGATCCTTATTATATACTTTTAAATTTTCTAAATACTTTTTTCCTCTTCTCAACATTGCAAAACTCCTAATCTACTATTTCTAAACCCATGCTTCTTGCTGTGCCCTGAATAGTTCTTTTGGCGGAAGCGAGGGATGTTGTATTTAAATCTTCCAATTTTAGCTTAGCTATCTCTTCAACCTGCGAGGATGTAATTTTACCAACTTTCTCTTTGTTTGGCTTGCTTGAACCTTTTGGGACACCTGCAGCTTTTCTAAGCAAAACAGCAGCAGGAGGAGTTTTGGTGATAAAAGAGAAACTTTTATCATTATATACAGTAATTACAACAGGTATAATCATTCCAGCTTCACTTTGCGTCTTTGCGTTAAATGATTTACAAAACTCCATAATATTTACACCATGCTGACCCAAAGCAGGTCCCACAGGTGGTGCAGGATTTGCTTTCCCTGCTTCAATTTGCAACTTAACTTTTGCAACTTCTTTTTTTGCCATTTATCTCTCCCTGAAATTAAATTTTTTCTACCTGATCAAAATCTACTTCCACAGGTGTAGCTCTTCCAAAAATACTCACCAAAACTCTAATTTTAGATTTTTCTGGCTTTACATCCTCTATTGATCCTGTAAAATTAACAAATGGGCCATCTATAACCCTTACATTATCACCAACTTCATATTTTGATTTTAGAGAAGCGAGTAATTTCCCCTCTTTGTAACTTGATATAAGAGTTTCGGCTTCTTGGTCAGATATAGGAACAGGAGTAGTTTTACGACCCACAAACCCTGTAATATATGGAACAGACTTTATAAAATGCCATGTTTTGTCTGTAACAATCATTTTTATCAAGATATAGCCTGGGAATATCTTCTTTACTCGTGAAATCTTTTTCCCATTTACGATTTCCAATACCTTTTCAGTAGGAACAATAACTTCCTCAACTAAATCGTGGATAACTTCGTTCTTCAACTTTTCATCAATAGCTTCTTTGGCTTTAAGTTCAAACCCTGTTTTAGTATTTACGACATACCATTTTTTATCCATTAAAAATTTCCTTCGATTAACTGACTATAAACTTGATAATGCTCGTATAAATAAGGTCAATAACACCCAAAACAACAGCAACTATAATAGATATAGCAATTACTGCCCATGTAATGTTCATAGCTGCTTTCTTTTCAGTCCAAATTATTTTCTTGAGCTCACCCTTTGCCTCAGAGATATAAACTTTAAGTTGCTCTATTTTACTTAATTCTACAATTTTCTCTTCTGTCATATTAACCTCATTTTATAGTTTCTGTGTTTAAAACTTTACTTTTATCATTACAGGCCAGGGGGGGCTCGAACCCTCAGCCTTCGGATTTGGAGTCCGACGCTCTATCCAATTAGAGCTACTGGCCTATAAATTATTTCCCCTCTTTATGTAGTGTATGCTTTTTACAAAATTTGCAGAATTTTTTTAGTTCTAATTTCTCTTTGTGATTCTTTTTATTCTTTGTAGTTGTGTAATTTTTCCTTTTACAATCTTGACAACTTAATATAATTACTTCATTCATCTTTTCACCTCACTAAATATGTTTAAGCAATAATCTCAGCAACAACACCTGCACCAAC
>DYJV01000037.1 GCA_020722945.1 Candidatus Methylomirabilis sp. | reverse complement strand
TTCTATGATACATTTTTAGAGTAAGATAAATATAGCACAGCAATAATTAAATACAAGATTAAAAATTAAAATTCTACACCTTTTCACTCTTTTTTTGTAGGAGCATTATAGTAAAGATTGATGGAATTTTATAATACTTAAAATTGTTAAGATTGAAGTTAACTTAATTATCACCTTTTATAAAAAACTTTTTTGAAAATAAGATTGACAGTAAGTTATTTTGGAATTATATAGCAACTTCAAGATTTTTGAATATTAGGAGTATTTTTTTATGAAATTTTCAGAATATTTTATCCCTACCCTAAAAGAGAATCCATCTGATGCAGAGGTTGTAAGCCATAAATTTATGCTTAGAGCAGGTATGATAAGGAAAGTTGCTGCTGGAATCTACGACTATCTCCCCCTTGGTCTTAAAATGATAAGAAAGATCGAAAACATTGTCCGAGATGAGATGAATAGTGCTGGTGCAGTGGAGATTTTGATGCCTGCAGTAGTATCTGCTGAGCTTTGGCAAGAGAGTGGACGATGGGATATCTACGGGAAAGAGCTTCTTAGACTAAAAGACCGTAACAACAGGGATTTCTGCATAGGACCTACCCATGAAGAGGTAGTTACTGATCTTGTAAGGAGAGAGATCAAATCTTACAAGCAGCTTCCTATTAATCTTTATCAAATACAGACTAAGTTTAGAGATGAAGTCCGTCCCCGTTTTGGTGTTATGAGGGGTAGAGAGTTTATAATGAAAGATGGATACAGCTTTGATGCAAGTGAAGAGATGGCAGAATTGAGTTACAAAAAGATGTATCAGGCTTATGTAAATATATTTACAAGATGTGGTCTTGACTTTAAAGTTGTAGAGGCAGATTCTGGTGCAATTGGTGGGAATTTTTCTCATGAGTTTATGGTTCTTGCACAAAATGGAGAGGATGCAATAGCAGGTTGTAGTAGCTGCTCATATGGAGCAAATGTTGAGAAAGCTACTGTTTCTGCTGATTCATATCCAAAAAATATTGATTCTCAAAAATATCGTATGGAAGAGGTTTACACCCCTGACCTAAAATCTATTGATGATCTCTCCTCCTTCCTAAAAATATCTCCAGATCGTATTGTCAAGACAGTAATATTGTCAGATGGTCAAAATGTAGTAGCACTTCTTATAAGGGGAGATTTTGAGGTTAATCTTATAAAAGTGAAAAATTTTCTTGGTTGGGACAATATATTCTTTGCATCTGAGAGTATTGTCAAAGAGTCAACAGGCTCTGATATAGGTTTTATAGGTCCTGTAAATATAAAATGTCGTGTAATTGCTGATTTTTCAGTTAAAAATATGGTAAACTTTGTTGTTGGTGCCAACAAAGTAAATTTTCACCTTAAAAATGTCAATTTTGAAGATATTGCTGCTAAAATAGATTTTGCTGATTTAAGAAATATTGTAAATGGTGATAAATGTCCAAAGTGTGGTAAAGGTGTTATCTCTATTTTTAGAGGGATTGAAGTTGGACATATCTTCAAACTTGGAGTTAAATACTCTGAAAAGATGAATGCACTCTTTTTGGATAAAGATGGTAAACAGAGACCTTTTATAATGGGGTGTTACGGTATTGGGATAGGGAGGACTGCTGCTGCTGCAATAGAGCAGAATTTTGATGAAGATGGTATGATACTCCCTAAGCCTATTTCACCATTTGATCTTTATCTTCTCTCACTTGATTACAAAGATACAGAGGTAAGGGAAGTGACAGACAAGATTTATACAGAGCTTAAAAGTAGAGGAGTTGATGTCCTACTTGATGATAGGGACGAAAGAGCGGGTGTTAAATTTAAAGATGCTGATTTACTTGGTTTTCCATATAGAGTTACCATTGGTAAGAAAAATTTGCAGCAAGGTAAAGTTGAATTCAAAAATAGAAAAGATGGCACAAATATTTTACTATCTATAGATGAGGTAATAGGAAAATTTTAATAAAAACAATTTATGGTATCAATACTGTTTTAGAGGCTCTTGATTCAGATTCTGTAAATGTTGAGAAGTTATTTATTCAAGAGGGCAGACGAGACGAAAAGATAAAAATAGTTTTACAGAGAGGTAAATCTGCAAAAGCTAAAATTGAGTTTTTAGAAAAGAAGTTATTTGACAAAAAATTCCCAGAGCAGAACCATCAAGGTGTAGCGGCTGTTTTATCAGAGTTTACTTACCACTTTATTGATGAGTTTCTAAACCTCGATAAGGTATTCATATTAGTCCTTGATTCGATTCAGGATCAGCAAAATTTTGGCAGTATTGTGAGAAGTGCAGCGTTCTTTGGTGTTGATGCTGTTGTGATTACAAAAAATAGAAGTGTTCAAATTACTGACACAAGTGCCAAAACTTCTTCAGGTGCAATATTCAAGGTCCCTTTGATAAAAGAGATAAACCTCCTTAATGTCATCAAAATACTCAAAAAAAATAATTTTTTTATATACTCAACTTCGCCACAAGGTTCTCAAAATTTAGCAGATGTTGATATTACTGATAAAATAGCTCTGATAATAGGGAATGAGGAGAAGGGTGTAAGGAATCTGATCAATGAAAATAGTGATTTTGTTTTAAGGCTTGATGGCAAGGGCTCAAAGATAGCTTCACTAAACGCATCAAATTCAGCAGCAATATTTATTTACGATATTGTAAGAAGGATGACCCGTGAAGGTTAGGCTAAAAGCATTTGCTGAAGCGAGAGTTAAATTAGTAGAAGAGCTTAAGAGTAAAGGTATTTATGACATGAATGTTTTAGAGGCTTTTAGAAATATTCCAAGACATATATTTGTCCCTGATGTTCTTATATTTGATTCCTACAAAAATGTTGCATTGCCGATAGGGTATGGACAGACTATATCTCAGCCTTTTACCGTTGCTTTTATGACGCAGGAGCTTGAGATAGAATCTCACCATAAAGTCCTTGAAATAGGCACTGGAAGTGGATTTCAGACAGCAATACTTGCTTTTCTCTCAAAGAGTGTTTATACTGTTGAAATTATTGAGATTTTCTCTCAAAATGCACAGCAGGCTCACCAAAGACTTGATATTTCAAATATTTTTTATAAGGTAAATGACGGGGTTTTGGGGTGGGATAGTATGGGGAGATTTGACAGGATTATTTATACTGCAGCACTCTTTGAACATCCTGAAAAGCTTTATGATCAGCTTGTAAACGATGGTATTATGATATATCCTTTTATTAATTCTGATGCCTCTCAAAACTTGTGTAAAGTTGTAAAGAGAGATGGTAAGGTATTAAAAAAGATGATTTCTCCATGTAATTTTGTTTTATCTGTCTAATCCTCTAAATTGTGGCAAATATTTTGCTGTTGATTCAGAATTAAAGAAGAAACTTGGAGGAATGTTATGAAATACACTATATTCTATCTATTTAGAAGTTCTTTAATCTTGATTCTTCTCTCTCTACCTTTGAGTGGAGAAAATTTTAGTAAAGATAAATTTAATATTGTAAAAAATTCTAATATAAGTTATCCAGAGCGAACTAAATTCCCCAATACTTCCCCCACACATAAGAATATAGAAGTTGCACTTGATGATATCAAATTTATGATGCCTATCAATGGGAAGATGTTTTCTGATAAATGTTACAAAGGGGTGTATATAAAGCCCTCTAAATCTTCAGAGATAGTCAGAGCTGCTTTTGATGGTAAAGTGATATTTGTAGATTATCTTAAACCTTTGGGCAAGATACTTATAATTCAGCATCCGAGTGGCTACAAAACAACTTATGCTCAGATGGGTAAGATTACTGTAAAAAAGGGATCGTATGTAAAAAAAGGTGATAGTTTGGGGCTTCCATTAGAGAAGTATTCAGTTTATTTTGAAATAAGGAAGAATTATAAGTGTATAAATTTGCGGAAGGAACATCCAGAATTATTTGGAAATGGATAAAGAACTCTCTAAAAATTTAGATAATAGTAGCAGTGAAGAGCTTCTTGGGAAGTATTTCAAAGATATACAGAAAGAGGAGATCCTATCTCTTGAAGAAGAGAAAGAACTGATAGAAAAGTATTTTTCTGGTGATGAGAAAGCAAAAGAGAGGATACTAAAGACCCATTTACGCTTAGTCATCAATTTAGCCAAAAAATTCAGAGGTTATGGGTTACCTCTGCTTGATCTTATCTCTGAAGGTAATATCGGACTTATGAAAGCTCTTACCAAATTTGATCCTAACAGGGGTGTTAGATTTGCTACTTATGCTGCATGGTGGGTAAAACAATACATCAAACGATATATTATCGATAACCTTAAAATAATACGAATTCCTGTTCATATGGTTGATCTTCTTAAAACATTCACCAAAACCTTAAAGAGCAGTAAAAATGATGTTATTATGAGAAACTCTGCTGCTGACGAGATAGGTGTAGATATAGCCAAAATAGAAGAATTGATGATAATCTCACAAGATACCCTCTCATACAACAATACCCTTTCAGACAATAGTAACTACTCATTTGAAGATGTTCTCCTTTCAGAAAATGACAAAACTCCTTGCGATATTTGTCAGAAAAAAGAGTTAGTTGAAAAGGTTTTAAATCTAATGACCTTGCTTGATGAAAAGGAGAGAGAAGTTATTGTTTTAAGGTTTGGTTTGATAGATTCATACCCGATGACACTTGAAGAGGTTGGAGTTATCCTCAAACTTACAAAGGAGAGGATCAGGCAGATAGAGGTAAAAGCAATAAATAAATTAAAGTTTTATATTAAAAAGCATAAAGTAGATTATTTTGGAGGATAATTTATGGAAACCTTAAAAGATAAAATCCGTAATATAGAAAATTTCCCTAAGCAAGGGATAGTTTTTAAAGATATTACTACACTTCTTGAAGATGGGGAGTGTTTCCAAAAAGCAGTTGATATGTTATCTTACAGATATATCAATCAAAAAATTGACAAGATAGTAGGTATAGAAGCAAGAGGTTTTGTAATTGGAGCTGCACTTGCATACAAATTATGCAAAGGTGTTGTCCTTGTTCGTAAAAAAGGGAAACTTCCACACAAAACTATCCAGACATCTTATGAGCTTGAGTATGGAAATGATATTTTAGAAGTGCATATTGATGCAATCAAGCCTAATGAGAGGGTCTTAATTGTGGATGATCTGCTTGCTACTGGTGGGACAGTTAAAGCTGTTGTGAATCTTGTAGAGAAACTTAATGGAGATCTTGTTGAATGCTGTTTTCTCTGCGAGTTGAACTTTTTAAAAGGGAGAGAGAAATTAGATGGTTATAATGTCTTTTCTCTACTCAAATTTTAAAAATATATTCAAAATTTAAAGAGTAATATAAATACGACATTGAAATTTAAAATAATAGGGTCCTAACCTACTTAATTTAGGTTGCTTTTTAACTTTGTATGGAAAGAGTTAATTTTAAAATTGTATAATATAATTTAAAAAGGGGGATAATCCCCCTTTTTTTATCCTAAAATACTCTTGAGATCCTCTTCTGCGGTTCCAATTGGTTTTAGCCCAAATTTTTCTACCAAAACATTTAGCACATTACTTGATACAAATGCAGGCAAGCTTGGTCCTATTCTCATATCTTTAATTCCGAGATAGAGCAGTGTTAGTAGAATTGCTACTGCTTTCTGCTCATACCAAGATAAAATTAGTGATAGAGGTAAATCATTAACTCCGCAGTTGAAAGCTTTTGATAGTGCCACTGCTATCTGGATAGCGGAGTAAGCATCGTTACACTGTCCTATATCGAGTAATCTTGGAATCCCGCCAATGTTTCCGAGATCTTTATCAAAGAATTTGAATTTCCCACATCCAAGTGTAAGAATTATACAATCTTGAGGAATTTTTTCAACCAACTCAGTATAGTAATTCCTTGAAGCTTTTGCTCCGTCGCATCCACCTACTAAAAAGAAGTGTCTTATCTGTTTATTTTTTACAGCATCTATAACACTCCCTGCAACACTCATAACTGCATTTCTTGCAAATCCTGTCATTACTGATTTTCCTTCTAAATCTTCACTAAATCCGGGTAGTGCAAGAGCTTTCTCTATTGCAGGTGTAAAATTTTTGTCTGCAATATGTTTGGTCCCAGGCCAACCTACAAGTCCTGTTGTAAATATGTTTTCTTTGTAACTATCTTGAGGTTCTTGGATACAGTTTGTGGTCATAATTATTGCACCGGGAAACTCTGCAAACTCTTTTTTCTGGTTTTGCCATGCTGTGCCGTAGTGACCGTAGAAATGTTTATATTTTTTTAGCTCAGGATAGCCGTGGCAAGGCAGCATTTCACCATGAGTATAAACGTATATCCCTTTACCTTCAGTCTGTTTAAGTATTAGGTCAAGATCTTTTAAATCGTGCCCAGATACGAGAATTGCTTTACCCTTTTTATGCCCAAGAGGAACTTTTGTTGGGACTGGATGACCGTAAGCTGATGTATTTGCATCATCAAGCTTCTCCATTGTTATAAGGTTTATTTCACCACATTTCAAAACAAGTGATAGATAATCTTCAATAGATAAATTTTTATCGAGTGTTTTTGCAAGTGCTTCCTCTACAAAAGAGTAGATTCTGTCATCATCTTTCCCAAGTATATGTGCGTGGTCTGCATATGCACATACCCCTTTCAATCCGTAGGTAAGAGTTTCTCTCAGAGAAAGTATATCGACTGATTCACTGCTATCAGATTTTACACCATGTTGCTCACCTTGAGTTATCATAGCATCTTTGGTTGTAGCAGGTTTGAATGATACAGCTTCTTGAGTGGGAATTTTGCCACCTTTAGCTGAAACCTTTCCTATGAGTGCCTCTTTTAAAAGTTGACTTTTCTTAATCAAATCCACAAATCTATCAGGGTCAAAATCAACATTTGTAAGTGTTGAGAAGAGAGCCTCGCATATAAATACATTTATATCTTTTTCATTTATTCCAAGTTTTCTCCCTTCAACTGCAACTGCTGAAAGCCCTTTGAGGTTGTAAACAAGAAGATCCTGTAAAGCTGCTGTTTCAGGTTTTTTGCCACAAACTCCTATCTTTTGACAACCTTCCCCTTTTGCTGTCTGCTCACATTGAAAACAAAACATTTTGTGCCTCCTTATTTTTTATTTTTTATCATAGTAAGCGTATATAATTTTTTTTCATAAAAATAATTGACTTAAATCAAAAATAAATTTATTTTTCAGTATGAATATTTTTTCAGTAATAATCTTTATTTTGTTTATTCCACTTATTATACACTCTCGAGATATACAGTTTTTTGACCTTGAATTAAAAAAAAATAATTTGAATCACAAATTCAGTTCAAATTGCCTTAATTGCCACAAAGATATCTCTGTCCTTGATCAATTTCATAATTTTGAATGCACGCTATGTCATAATGGTAATTCAAAAAGCGATATTAAAGATTCTGCACATAAAGGTATTATCAAAAATCCATCTGCTACAGAGCATCAAGAGGAGAAATGTGGCAAATGTCACTCTGATGATATAAAAAGAGTAAGAAATTCTCTTATGAGCACTGCAAATGGCATAATTAATACAACAAGATATTTATGGGGTGAGCAATCTTCCCCTGATGCTCTATTTTCAACTATCAAGACCGAATATACTGAAAAGATCCCTGATAACAGCACAGTTGATGATTTTTTAAGAAAGGTGTGTCTTAGATGCCACCTTAACAGCAGTGGTAGTAAAAGAGAGGGTGATTTGAGAAGTTCTGGATGTTCGGCTTGTCATATACTTTACAAAAATAGTGGAGAGCATCTTCACCAATTTACAAAGAAAATTCCTGTTGTTCAATGTCTCCACTGCCATAATTTTAATAGGGTAGGGGTTGATTATGTTGGTTACTTTGAACACGATTACTCAAATAGTTATCGCTCCCCTATCTACAAAGGTGGCACTCCACCTAAAATATATGGTATTGACCAGCATAGATTACAGATGGATATTCATTTTGAGAAGGGGATGGATTGTATAGATTGCCACAACATAAAGCAGATAATGGGAGATGGTAGAAATATAAGTTTTAAATATCAGGTTGAGAAAATAGAGTGTTTTTCATGTCACGCTTCTGGCAAAGAAATTATTACAAAAGTGAGTGGCAAAAGATTAAAATCACCCAAATATAATGAAAAGAGGATATCTCATAAAAAGCATAAAACCGTTGAATGTTACTCTTGTCACTCTATTTGGGGTGCACAAGATTACGGTCTTAATGTGATAAGGGAGGATTATGAAGGTTATTTTAAATGGATGAATCTAAAAGATATTAATATCCCTGATACTCAGCACATTTTGCATAATAGTCTTGGAAATTATGGTGAGCTTTATAAACTTGATTCTAATAAAGAGAATTTTAGTGGGAATATGTTGCCACCAGAATCTACAGACTATATTGACAACAAGTTAGCCAAGGGTGTTTGGTATATTGGTTGGCTTTTCAGGCGTTGGGAAGAACCGATACTTGGAATTAATACACGAGGGAAGATCTCCCCTGTGAGACCCGATTATCAGTTTTATCTTTCTTGGGTTGATGAAAATTTTAATATTAAAATTGATAATGATAAGAAGATATTCAACTGGAATCCTTATGTTCCTCATACCACATCAAAATATGGTAGGGGATGTTACTCTTGCCACAACAATCTTAAAACTCTCGGTCTCGGTTTTGGGATGATTGCAGATAATGGTTCAATTGAAAACATTTTTGAACCAGAAAAGGATAATTTAAAGATAGATTTCCCTATTGAGAAGATAACAGACATTAGTGGCAATAAATTACAAGACTTTATATATCCAACAGCATCTCCACTTCCCAAAGAGATCATCCAAAAATTGATAAGGGGGAGTCAGTATTAAAATTAATTTTTCAATGATAAAATCCTCTCTTTTATAAAAGTAGAGCAAATGTCTTATATTTTATAATTTTTATACTTAATTTTACTCTCTTAGAATTTTTAAATATTGAAATATTAATTTTTTTCTTGATTTTATTAAACTCTTCATATATTTATAGACTATGCCTATCTATATTTGGAAGGGTAAAAATAGAAGAGCCCAAGAACTTAAGGGTGAAATAGAAGCAAAAGACAAGATAGAAGTAGAGTCTAAGCTTAGAGCACAAGGTATTACTCCTGATAAAATCAAAGTAAAACCTAAAGAGATAGAGCTATCTTTTCTCAAACCAAGTGTAAAGATCAGAGATATAGTTGTATTTACAAGGCAGTTTACTACCATGATACAGGCAGGATTGCCACTTGTCCAGAGTCTTGAGATACTTGGGGAGCAAGCCGAAAACAAAACCTTCCGTGGAGTTCTCAAAGATATCAAAACAGGCGTAGAGAGTGGGAATACGCTATCTGCTTCTATGTCTAAGCACCCTAAGGTTTTTGATCAGCTTTTTGTCAATATGGTAAATGCAGCTGAGCTTTCAGGGAATTTAGATGTTATCTTTACAAGATTGGCCGTATTTATGGAAAAGGCTATGGCACTAAAAAGGAAAATTAAGGGTGCCATGGTGTATCCTATCAGTATTCTTGTTGTTGCAGGTTTGGTTGTTGCTCTGCTTCTCATAAAAGTTATCCCTGTTTTTGCTGAAATGTTTTCTGGAGCAGGTCAAAAGCTTCCTTTGCCCACACAAATTGTTATTGATATGAGTAATTGGCTCAGAGCGTATGGGGTATACCTACTTGTAGGGATAATTGCCACAGGTTTTATCTTAAAGAAAATTTATGCGACTCCACCGGGTAGATTTTTTTTCGATAAACTTTTCCTTAAAATCCCTGTTTTTGGCTCACTTATACAGAAGGGGGCAGTTGCCAAATTTACAAGGACACTCTCAACAATGCTTCAGAGTGGTGTTTCTATTTTAGAAGCTATGGATATTGTTGCTAAAACAGCTGGTAATGTGATTGTTGAAAAAGCTATAATAAAATCTAAAGAGAGCATCAAAGAGGGTAAAAATATCTCTGGTCCACTTGCTGAAACCAAAGTTTTTCCACATATGGTAGTTCAGATGATTGCTATTGGTGAAAATACAGGAGCATTAGATTCGATGCTCCAGAAAATAGCAGATTTTTATGATGATGAAGTTGACCAAGCTGTTTCAAACCTTACAGCCCTTATGGAGCCTCTTATAATGGTTTTCCTTGGTGGCGTGCTTGGTGGTTTGATTATGGCAATGTATCTTCCAATTTTTAAAATGGGTGAAGCTATTTAACAATGATAAAATTTTTCTTGACTAATTAATATATTATTGTTAAAGTAAAACGATGGTTGAAAAAAAATTTATATCTCTATTTTTAGTTTTATTTTTTTCTATTGTTATTTCAGGGTGTATCTCCCAATCTTCTGGCATTATTAAAGACTCTGATATTACCAACAATAAACATCTAAATACCCCATCTGAAGAAGCAGCAAACAAAAACGATAAATTCAAAGAGAATTTTAATAAAGAGTTTAATCTTGATTCTAATAAAGATATAGAACAGGAAGCTCTCAATTTTGACGAAAATCTATTCACTGATTCTCCCATCAAAATAATTATGACAGATGAAGTTAAAAGTCTGATAAGATTCTATTCAGCCAATAATGGTCGCTGGCTATACACAGCTTTTGAGAAAAATCATATCTGGCTACCTTATATGAGAGAGATACTTAAAGAGTATGGTCTCCCTGACGAAATAATATATCTTATGTTAATAGAGAGTCATTTTAACTTTAATGCTCGCTCAAAGGCAAATGCAGTTGGTGCATGGCAATTTATTAAAGGGACAGCTCTCAGATACGGTCTTGAGGTTAATTGGTGGATAGATGAGAGGAAAGACCCGATAAGATCTACAATTGCTGCAGCACGTTACCTCAAAGCTCTTTATGAAATGTTTGGTGATTATGCACTTGCTCTTGCGGCCTACAATACTGGAGAATTAAGAATCAAGAGACTCCTCGAAAAGCATAATGTTTGCACATTTCAAGAATTATGCACAAAGAAGGGTTTGCTAAGTGAGACTAAAGCCTATGTCCCCAATTTTTATGCTGTATTATACCTTATCCGCAATAATCATAAATTGAAGTATATACCTGAGGAGTGGCTCAATTACTCAAAAAAGGATATATCTTTTGTCCAGATATCAAAGCCTTACTCTTTATATAAATTTGCTTCAGAAGCTGGAGTTGAAGTAGGGACAGTAAAGGATTACAATCCAGAACTACTTCGCTTATCTACACCACCTTCGTATGAAAACTATATCCTAAAAATCCCTTCTCAAATTGAAGATAAAGCTGTTGAGATTGCACAGAAAATTGATCAAGATTATAACTTTGCGTTCAAACAGTATAAAGTTCAAAAAGGTGATACTTTATTAGGTATTGCCAAAAAATTTAAAATAAGTTCACCTCTTTCGATAAAAGAGATTAATCATATCACTAATTCTCAATCTTTATCTATAGGTCAGATTATACTTCTACCATTTCCAGCTAATTATAATTTAAAGCCAACGACTGTTGCTACTATTAGTCCGGTCAAAGAGCCAAAAGGTAAAAGTAATATAGTAGCTCAATCCACTCCTGTTGCGGCTAACAAAGTAAATACTACTAAAACTACCACTAAGAGCACTAAGTTAGCCAAATCTACTTTACCTACAACAAATAATAAAGTCGCATCAAATATATCAAATGTGAAGAAAAATTTGACAAATGCTAAAGTCAAATCTTTAAAGTATATCATAAAGAAGGGTGACAATCTTTACCAGTTAGCCAAGAAGTTTAATACAACAGTTGCCCAAATCAAAACTGATAACAACCTAAAAAACATAAATATATCTATTGGTGACACTATCGTAATAAACCAAAAGTAAATAGTTTAGATTCGAAAATTTTCAATTATATAAACGTTTCACATTTACAATTATCGTAATAAATCATAAGTAAACTATTTTAGATTCTCTTATAGTCGTCCCTACTTTTATCCATCCAATAACTATAATCAAAATTACTTTTATTGTTTTTTTTGAAAATTTCTGAAGCTTTATCTCTGCAGTTGTCACAGATGTTTTGTTCTAATACTGTTGCAAATATTTTATAGTTGTCCCCTGATGATTCCATTGTGTAAAAAGATGTGCAATCTTTGCATAAAAAAAGTGTTTCATTTTGATGCTCTGTGATTCCTGCTTCATCGTAGTAAACACTCCTTCTTGAATTGATAAACTCTCTACCTTTTAATGCCTTCTCCTGTATTGCGGCTCTATTTTGCCATCTATTCAACTGCTCCTTAACAGTTTCCCGTATAATTGAAAGGTTGGAATCGCTCTCGATTAGCTCACTCTTATTGTATGTTGGTTCTACTACATTTGAGTAATCGAGCCCAGCCATTGCAAGAATGATTCCTGTATTTACATAAGGTAATGCACTCTCCGCTGAATATCCACCCTCTAAAACGGCAATGTCGGCATTGAGCATTTCGGTAAGCTTTGCATAACCTTTTGCTGTGATGTTCATATTGGTGATAGGATCACTAAAATGGTTATCCTGACCTGCTGAATTGATTATTATTTCTGGTTTAAAATCTGAGAGTATTGGTAAAACAAGATTTTCTAATACATAAAAATATCCTGAATCAGAGGTAAGTGGAGGTAATGGGACATTGATTGTATAACCTATCCCTCTACCGATTCCAAACTCATCTGTAAAACCACTTCCGGGGTAAAGCGTCCTTCCATCTTGGTGGAGAGATATAAATAAAACATCTGGATCGTGATAGTATATATCTTGTGTCCCATCTCCGTGGTGACAGTCTGTGTCAACTATCGCAACTTTTTTTACATTATATTTTTTCCTGATATCTTCTACCATTACAGCTTCAATGTTTATATTACAAAATCCTCTATTCCCATGAACTACTCTTCTTGCATGATGTCCGGGAGGTCTGACAAGAGCAAAAGATTTGTTAACCTCTTTTGTGAGAACTATCTCAGCAGATTTGAGTGCTCCACCTGCTGAAATTTTATGGGAAATAGAGGCTTGAGTATCAACATCTGGAACAGATACATGTGCCCTGTTTATATGAGTCGCACCTGCTATTAATGGTTTGAATTCGTGGATACCTTTTATATCAAATAATCCCTCTTCTATGATCTGATCCTGAGTATATAGCAGTCTTTCCTCTCGCTCTGGGTGAGATGGAGATATTGCCCAATCGTAAGCGGGAAAGAATATAATTCCGACACTATTTTTTGCTTTTAGCATTTGGATAATCCTCTATCTTTTCTATTTTGATTTTTGTATCAATTAAATTAATTAGGTATAACAGCGATATACTTCTGATATTTTATTAAAATATTAGCTATCTTTGCCCATCTTTATTATAAGTATATTAAAAAATTTTTAAAAATACAATATTAAACTTGCAATTTTTTTTACTGTATTTTATATTGAAAAATCTTTTTATACTTTCTTTAATGATTTTTGATTTTATTTGAAATCAAGTAGAGTATAAATATTTTTTGGTTTTTCTCTAATTTATGCTTAATTTATAATGTTTAATGTGAGATTATCTAATCTGATTTTTAATCTTTTGATACTTTTAAAATTGCTTAAGCTGTGGTTTTATTTTTCTAATTATAAAATAATTTGAGGATATTATGGAAGATTACTTGGATAAAGATCCTATAAATGATTTTTTAAGTAAGATAGAGGATGATATTTTGGTTGAGTTACCCTCCATAGAGGTTGAAATAGAGAGGAATATTGCATCAATAAACAGCAACCTTAATCTTATTGAGCAGAGTATAAAAGAGGCTGAAGAGGATGGGGATCAGGCACGTTATGATCTTGAAGTAAATAGAAAGCTTATAATTTTACAAAAGATAGAAGAGTTAAATAGTATATCAAAAAAGGTAAAAGAGAGGAAGAGATGTTAGAATTAATTCAAAAAGGTGGGGTAGTTATGTATCCCATTCTGTTATGTTCTGTTTTTTCACTTGCAATTTTTCTTGAAAAACTTTGGAGTTTGAGAATTTCTCAGCTTATCCCTGATAAATTTTTGCGTGAAGTAGAAGACTTTATAAGACAAGGGAAAATCAATGAAGCAATTGCATTATGTGCTACCTCAAATAGCTCTATTGCAAAAATAATCTTTTCTGGTCTCAAAAAGATAGGTAAACCTATAGAAACAATTCAAGAATCTGTTGTGGATCAAGGGAAGCAGGAGTCGATAAAGATGGAGAGATATCTCTCTACTTTGGGGACAATCGCAGGAGTCTCTCCACTTTTGGGTTTGTTGGGGACAGTTACAGGGATGATAAAGACTTTTAATGTTCTTGCTATGAGTAAACAGCTTGGTGACCCTGGAATGCTTTCTGCAGGTATATCAGAAGCTCTCATTACTACTGCAGCAGGTTTGATAGTGGCAATTCCGACTTTTATATTTTACAAATATTTTACTGCAAGAGTAGAGCGTATAATTGTTAGAATGGAAGGTATCTCTTTAAGATTTATAGAGTATTTTAGAGGGTAAGATGGAGTTTAAAAAAAGAGATAAAAATGATAATTTTTCAATAGATATTGCTCCACTTGTAGATGTTGTCTTCCTTCTACTTATATTTTTTATGGTTTCAACAACTTTTGAAGTAAATACAGGCTTAAAAGTTGACCTCCCAACATCTTCAAGTAAAGAGATCAAAAAAGAGCCTGAAACTATAAATATATCAGTCACAAAATCTGGTGAAATTTACTACAATGGTGGTAAAATTGATATTGTTAATCTTAATGCCAAATTTCAGAATCTAAAAAACAAAGAGTCTCTTATTATTATAAAAGCTGATAAATTTTCATATCATGGCACAGTTGTTTCAATTATGGATCTTGCAAAGAAAAACGGTTTAAATAATCTTGCAATAGCTACAAAACAAGATGAACAATGAAAACAATTATCGTTTTAGATTTATTATTTATCTATTACTGATTGCCATAGTTCTTGTTTATTCAATATTTAAGAAAAAAGGTGTTATAGATTACTTTTCTCTCAAAGTTAAATATGAAGAGATAGTAAAAGAGAATGAGTTACTTAAAAAAGAGAATACAAAATTATCCCAAACTATAAATCTATTAAAAAATGATAAGAGTTATATAGAGAAAATTGCAAGAGAGAAGTTTAATATGATAGGAGATGGTGAGCTCCTTATAAAAATAAATAACAAGGAGGATAAAAGATGAATTTTGACAAACTACTTAAATTCAGACCTGAGGGTTTTTTAAAGAAGTTTGGTAATAGCAACAAAGTTGCCGCTATCAACATAAAAAATATACTTGATTTTTTTAAACATGAGAAGGTTATATTTATGGCTTGTAATATCAGGATTAAACATGTTATCCCTGGTATTATGAGGGCAGCCCAAGAGCTTGACGCTATTGTTGGATTTGAAATTGCAAAATCTGAAGGGGATATTAAAGGTGGTTATACAGGTCAGACCCCAGATATTTTTGCAGAAACTATCTTTAATTATGCTCAAGAAACAAAATTTACCCATCCTTTCTTTATACATGCAGACCACATTACAGTCAAAAAAGATTCCCCTGAAGAGATAAACTCGGCAGCATCTCTCATTGATGCCCAGTTAAAAGCAGGTTTCACATCTTTTGCTATTGATGCTTCATTTAATGAAATTCCTATAAATACAAAGATAACTACTGCTCTCTCTAAACCTATACGGGAGCATGGTATTGGATTTGAAGTTGAAGTTGGAGAAATTAAAGGTGGTGGTGACCACGGTGAATATATCTCTACTGTTGAAGAAGCTGTAGAGTTAATTGAAGGTTTGAGAATGAATAAAGTGTATCCTGATCTTCTTGCTATTAACAATGGCTCAAAACATGGTAATTACAAAGAGGGTGAGGATGTCCACATAGATCTCAAAAGAACCGGTGAAATATATGAAGCACTCAAAAAGTATGATGTTGCTATTGCACAGCATGGTATTACAGGGACACCTCTTAACCTTGTAGGGCAGTTTGCAGATTATGGGATACGAAAAGGTAATGTTGGGACTTTGTGGCAAAATATTGCACATGAAGGTTTGCCAGATGACCTATTTTCAAAAATGAAAGAGTGGGCAAAGAATCAAAGTAAAGATATAAAATTTGCAACAAAAGAATTTAAAAAAGAGATAGATTCAATCCCGCAAGAGTATAAGCTTAAAACTGAAAAGCTCGCATATGAAAGTGCAAAAGATTTTATAAAAGCTTTCAGAACAGTGGGGACAGCAACTAAGTTACTTCAATCTATTAAATAGCGAATAATTCATTTGTAATAGTATTTTTTGATAATTACCAAAGAGTATTGCACAAATTATTTATTAGTTGAAAATTTTATTTTTTTGTAATTTTTTATCAAAATATACTTAAAGTAATATTTTTTAAGAGATTTTATCTCCATTTTTTAGCTATTTCTCCCACTTTGCAACAGTAAGTTATTATTGTATCGGCAATTATTTTTAAAATACCTTTACCTCCATTTTTTTTATTGATTTTTTTTATAAAATATACTACACCATATAGTATGAGAAGATTTATATTACTATTTTTTATACTTTTATCTCTTACTTTGGATATTTCTGCTGAAGATAATGTTTTTAACGATTATCTTCTACACAATCAAGATTTTAATCTTACTTATTCATCAGCCCCTGTTTCTTTAACTACAGGACAATCTATTTTTTCAGATAAAAATTATAAATCTACAAATGATAAATTTAAAAAATATATAGATTTCGAGAAGAATAGCAGCTCCCCAAATGTCACTTTCTCTATCACTCCACAATCGTCTCTCTCTTTAAGCCTGAAAGATGATCAAACCGAAATTATCCCTATTGACAAAAGGAGTGATTCTATACAGAGTAAAGGTTATAATTTTAATCTCCACCAATATTGGGGATACAATATAGTCTCTAATTTCTCATATTTTTATACCCAAAACAACCTAAAATATAAAGATAATGCTTTTTCTGAGAAGGGTTATAACTTTAATTTTACCAAATTATTTGCCCATGGAGACAAATTTGATTTATCTTATAGATATTACACTGCCTCACCTGATAGCAAAGAGAACTTCTATTTGATTGAAAGTGACAAAAATCAAGATATATCACTTTCTTATGAAATACTATTTAGTAATAAGCTCTCTTTGGTAATGCTTTACTCTGTTGATAAAGGGACTTTCGGAGGGAATTACATATATACAGGTTTCAAATACACTTTTGATTCTGAAATAACCAGCACCCACTAATGCTTCAAAGATTCAGCCATTACAAGCTGATAGATGGAACCATAGAAATTGACGGTATCAGAATGCATCAGACAAGTAGGAAAACTCCTTTAGAAGATGCATATGATAAAGTTAGCATGATTCCACTAAAACCTACTCACATAGTTTTAGATATATGCACAGGGTTAGGTTATAATGCTATTTTTGCATCAAAGGTAGTAAAAAAAGTCTTTACTATTGAAAATGATCCTGCTGTTTTGTCAATAGCAAAAGATAATACTCCCTCTGATGAACTTTTTACTAAAGAGAACATCTCTATTATCCTTGCTAATGCAGAGGAGATTGTTGATACTTTCCCAGCATATTTCTTTGATGTGGTTTTTCATGATCCGCCAAGATTAAAAAGAGCAGGAAATCTTTATTCAGAGATATTTTACTCTCACATATACAATATATTGAAAAAGGGTGGATACTTCTTTCACTATACCGGTAAACCGGGTAGTAAAAGTGGGAAAGATATCCCTTCAGGTGTAAAGAGAAGACTTACAAATGTTGGTTTTAAAAATATTCAGTGGAGTGAGAGCACACTCGGATTTTTATCAAGGAAAGGGTAGTTTATATTTATGAGTCAAGAGGGTATAAATAAAGAGGAGAACCAGAAACATCAAGAAATTCAGAAGAATGAAGAGCCAAAAATACTTGAGTGTCAAAAGTTAGGTAAAAAGGTCCCTATTGATAAAGACCTAAAATGTCTTATGCCTGACAAATCGTGTAAGTTTAGGTTAAATTGTCCTATATACAATATTTGGAAGAATGGAGAGTAAAATGGCTGTAATCACAATTTCAAGAAGATTTGGGACAGATGCAAGGAGTTTTGCTTTTAAATTATCCAAAAAATTAGGTTACCCTCTTGTAGATAAGAAAATATATAAAGAAGTCGGCGAAAAAGCCAAAATATCACCTGAAAATATAAAATCATTTGAAAGCCTTCCAGGTCTCGGTGTCAATTTTATTCAAAACCTAATTAAGCAAAATTTCATAAAGAGGATAGTTAATAAAAATGAGTTATCCTTTGATGATAATGATATCGTAAAATTCATTGAAGATACAATAAAAGAGTATGCTAATGTAGGCAATGTAATAATCATGGGTAGAGCTTCCCAGTGTGTTTTGCAGAAACATCCTTCTGCCTATCACATAAAATTAGTGAGAGATTTTGAAGATAGGGTCTCTTATATGATGAAAAGAGGGGTTACTCGTGATGGTGCAATCTCCACTATGGAGCGTAAAGATAAAGAAAGAAAGCACTTTATAGAAAAATATTACTCACAAGATTGGGAAAATCCTGAATTATACCATCTTTATATAAATCTTAGTAAAATTAGTGAAGATAAAGGTATAAAGTTGATAGAGGAGTTAATTTCTTCCTAATAATGAAGCACCAAATGCTCCACAGTATTGAGCATCAGGTGGAATCAGTATATTACAACCTGTTTTCTGATAAATAATATCTTTTAAGATAGGGAAGCCAGATATTACACCTCCAGTAATAATAATATTTGTGTCTTTAGGGAATATATCCATTTCGATAATTCTTTGAGATACTGAATCAAATATAGCATTTGCAATATCTTCGATTTTGTTCCCCTCTTTTATTAATCTTATTATCTCTGTTTGTGCAAATACAGTGCAGAAGCTCGATATTGTGAGTGCTTTTGTAGATTTTTTGGCAAGAGATTCAAGTTTGTTCATCTCTATATTGAGCCTATTGGCAGTTTCTTCAATAAATGCACCTGTGCCTGCGGCACATTTACGGTTCATCTTAAAATTAAGAATGTTACCAATGTGGTCTATCTCTATTATTTTGTTGTCCTGCCCACCTATGTCAATGATTTTTGCTTTTGCTGGAAAGTAGTAAAATGCTCCCCTTGCATGACAAGTTATCTCTGTTTTGTGGAATTTTGCAAAACTTACATTTTTTCTTCCGTAGCCACAAGAAACTACTGACGATATATCTTGGAAATTCTTCCCAATCTGCTCCAAAAGATTCTCTTTTATCTCATCTGCAGCAAGCTCAAAGCTATAACCACTTTTAGTAATATATTTGGCAACAATTACCCCATCATCATTGATAATCACACCTTTACTAAATGATGATCCTATATCTAAACCCATAAATAAATTCATTTACTCTCCCTATTTAGAATTTTAAAAGCTCTTGCAACCGGGAAATTATTGTAAACTTCTTGATAAAGATTTTTGTCTATATTTCCAAGTATAAATTGCTGATTGAAATTTGAATTGAATAAAGAGTTGTTGCAGAGCATAATTTTGAATATTTTTTTATCTTTCATTAATATCTGAAGGTATATCCCATTTTCATTATTGTAGGTTGTTTCGGAAACAATATTGCCCTTATCGGTATAGATACACTTTTTGAGAGAGCTTTTACCACCATTGTCAAAATTAATAATTCCATTTGTCATATCTATCTTCATCCCTGAGCATATTAGATTGTTATCTTTGATTGCTGAACAGTTGAGATAAGAGTAAAAATCTGGTGAACTTTTTCTATTGTTAAAGTCCCAGTTTCCCAATGTGCTTATTGCACCATATTTGGAGATCATATCCCCAGTGTATAACATATAAGTATTGTAAGTAACACCTGTTTTGGTATAATTTAATATTTTTTGTAGAAACTCATCACCTGTGAGGCTCTCACTAAATAGTTTACTCATTAGGTTTTGTTTATCTTTCTCTTGGGTGTCAACAACAATCTCCTCAGATTTGCCACTTTTTTCCCATATACTGAGGAGGTTGTATAATTTGGTTTGGTTATCCAAGGTAAAACCTTTTGCAACGAGAAATGTATCAAGACCTCCATGTCGCCCACCATCGTGGTATACTCTAAATTCAGGGATCTCTTCCAAACAGTATCCGTAATCCCACCAAGTAAATACAGCAGAGTGTTTGGGTAAGATTTTTTTAAGTTCTATGAAGGATTGGACAGTAGGGATATCAACAGATGGTCCATGGATTACATTGTAGGCGGTGGCATTTTTAGTGGTCATGAAAATTATAAAAACTATAATAATTGATGGGATAAAAGTTATATTGAATTGCTCTAATAGTTTTACAAGCTTGATATCTTTTAACCATGAGAATAGTGAATCGATTATAAATTCTATTATAAAGCCTATACCTATTCCTATAAATGGGGCAAGAAAGAGTGCAAATCTATTACTCCCTTTAAATGCAAGAATTCCAAGTCCAAAAAGTGGAAGCATAAGAAATGCCTCTCTCCATCTGTATCCTACTAATCCAATAAAACCGAGTAAACCTAATAAGAATAAAGGTTTAAGCCCATACACCATCTGAATCACCTCATTAGGATCCCTCTTTTGTGTCTCTGTGATGGTTGTGATGATATCAGGTAGTGGGATAATATTTTTGAGTGGGTCGGCATGAAGTATCCCAGAGAAGTAACTCGATTTTAGAAAACCAATTACTGAATATATACCATTTATAAAATTGATAGGATTATATGTGAGTATCATAGAGAGAAATATTATTAATATCTCTCTTCTGCTCTGTTTGTTTATAAAAAGGAATAAAAGAAATAGGAGTGCATAGATAAAATTAAAACTTGATGCTACTGCGTGCCACTGTGCATAAAAATTAAGTGTCAAACCTATGAGCAATGATAGAATAATTTTGAATTGTAGTTTCTTCATCTTTGGAATAAGTAGTGTCAAAAGTATTGCCATAAATGGGAAGAAAAGGAGCAGAGAATCTGTATCTATCCTACCAGTGTATGAGCGGGGATAGTATGCCCACGAAAATGTCCCTATCAGCCCCCCCAATACTCCTGCTGAAGTAAATCCGAGCTTGTAACAGACCAATATGAGAGGGATAATAAATATAGATGCAAGTAGATTTATTAATTTTATTGATCCGACATAAAGATGGTTGTATCCTTCTGAATCAAAAAATTTGTAAAAAGTAGCAAGGAAAGAGCTTATTACTGGTGGTTTGTCCAGAGGAGTTCCGATAGTATTTGGATAATTACCTAAAAAATCTTTATGTTTCCCATCGTATAAACCTTGTATCTTAAATTTAGCCAATCTTAACCACAAGTATGCATCAAGAGTGGTAACTGATGGATACTCACCAACAAAGAAAGCATCTTTATGCTCTATCCAATATTTGAATTGATTGTTCCTTTGATGGACTGAGATGAAAGTGGTTACGATGATAACAGCCAGTAATATTAGCAATGAGAAATATTTTTTTGATTGAAGCATACTAGACCCTTTATTCATTTATTTTTACCTCTTTGCAATTTATATAACCTATAAAATTTTGATCTTTTTTGTAAGCTGAACAGAAAGTGTATATACCTGGAAGGAAGTCGTCAGTTATCTCAAGAGATTTGAATAATCTGTTGCTCCCTGCTTCTCCCCATATATAAACTGTATAGTAGTCAGATAGTGTAGCATTGTATGCAATAGGATACAAGCCTGATCTCCATAAAAATGTCCCATTTTCATAGCTAAGTGAGATGAGAGTGTCAGATGGGAGTATAATAGCAAAGTATATATCAAATTCTACGCTCATTGGTGGTAAAAGCATTGAAAGATTGAGATAATCCCCAGTTGAATAACTATCCATATCTGTATGGAGTGCAACCCCTGTCCCATAGATAGAGTTTGCTGAATCGACTATTTTACTCTTTTGTGGGATCTCTGTAGCAGAATTTTGAAGAATTATTTTTTTGATGTCGTTGTAATTGAGAGATTTGTTGAGAGAGAGTATATCTGCTATCAAGCCTGTTATCATAGGTGCAGAGTAGGAAGTCCCCGTTTTATAGCCATAGTTGTTACCTGTAATAGTGGAAAAGACATTTTCACCCGGAGCAAGTATAAAAACATTGCTATCGTAATTGGAAAATGAAGCTAATTCCAAATTGTCATTTACAGAAGCAACACCAAGAACATAATCGTTACTTGCAGGATAAGACTCTTGAAGCTGACCATAATTCCCTGTTGCAGCTACGAGAATAACCCCTTTATTTTTTGCGTATTCTATTGCATCTTCTACACTTTGGTTTACCTCATCCATCTGGATGCTCATATTTATAACCTCTGCCCCATTATCCACAAGGTAGTATATTGCTTCAGCAACTGATATATCTTCAAAAGTAGGTGATGCACCTTTATTTACTTTTGCAACTACTATTTTGGATTCTGGTGCAATCCCTCTTATTCCGTTGCCGTTGTTTGCAATTGCAGCAATTATACCTGCAACTGCTGTCCCATGTCCAAATGAGTCTGTTATGTCGTTGTTTTTCTCTGCTACATTGTAATATTGGATTATCTGACCTGAGAGGTCTTCATGCTCTTTCTCTACTCCAGAATCGAGTAAGCCAATAGTCACCCCTTCACCCTGACTCAAATTAACAAGATCTAAAGCATTGATCAGAGTAAGCCATTTTTGATCTTTTAGATAAGGATCGGGCAGAGATGAAAAAGAGTTGGACAAGGGGATATTTGAAGTATAAAAGTCGATCTTTGACTCTTTTTTGAATTTGAAATAGTTGGTTCTGTTTAAAATTAGTTCCTCATTTTTGGAAGGTAGTGTCTCCTTTGAGACCTTTTGGTAACACTTGTCAAACTCTTTATAAGATTGCGGTTGGCATCTTTTTATGATATAACTATCAGAGTAAATATCTGTAATAAAAATAGAAATAGAAAAAAGAGAGATAAAAAAAAGTATGATTCCCTTCATTTATGATCCTTTAATAATTTGATTTTTACAAAATACTATATCAATCTTAATATTTCAAGAGATTTTATCATATAAATATATGATGATGGGAGTGCTATTACATTTAAAATAAAGAGCCACTGATAGAATTTCAAGGGTTAAAATTTGAATTATAATGATACACTCTAATTTTGTCATTTCAATGAACAGAGTGGATTTGAAATCTCAG
>DYJV01000115.1 GCA_020722945.1 Candidatus Methylomirabilis sp. | reverse complement strand
ATAGTTATTAAATAGTTATTAAAATAAAATTACGGACATACAAATGATTTACAAACCGATCCTCTCAATTAACAATGTAACTATATTTTATCAAGATATCAAAGTTGTCCATGCTGTAAATATCTCCATTATGGCAAATGAAATAGTTGCTATTATCGGTAAAAATGGAGCTGGCAAAAGTAGCATACTTGCTGCTATAGCAAATATGATTCCTATAAAATCAGGTGAGATACTTTTTAAAGGCAGAGTTATAAGTAATAGTAAGCCACAAGACAGTGTGAAAAGCGGTATTGTCCTTGTGCCTGAGGGAGGTGCTGTTTTTCCTGATATGACAGTGTTGGACAACCTCCTTGTGGGAGGGTATACTTTAAAATCAGATAAAAATATCAATCAAAAACTTGAGTATCTATTTGCTCTTTTCCCAAGTTTAAAAGAACGTATCAAACAATCTGCTGGAACATTGAGTGGCGGGGAGAGACAGATGCTTTCAATAGGACGAGCTTTAATGTCTGATCCAGAGTTAATCTTGCTTGACCAGCCTTCATTAGGACTTCAGCCTCTATTTGTAAAAAGAATGTTTGAGGTAATCCAAACTCTCAAAAGTATAGGTAAAAGTATTCTCCTTGTTGAGCAGAATGTAAATATGACACTTCAAATCAGCGATAGAAGTTATGTTATCGATAATGGGAAAATAATCTTCGAGGGTAAAAGCAGAGAACTTCTTGATATAAGTAAAAAAGACAATTCTTATTTTAAGTTGTAAAAAAATCTTTAAAAAGGTTAAAAATTAAAATTTAATTTATTTATAATTTTTAAAATGGGGAGAAAACTCCCCATTTTTTTTAAAAGCAGTAAGTGACTTTTAGCCATGAAGCCAAACCTTTTGTCCCATTGCGGACGTAGATTTCAGGCTGGACTCTAAGAGTCATAAATATATTTTTGTGATTAAACCAAAATCCAGGACCTACTGATACCTTTATACTCCTATGTCCCTCATCCTCTTCAAGAAGATTAGCAACAGGTGCAGGGATTGAAGAGTCTATATCGTAATCATCATCTGTTGTCTGTGTGTAAAAATATCCACCAAGCCCAACTCTGAAATTTTTGTTGACAGCATATGAGAAGTTGTAATCAAAGTGGAACTCTTGTCCCGGGGTCCTATCAACATTAAATCCATAAACAGTCGCTGAATCATCCTGAGTTGTATTAAAATCATACATAAATTTGAATGAGATCTCTGTATTTTCAGTAGGAAGATATGTAATCCCTACCGCAGGTTCAATTGTCCAAAAATTGTGACTTATATTTGCCATATCTTCATCCTTTTGTGAATTTGTGGGGATATAGATATCAGCAAATGAAAATACAAAGTGGAGCTTCCCGCCTAATTTATGAAACGTCCAGAGAAAAGGACTATAAATTAAATAGGGTAAATCAAAATCAGTGTAGTGACTTGCACCTTTAGGTCCCAAGGGTGCTTTGAAATCAAGGTCAACATCAAGAACAGGGACAAAAAGATGTTGCCCATATGTCCCACCTAAAAATTGTAACTTACTGATCCAGATAAATCTTAAAACTTCTCCCCAAACATTTATCTTGTCAAAAGCTCCAACCTCATCTCCCTTATCATCAAGCATACTATCTGAATTGTAGTTGTATGTATAGCTTGTCATATAAAATCCTGGTGGGGGAGCTGCTCCAACAAGAAATCCCTCTGCCCCATTTGGGTATGACCCACCACCACCAGCAGAAAGGTTAACAGAGGCTAACATAATAAAACCTGCAATAATTGTGAATAAAAATTTAATCCCCTTCACTTAACTCCTCCTAATTTAATATAGAAATTACAGATGAAAGATCTCTGATTTTAAAAAATCATCCACCCCATCTTTTAAAAAGATTATGCTCTATTCCAAATTGATCTAAAATTTTTCCTATTGTATGGTCAATAATATCATTGATACTTTTAGGGGAGTGATAAAAAGATGGCATAGGTGGTAAAATCAGAGCACCCATTTTTGTAACTCTCTCCATAAGCTCAAGATGTCCAAGGTGAAGAGGTGTCTCCCTTACTACAAGTATAAGCTTCCGTCTCTCTTTAAGTGAAACATCAGCAGCTCTTACTATCAGATTGTCATTGTAAGAGTTGGCTATAGCTGATAAAGTTTTAATAGAGCATGGAACAACTACCATACCGTCAGTCAAGAAAGAGCCACTTGAAATATTGTCAGAGATATTTTTGAAGTAGTGACTAAAAGTGGCTAATCTGAGTATGTGGTCAATATTGGGAAGATTGCACTCTCTTTTTATTATAAACTCTGCAGAATCTGATACAATGAGATGTGTCTCGATATTTTTAAAGCTACTTAACACCTCAACTAATCTTATCCCATATATAGCTCCTGATGCTCCTGTAATTGCAACAATTAATCGTTTGTTCATTAATCACCTGATCAAATGTATTGAGAAAATCAAATATCTTTAAAAAGTAGTAATTAAAAATTACTACTACCTTATATCTATTTAAAATACAACTACTTATTAATGCTTTGTTGTATTAAAATAAAGACACCCTTTTTCATGAAAGTAACTCATCATCTAATTTTTATCAAAAACTTCTAAAATTAATTTTACCAATTTAGTTGAAAGCAAAAGTGAAATATCGTTAACAACTGTTAAATAAAAAAAGAGTTCTAAAATGAAAATTATCAATCAAGGGACTCTTTTTGATAGGAATCTCGTAAAACTATTATTTTATTTTTAGCTTATATTCTGTAAAAAGTTATGATTTTAAAAAGTCTTGTTATATTTCAATAAATTTATGTTTACACCATAAATATTTTTTGTTATCAAAGCAGCGTAAAGTAATTAATTTATCAACTTTCAAGTATAGTAAATTTTTTAATTTGATATATTTTATGTAGGAGGTTTTTATGAAAAGGAAAAATTTTATCTTTAAAGTTCTATTTCTATTTACTATTTTACTTTTTCCTCTAATGTTATCTTCAGAAGAGGTAAAAAAAAGCAAGAGTGTTTCTGATACTCCTCAGTGCAGTGGATTAAATGAACAAGATTGCAAGAAAACTACCAACTGCACAGTAAGTCTCGATTTTTTTGGGAAATTTAGCAGATGCATCATAGACTGCCAAAAATTTAAAGATGAGAAATCTTGTGTAAATGCTTTTGAGGGTAAGTGTATATGGATATCAGCGTTTGGGATATGCGGTCCTAAATAAAAACTTTTTATCTTTTATCTATTTCTAAATTATAAGCTGGGAAAGTTTTTAATATTTTCCAGCTTTTTTCTATTATTTTCACTCTTTCTCTTAAATTTGTAATCCCATTGCCTCAATTACTTTTTGAGTATTATTTGGAGTTAATTAAGTTTAAATTAAGGTTTTATACAATTTCAATGTTTAAAATTTTAATTATAACGACAAACTCCCCTACGATTTTTTGGTATCTTTGGTATTAAAAGTTATTCATATTGATGTTGCAGATGTATTGAATAATATGGTGGGTGTTATTAAATTTTTGAAGAACCCCCCATCATTGGTGAGTGCTATTGAAAAGGAAAACGACCACCCCGTCACCTGACAATGCCACCCTTTTTTTTGAGGGAAGGCGTAAGGCTGAAGTGCTGAAGGAAAAGATTAAAAAATAAAAACAAAGATAAAAAAAATTAAAAATAGAAAAAGAGGAAAGAGAAAAACAAAAAAACAAAATCCAAAAGAAAAGACCACCCCTTGGATGTTATAGTTTTTTAAAAAATTCCCCTCTA
>DYJV01000036.1 GCA_020722945.1 Candidatus Methylomirabilis sp. | reverse complement strand
ACGGTGCCACCCCTTAGAGTAGAGGGGAATGGAAGATAGTTGTTAGTTGTTAGAGGGAAAAAATAAAAGAATAATCTCTCCGACGATATTGTAGTTTTTTAAAAATTTCCTACTTTATTGAAGGAGAGCTAAAACAAAGGGAAAGAGAAAAAGATTATTATCTACTTTTTCATGTGTAATTGCAAGGAGCGTTAGTAAAGCAACTTCATAAAAAAGCTAAAATGTAATATTTATTCATAAATTTTTAATTCTGTAATATTACGATTATAAATGGAGGATATAAATGGGTTTTACAATAACTGAAAAAATTTTTTCTGAAAGATTAGGAAGAGCCGTAATTCCTGGTGAATTTGTAGAAGTTGAAGTGGATATTGCATTAGCTAACGATGTTACTGCACCTATTGCCATAAATAAATTTGAAGATCTTTATAAAAACTCTCCTAAGTATAAAGATAGAATTGTTCTTGTTCCTGATCATTTTACTCCCAACAAAGATATAAACTCTGCAAATCAGGTAAAGGTATTAAGAGATTTTGCAAAAAAGTATGACCTTAAATATTTTTTTGAAGTTGGTGAAGTAGGTGTTGAGCATGCACTCCTTCCTGAACAGGGTATAGTTGTTCCCGGTGATATTGTTATAGGAGCTGATAGTCATACATGCACTTATGGTGCCCTTGGTGCTTTTGCAACAGGTGTGGGAAGCACTGATTTTGCAGCAGCAATGATCTCAGGTAAAGCATGGTTTAAAATTCCTGAAACTATCAAGTTTGTCTATTCAGGTAACCTCCAAAAATGGGTTGATGGGAAAGACATTATACTTTACACAATAGGTAAAATAGGTGTTGATGGAGCTCTTTACAAAGTAATGGAGTTTACAGGGGAAGTAATCAAGGCTCTTCCTATGTTTTCAAGGTTGACAATGTGCAATATGGCGATAGAAGCAGGTGCTAAAACAGGGATTATAGAGCCTGATACTATTACAGAGATATATGTAAAGGGGAGAGCTAAGAGGGATTATAAATTTTTTAAAAGTGATCCTGATGCTTCATACTGTCAAACTATTGATATAAATGTTACCACTCTTGAACCTCAAGTTGCATGTCCGCATCTTCCGGAAAATACAAAAAATGTTTCTGAACTAAAAGATATATTGTTGGACCAAGTATTTATCGGCTCCTGCACAAATGGAAGATTAGAGGATTTAAGAGTAGCTGCATCTATATTGAAAGGTAAAAAAGTAAAAAAATATCTCCGAACAATCATTATTCCCGCAACACAGCAGATTTATAAAGATGCCTTAAAAGAGGGGCTTCTTGATATATTTGTAGATGCTGGTGCTGCGGTCAGCACACCTACATGTGGTCCATGTCTTGGAGGGCATATGGGAATCCTTGCCAAAGGGGAGAAGGCTCTTGCTACCAGCAATAGAAATTTTGTAGGTAGAATGGGTGATCCTCAAAGTGAGGTTTTTCTTTCTAATCCGGCAGTTGCAGCTGCATCAGCTATTACCGGAAGAATTACCCATCCAGAAGAAATAGTTTAAATTATTATTTAGTAGAATTTAATTTACTACTACTCTAATTTTAGATTAGGGGAGATTTGTCTAAAAAATTTTAATTTTATATTGAAGACAAATATCTTGTTGAATTATAATAATTATTTTCACAATAACCTTTTTTATGGATTTTTTATGATATTATTTTGTATATTAATCAATAATTATTCAAGGTCAACAACTTAAATGAAAAATGCAGATATATCATTTGAACAGCTAAGGAGTAGAGTAGACATTGTAGATGTTATCTCAAAATATCTAACTATAAAAAAGTATGGTGACAACTATAAAGGATTATGTCCATTCCACCATGAAAAAACACCATCTTTTGTTGTCAGTCCTCAGAAGCAGATATTTCATTGTTTTGGATGTGGAGAGGGTGGTGATGTAATAAAATTTATAAGTAAAATAGAAGGTTTGAGCTATCCAAATGCTGGGATAAAGCTTGCCAAAGATTATAACATCAAAATCAACTTTAAATATCAAGATAGTTTAGAGGAGTATTTTACTACTACTAAGTTAGTAATGGAGATATACCATACAAACTTACTTAACAACCTAAATATCCCTATTATAAAAAATTTTCTTCAAAATAGAGGTATTTCGAAAGAGATAATATTTAAGTTTTTTATCGGTTATGCCCCTGACAGCTACTATTTTATCTCAAATGAGCTGGAAAAAAGGGGAATAAATTTGGAGTTAGCAGAGAAGTTAGGGATAGTAAAGAGGAAGAGTGATTTTTACGACTATTTTAGAAATAGAATTATCTTCCCTATTTTAAATATAAGAGGTGAAGTGATAGCATTTGGTGGGAGGACACTTGGAGAAGATAACCCTAAATATCTTAACTCTCCTGAAACATCTGTTTATCATAAAGGTTCAAATTTATACGGATTATTTGAGAATAAGGATGATATAAAGAGAGATGACAAGGTTTTTATAGTTGAAGGTTATATGGATATGATATCCCTTTACTCTCATGGTATCAAAAATTCTGTTGCAACACTCGGAACTGCGTTTACAGAGCAGCAGCTCAAGTTAATTTTAAGGTTCACAAACAACATAGTTTTTTTATATGATGGAGATGATGCTGGAGTAAAAGCTGCTATTAGAGGTTTGATAACTGCAATTAACAGTGATCTCAATCCAAAAGCAGTAAAACTCCCTGACAAAAAGGACCCAGATGATTTTGTAAGGGAGATGGGCAAAGAGGATTGTATAGAATTTATCAGTAAATCTTACGATCTTGTGATGTTCTTAAAAATTATTATCTCTAATAGTATTGACTTGAAAAAAATAGAAAATAAAATTAAATTAATGGAAAGATTGAAAAAGATTTTCTCCAAGATAGATAATCCTCTCTATAAAGATTATTTTATTAAAGGTATTGCTGATATACTTACTCTTGACGAGAGAGAGGTCAAATCATCTCTCTTGAAATACTCGCAAAGTTTTACCAAGAGGGGGGTGTCTATTACCTCTAAAGAGAAAAATCTTGATATTGAAGATCAAATTACATCTTTTCTTTTAAATAATACTGATTATATTAGTAAGGTTGAGAGTAATTTTATAACAAACAGAAATTTTTTATTAATCTTTGAAAAGCTTATGGCAGATATCAATCTCAATGATATTCTTGATGATGATTCTTTTGATGAACAGCAGAGAGAACATATAAGGGAACTTGCATTGAGAGAGCACTCTTTTGAGAGTAGCGAAGAGAAAGATAAATTTTTTAAAGAGCTTAATCATCAATTAAAGGAGAGAGCCTTAAAGAGTAGATTTAAAGAGTTGACTGCTAATATAAAGAAAGAGGAGAGAGAGAATAATCAAGAAATGATAAAGAGTTTAATAGAAGAGCAAAATAGAATTGTAGAACAGCTAAAAATTTTAAAATAAGGGGGAATTCCATTATGGAGTTTGCTACTAAAGGGATAGACGTTAGGAAATTCAAAGAGATAAAGCAATTAGTCGGATATGGTAAAGAGAAAGGCTTTATCACATACGAAGAGCTTAATAACTCTTTGCCAGAGATAATAACTCCTGAACAGATAGAGGATATAATCGATTTGATGGAGGAGCTTGACATCGAAATTATCAATGGCAAGATGAAAAAGATCAAAATATCAAAGAGAATACTTGAAGAGAACCCTGAGATAAATGCTCCTGAAGATGAAGTTCATCTCGAAGAAAAAGTTATAGTTGATGATGAAAATCATAGAACAGCCGATCCTATTAGGATATACCTCAAAGAGATGGGGCAAATATCACTTATGTCAAAAGAGGAGGAGATTGAAATTGCAAAAGATATAGAAAAGTATGAAAAGCTTATACTTTCTAAAATTATACAATCACCTATAACCATTGAACAAGTATTAGGTCTTGAAGAGCTTATTGAATCAAGAAAAATAGGGATAAGAGATGTTACCAGAGATATAGAGGAGGAGCTTGAAAATTACCAGTTTGAAGAGGATGATGATATTTACGATTTTGTCTCTGAAGAGGAGAAATTACAAACAGTCAGAATACTTGATATAATTAAAGATATAAGAGTATTAAAAAATGATAATGACCAAATCAGTTTAAGATTAAAAAGTAGTGAGAAAATTAAAAGTAGTGAACAGCAAAAATTAAATAAGATTATTGCAGAGAATAAAAATAGAATAATAGAACTTATCAAATCTATAAATCTAAAAAATAAACAGCTTTCATCAATAATAGACCGTTTCAAAGAGTTGGTAAATGAGTGCAACAAAATTGAAAGAGATTATATTGAGTTCCAAAAATTACTACCCGGAATTGAGAAAGAAATAGAAGATGTAATAAATGATGAAAAAGTTGCTATGAAATATGATAAATCTAATATTGGAGTCCGTAATATTCAAAATCTTGCAAAGAAATTAAAGAGAAATACAGAGAGAATGAGTGAGATAGAGAATCTTACAGGTTATACAATAAAAGAGTTTAAAAGTGTTTATTATCAGATAGAGGAGAATAAAATAAAAGCTGAATACTCCAAAAATGAACTTGTAAAGGCTAATCTCAGATTGGTTGTAAGTATTGCTAAAAAGTATGCCAATAGAGGTTTGCAATTTTTAGATTTGGTTCAAGAGGGAAATATAGGCTTAATGAAGGCTGTTGATAAATTTGAATACCAGCGTGGCTACAAATTTAGCACTTATGCCACATGGTGGATAAGGCAGGCAATTACAAGAGCAATTGCTGATCAGGCAAGGACTATCAGAATCCCTGTTCATATGATTGAAACTATCAACAAACTAATCAGAACATCAAAAAATCTTGTTCAAGAGCTTGGAAGGGAGCCATCGGCTGAAGAGATTGCTGACAAAATGGATCTACCTGTTGAAAAAGTAAGGAAAGTCCTTAAAATATCAAAAGAGCCAGTATCACTCGATACTCCGATAGGTGAGGATGAAGATAGTATGCTTGGTGATTTTATAGAAGATAAGCGTGTTGTGAGCCCATCATCTGCTGTTATAAATCTTGCATTAGCAGAAACAACGGAAAAGATATTCAAAACTCTCACATCCCGTGAGGAGAGAGTTTTGAGGATGAGATTTGGAATTGGTGAAAAGTATGATCATACATTAGAGGAAGTTGGTAAAGATTTTAATGTTACAAGGGAGAGGATAAGACAGATAGAGGCAAAAGCTCTCCGCAAACTAAGGCATCCGAATAGAAGCAAATTTCTGAAAATTTACTACGAATAAAAAAGATGGGGGTGTGAACCTCTTCTGCACCCCCATTGACTTTTCATGAAAATCTTAAAAAAAATCTTATTTTATCTTAAAAAAGTAAAATTATCTCTGATAAGAAAGTTTCTCAATTTTTCAGTCAGCACGGTTACCCAAAAAGGATTTATTATTATCCAACTCGATGGTCTATCTTATGATAATATGCAACTTGCTCTTAAAAAAGGTTATCTTCCAAAAATAAAAAAATATATTATCTCAAAAGGTTATGAGAGTAAAAAACTTTACTCTCCACTACCTTCAAATACACCATCTTTCCAAAAATCTTTAATGTATGGAGATACCAAAAAAATACCAGGTTTCAGGTGGTTTGATAAAGAGATGGGTAAATTTTACTCATTTAAAAATCCTGAAACCTCTCAGAAGATAGAGCAAGAGTTAAAAGATAGAGATTGCAAGGGTATACTTAAAGGTGGAGTATCTTATCTTAATTTTTTTAGTGGTGATGCGGATAGATCATATCTAACTATGAGCAGGATACTTACATCTCAGTTGTCTCAAAGAGTATCAGGTCTCAAAATATTTCTTATAATTTTTTTAAACTTCTTTAATATTATTGGGATAATGTATTGGATATTAAAGGAGTTGTTCCTTGAATTATATGATGATATATACTATTTTTTCAATAGTATCCAACAGCGAAATTTTATATTTTTCCCATTCGTAAGGCTTTTTAACAATGTAATAATCAACGAATATATCACAAATGGGGTATGCTTTGAGATTCTATGTGGGACGCCAAAAATTTATGTTACATTTTATACTTATGATGAAATGGCACATCAAAGAGGACCCACTTCACAAAGCAGTCTCAGTGTCTTAAAACTTATTGATAATTCAATTTATAAAATTTTTCAGTTTGCTGAAGATTCTAAATTGAAAAAATACGATTTTTTTATACTATCTGACCATGGATCAGCCAAATCTAAACCATTTTCAAATCTTTTCAATTGTGAAATAAAAGATATTATTTTGAAATATTGTGACGAGATAGCTTCTTATAGAAACATGATATTGAATCGACATTCATCATGGAAAGAGCATACTATCCAGAAGAAACTTATGACCCTCTCAAAAGAGAGAGCGATCCCTTACACATTTTCAAAATTTATCTCACCTTATCTAAAAAAAAGGGAGTTGTCAGAAGAGTTTATTGTCAAAGATATAAATATAATACCTTTTGGTCCAGTGGCTAATTTGTATATCAACAGATTTAAGAATAAAATGAATATTAGCCAAATTATTGAAAAATATCCGCTTCTTATTGAAAATCTACTATCTCATTCTGGGATAAAGTGTCTTCTTATGAAAGATAACGATGATGTAATAATTCTTTTTAAAGAGAGTCTTGTCAGGTTAAAGGGTGGAAAAGTGAAAGATGGTGTTCTTCAAGATGATTTTTCTGATAGTAAACAACTTCTTCTCGATATTGAAAATTTTATTAATACTCCAGATACTGGAGATATTATAATAATTTCAGAATTCTTCGATGGCAATTTAATAAATTTTGAGAATCAGATGTCTTGTCATGGAGGTTTTGGTTATGCTCAGACAGATTCTTTCCTCATATACAGTAAGGGTTTGGAGCAATTTATTTCAAAAATAGATGACCCTTTTGGACTTTATGACCATTTTATAAAAAATTATTAAGTTTATAGCTTTGTTAACAACCAAATACCATTAAATAAAAAATTCTAAAAATAAAGGGAATCAAATGATAAAGATAAGGGGTGCCAGACAACATAATTTAAAAAATATTGATATTGATATTCCTAAAAATACTCTTACAGTTATAACAGGGGTTAGTGGATCAGGGAAATCAAGCCTTGCTTTTGATACTATCTATGCTGAAGGGCAGAGAAGGTATGTTGAATCGTTGTCTGCTTATGCAAGGCAGTTTCTTGAGCTTATGGAGAAGCCGGACATTGACTCTATTGAAGGTTTGTCGCCATCTATTGCAATTGAGCAGAAAACCGTCAGCAAAAATCCACGCTCTACGGTGGCTACTGTAACAGAGATATACGACTATCTAAGAGTTCTATATGCAAATCTTGGGAAAGCTTACTGTTACAACTGCGGAAAAGAGATAGCATCTCAGCAGGTATCTCAGATTGCGGATGAGATATTGAAGTATCAGGAAGGCACAAAGTTAATAATCTATGCTCCTGTTGTCAGAGGGAGGAAGGGTGAATTTCAGAATGAGCTAAAAAAAATTTTAAGAGATGGATTTACCCGAGCAAAGATAGATGGGAAGCTATATTCACTTGAAGAGGATGAAGTATTGCTAAAGAAAAATGTAAAGCATAATATAGATATTGTTGTTGATAGAGTTGTTGTAAAGGGTGGTATAGAGAGCAGAATTGCAGATTCATTGGAGATAGCCTTGTCAATCGCTGATGGACTTGTAAAGATTGAAAATATAGATAGTGGCGAAGAGAAGGTATTTAGTGAGAAAGCTGCTTGTGTTGATTGCGGAATTAGTTATCCTGAGATATCTCCAAGATTATTCTCTTTCAATAATCCTTACGGTGCATGTCCAAATTGTAGAGGGCTGGGATTTATTTATGGGGTTAATGAAGAGGAGGTTGAAAATAGTGATATAAATATTAATCGCCTCAAGAGTGTTGTTGATGATTATAATGCTGGTAATATAAGAATTTATGACAAGTTTAAAATAAAAAATATTATTGAGAAGTATTCACGAGAGATTCCCTGCCCTGAATGTAAAGGTAGCAGGTTGAAAAAAGAGGCAGATTTTATAAAATTCAAAGGGATAAATATTCACCAAATGGTTAAGATGAATGTTAGTTCTCTTATCAATTTCTTTATGAATATTGATTTAACTGTTGAAGAGGAGCTTATAGGGAGACGTTTATTTAAGGAGATAAGAAGTCGACTCCAATTTTTACTTAACATAGGGTTGGGCTACCTTACCCTTGATAGAAGATCATCGACTTTGTCGGGTGGTGAGAGCCAGAGGATAAGACTTGCAACACAGATAGGAGCTAATCTTTCTGGGATAATTTATGTTTTAGATGAGCCAAGCATAGGACTTCACCAAAGGGATAATGAGAAATTGCTCCAGACTCTGAGACAGTTAAAAGATTTGGGAAATACAGTTATAATGGTTGAGCATGATGAAGAGACAATAAGAAGTGCAGATTTTATTGTTGATTTAGGACCTGAAGCTGGAAGGAGTGGAGGGTGGCTTGTTGCATCAGGTAAATTGGACGATATTGTAGGTTCGAAGGAGTCTCTAACAGGGAAATACATTACAGGTGAGCTCAAGATAGAAGTGCCTAAAAGTAGAAAGAGAGCCGATACATTTCTTGAAATTAAAGGGGCTTCTGAAAATAATCTTAAAAATATAGATGTTGCAATCCCGCTTAAAATTATGACCACTATTACAGGTGTATCAGGTTCGGGTAAAAGCACCTTGATGCACGAGATTATTTACAAGGGATTGAAAAAGTATCTGTATAAGCAGAATATTTCAACTGGTAAATTTAGCGAAATAAAAAATTTTGAAAAAATTGATAAAGTTGTTGAGATAGATCAATCTCCGATAGGGAGGACTCCTCGTTCAAATCCGGCAACTTATACCGGTGTTTTTACCCCAATTAGAGATATATTTGCCAATGTTCCACATTCCAAGACAAGAGGTTTTAAACCGGGTAGATTTAGTTTTAATGTCAAAGGTGGAAGGTGTGAAAATTGTGGAGGAGATGGAGTTATTAAGCTTGAAATGCTCTTTTTGCCTGATGTTTATATAACTTGTGAAGAGTGTGGTGGCAAAAGATATAACAAGGATACTCTAAATATTAAGTTCAAGGATAAAAATATCTCTGATGTTCTTGATATGACTGTAAATCAGGCTTATGAATTTTTTATAAACATCCCATCTATTAAGGATAAACTTCAACTTCTAAAAAAAGTAGGGCTCGGCTATATCAAACTTGGACAACAAGCAACTACTCTATCTGGTGGTGAAGCTCAGAGGATAAAGCTTTCAAAAGAGCTTTCAAAAAGGGATACGGGCAATACCTTGTATATTCTTGACGAACCAACCACAGGACTCCATTTCCATGATGTCAACAAGTTGCTCAATGTGCTTGCAGAGCTCAGAGATAAGGGTAATACAATTTTGCTAATAGAGCATAATCTTGATGTTATAAAGTGTTCAGATTACATTATTGATTTGGGACCTGAAGGTGGGGACAATGGTGGAGAGATAATTGTGTGTGGCACACCTGAAGAAGTTGCAGAGGATAAAAATTCATACACAGGAGCATATTTAAGAAAAATATTGAGATAAATTTTTTACATCTCCAATTAAATTTTAATACTTGACTTTTAAAATATATCATTGTGAAGAAAAAATAGAGGAATAAATCTAATATAGCTGTAACAGAAAAATAGGAATTTTTTAAAAAAAAATTTTTGGCAGTAAATGGTGAATTTTATAGTTAGAAAGAGTAAGCACTTCAGAGAGTGCCTGAGGTTTTTATATTATCATGTCTTTACAATTTTTCAAGATTGAAATTATATTATCTCCCATTATTTTAAATTAATATCATTGTTTTTTTATTCATTTGGTAATATATAACTTTTTCTTGATTTTAGGGATTAAATAGTATACTTTCCAAAATTAATTTTAACTTTTAAAGTTTTACTCTTAACATATTCAAATATTACAAGGGGGATTTATGTATTCCGATAATCAACTTTTTAGACAGCGGTTAGATAAACTAAATTTACTTGATGATAAATTTCCTAATGATTTTAAGCCCGAATCTTCCTCTGAAGAGATTATGACTAAATATTCAGAGTTACCTAAAGAGGAAGTAGAGAAGATTTCAAAAGAGTTTAAAATAGCAGGACGAATTATAAATATGAGGGATTTTGGCAAAGCCTCTTTTGCTCTAATCAGAGATTTTAAAGGTGAAATTCAGTTGTATTTTTATCAGAAAGTGCTTAAAGATAAATTTGATTTTTTTAAAGATAAAATAGATATTGGTGATATTGTTGGTGTTGTAGGGACACTTTTTAAGACAAAAACAGGAGAGTTGACCATTCTTGTAAATGATTTTAAGCTTCTTACCAAATCACTCCTTCCAATGCCTGAAAAGTGGCACGGTCTTACAGATAAAGAGAAGAGATACAGACAGAGATACCTTGACCTTATAATCAACCGTGATGTTAGAGATGTATTTCTAATGAGAAGTAAAATATTAAAATTAATAAGGGAGTTTTTTGATAGAAACAGTTTTGTTGAAGTTGAAACCCCAATGATGCAGCCACTTGCAGGTGGTGCTACTGCAAAGCCTTTTGAAACCTACCATAACGCTCTTGATATGAAGCTATTTTTAAGAATAGCTCCCGAATTATACCTCAAAAGACTTGTGGTTGGTGGATTTGATAGGGTATATGAGATAAATAGAAATTTTAGAAATGAGGGAATATCGATCCAGCATAACCCTGAATTCACAATGATAGAATTTTATATGGCTTATGCTACTTATCTTGATCTTATGTCATTTACAGAGGAGCTTTTCAATTATCTTGTTACAACTATTTTTAATAAAAGTAAGATCACATATCTTGATACAGAGATAGATTTTGCTCCACCTTGGGATCATCTTACTGTAAAGGAGGCGATCTTCAAATATTCAGATGAACCCATAAATAAAGAAGCAGATCTTGATGATATAAATTTTCTACAAAAATATGCCAAAAAAGTAGGTATTGAAGTTAAAGGGAATGAAACATACGGTAAATTGCTAACCGAAATATTTGAAACTGTTGCTGAAAAGAAGCTTATCCAGCCTACTTTTATTACACAATTCCCGATTGATGTCTCTCCACTTGCAAGGAAGAGCAGTAACAACCCTGAATTTGTTGATAGATTTGAGCTTTATATATATGGAAGGGAGATTGCCAATGCTTTTAGTGAGCTCAATGATCCTCTTGACCAGAAAGATAGGTTCCTAAACCAGCTAAAAGAGAAAGAGAAGGGTGACGAAGAGGCTCATAGTATGGATGAAGATTATATAAGAGCATTATGTTATGGATTACCACCTACTGCTGGTGAGGGTATAGGTATAGATAGGCTTGTTATGCTACTGACCAACCAGCCGTCTATAAGGGATGTTATTTTATTTCCACATATGAGAGTTGAATAGATTTGAATCTGACTACAAATTATAAATTCTATATTGCTTTAAAATATCTTAAAGCAAAGAGGAGTGAGAAATTCATATCTTTGATAACCATAATATCGATACTTGGTGTCATACTTGGTGTTATGACTCTTATAATTGTTATCTCTGTTATGAATGGATTTGAGAAGCAGCTTAGGGACAAAATACTTGGGGTCAATTCTCATATTATAGTTTCAAAGATGTCTGGGAATATTGACAACTATCATCCTCTGATAGATAAATTAGAGAAGATAGATAGTATTGAGGCAGTTACGCCATTTATATATAGGCAGGCAATGCTTTCAAATGGTGATTCTGTGTCGGGTGTAGTTGTCCGTGGGATAGATGTATCGTTAGACAAAAATGTTACTACTTTTTCAAAATCTATTGTTGAAGGGAGTATAAATTCCCTTTATGAAAGTGATAACCGCTCGATAATAATAGGTAAAGAGTTGGCAAAATTACTTGGTGTTACTATTGATGATAAGGTTAATATAATATCACCATTTGGAAGGATTACTCCGATGGGGATGACTCCCAAAATGGCTCGATTTACAGTAAAAGGTATTTTTTCTACAGGGATGTATGATTACGATTCTACACTCTGTTATATTACTATCAGAGAGGCACAATCTTTTTTCAATATGGGTAATTTTATTACAGGACTTGAAGTTAAAGTTAAAAATATTTATGATGTGAAAAATATTGCCCAAAAAGTGAAAACTACTCTCGGTTACCCTTTTTGGATAAGAGATTGGATGGATATGAACAAGAATCTCTTTGCAGCACTGAAATTGGAGCAGGTAACTATGTTTATAATATTGACACTGATAATTTTTGTTGCTGCTTTTAATATTGCAAGTAGTCTAATTATGATGGTTATGGAGAAGAGTAGAGATATTGCTATATTAAAAGCTATTGGTGCAAGGAGCAAAGATATTATGCATATATTTATGATACAAGGTTTGATGATAGGGGTTACAGGGACTTTTTTGGGGACTGTTTTAGGATTATCTTCCTGTTTTTTACTTGAAAAATATAAATTTATATCCCTGCCAAAAGATGTATATTATATTTCTACTTTACCTGTTGAAATAAATATGATAAAAATATCTATAATAGTTACAGCATCAATTTTCATCTGTTTTTTGGCTACAATCTATCCCTCCTGGCAAGCATCCAGGTTGAATCCTACAGAAATTTTGAGGTATGAGTAGATGAAAAACACTTATGGTTTTAAATTAAAGAGTGAAAAAGATTATTTGAATGCTCTTTCTGTTGATTCTGAAAATATTAGGCTTAGATTACGATTGGCTGATTTCTATATTAGGAACAAGAAGAAGAAAAAAGGACTTGAGCAGTATTGCACAGCTGCAGAAAAACTTCAAGTTGTAGGTAAGACCCATAGTGTGATGGCAATTTATAGGTTAGTTTACAGTATAGATCCACATTGGGATAGTGTTGAGGAGCATCTTTCACAAGAAATTTCTGATAAAAATCAATCTATGGCTGTTTCTGATTTTAAAGAGCATAATTTGACAGATTTCATAAAAAAGATAGATATTTTTAAAGATCTTCCTGATCAGGAGATAGCACAAATTGCAAATGCTCTTAATATAAGGAAATTTTACTCTGGTGATGTTATAATACGGCAAAATGAAGAGGGTGATTCTATATTTCTTCTCCTCAAAGGTTCTGTCCGGATATATTTTGATGATGATATTGGTAAATCTATAGAGCTTGCATATCTTACCAAAGGGGATTTTTTTGGTGAAATGGGTTTTTTTGGAAATAAGATCAGACAGGCATCTGTTCAATCTGTAGATGATTCTATCCTGCTTGAGCTTAAAAAAGACCAGATAGAGGCATTATTTGCCAAATATCGTGCAATCGAAGACGTTTTCCTCAAATTTTACCATGAGAGAGTTCTTGATATTGTATTAGCGTTGACTCCTATATTTACTCCACTTGAGCCTCAAATAAGAAAAGAGATCGCCGCCAAATTCAACCTTGTAAAGTTTAATAAAGATTCAACTATCGTCAAAGAGGGTGATCCAGGGGATTCGATGTTTATAATTAAATCTGGGACAGTCAGAATAGTAAAAGTGAAGGATAACCAAGCTAATGATCTTGCCAAGTTGAATACTTCTGAATTTTTTGGTGAGATAGGACTTGTTACTGGTCAGAAAAGAACAGCAGATGTTATTGCGGATACAGATGTAGAGCTTATGAAGCTTGACAAAAAAGATATAGATATGGTTGTTACCAAATATCCTGAAGTGCTAAACATCTTAAGAGATTTTATAAATGAGCGAAGTAAGGACACTTTTTCAAAACTTATGGAGATAAAAAGATTGTCTTTGAAAAAGGGTATTGTTTAATATTGGAAACTTTAGTAAAGGTTGTTTCACTATATAAAAGTTTTAAGAAGAATTCTCGGATAATTGAAGTTCTCAAAGATATCAATCTTACAATATCCAAAGGGGAGACAGTTGCTGTTTTAGGCAAATCTGGTGCAGGTAAGAGCACGCTTCTGCATCTTCTTGGTTCACTTGATTCCCCTTCATCAGGTCAGATATTTTTTGATGGTTCTGAAATCACATCTTTAAATGAGGATGCAGTTTCAATTTTGAGAGGGAGCAAAATTGGTTTTGTATTTCAGTTTCATTATCTGATAAATGAGATAACTACATTTGAAAATGTGATTATTCCTGGTATCATAAATAAATTTAACAAAAAAGATATATTGGATAGAGCAGACTATCTCATTGATAAGCTTGGATTGTCCCATAGGAAAACCCACAAGCCTTCAGAACTTTCAGGTGGTGAGCAGCAGCGGGTTGCTATTGCAAGAGCATTGATAAACAATCCTCGAATACTTATGGCAGATGAACCGACAGGGAACCTCGATACCAAAACATCCATTGCAACATTCGATTTATTAGAGAAGATACATATAGAAAATAAAATGTCAATGCTTGTAGTTACACATAATCTTGAATTAAGTGAAAGATTTGACAGAAAAATAATATTGGAAGATGGACAAATTGTTAAAGAGTATAATTAGAGTAATTTATATATCTTGTTTGATTGTGGCGTTTTACAGCAGTATTCTTAATGCTGAGAGTATAAAAATATTTAAGATTAATATACTTGGCAATGAAAAGATTGAAAAGGATGCTATATTCCCCTATATTTCAGTTAAAGTTGGGGATATTTTTAAACAAGATAAAGTAAAAGATGATGTAAAATCAATTTTTAAAATGGGTTATTTTGAGAATGTTCTTGTCAATTACAATAAGATAGAAGGCAAGGGAGTAGAGGTAAGCTACATTGTTGTTGAGAAACCTTACATAAAAAGTGTTAATTTTAAAGGTTTTAAAGAGTTAAAAAAGGTTGATGTCACAAAAGAACTCCTTACCAAACCATTTACTATCATCAACATCGATAACATAAAAAAAGATGTTCAAAAGATAACTGACTTGTATCAGGAGAAGGGATACTATCAGGTGAAAGTATCGTATAAAGTTTCTGATCCTGTTGAGCATCAGGTTGTGGTTACTTTTGATATTGTTGAGGGTATGAAATCAAAAATTGATCATGTTTACTTTGTAGGTAACAAAAATTTAAGTAAACGTATTTTGCAAAAGTCAATATTTACAAGACCTTATAATCTACTCCTCTCTTGGATAATGGGGACAGGATACCTAAAAAAATCTGAGCTTGAAAAAGATTCCAAACGTCTTGAAAGTGCATATAGCTCTTATGGGTATGTCAGAGCTAAAGTTTTTGATCCTGAAATTAAAGTTACTCATCAAGGTAAATATATAGATGTTACTTTTAAAATTGAAGAGGGTAAGTGTTATAAATTTGGCAAGATAGATATTGTTGATCCTGAAGATAATGGGAGTGATATCAGAGAAGTATCTAAAAAGATATCTTGCAAATATAATGATATTTTTGACAACCGCAAAATAAACAATGATATCAAACTTATCACAGACTTTTATTCAGATAAAGGGTATGCTTTTGCTGATGTGGCTCCGAAAACATCTATATTTGACGATAATCTTACTGCTAATATTACTTTTATAGTTGAAAGGGGTGATCTCTTTGAATTTAGAGAGATAAAGATAAAGGGTAATTCAATAACGAGAGACAAAGTCATTAGAAGAGAGCTAAGGGTATATGAACAGGAAAAATATACAGGGACAGGTCTCAAGAGGAGCAGGGCCAACCTTAAAAGAACAGGTTATTTTAGTGAAGCAGACATAAAAACAGAGAAAGTTGGAGATAACAAGATAGATGTTATAGTTGATGTAAAAGAGACACCTACTGGATCTGTAAGTTTTGGTGGTGGTTTTAGCTCTGCAGAATCATTTATCCTTACAGGGCAGACTTCTCAGGCAAATCTCTTTGGCAAAGGCTACAAATTGAAGCTCAATGCTGCTCTAAGTGGTATATCCCAAAGATACGATATAAGTTTTACTGACCCTGCAATACTTGATACAGATACAAGTCTTCAGGTTTCTCTTTACAATATAGATTACGAATACGACAATTATGACACCTTAAAAAAAGGTTTTGGTTTATCATTTGGCGAAGCTGTCTCCGATTTTGTCAGGTGGGATATGGGGTATTTTTATGAAACTGTTAAAGTTTACAACCTTGGAGATAATGTTGCTCAATATATAAAGAATGAAAAGGGGACTACAAGCATTGGAGCAACTACTTTTAGTGTTTCAAGGGATACTCGGGATGATTTTTACTATCCAACTACAGGGGCAAAACAGAAAATTTACACTGAATGGAGTAGTAGTATCTTTGGCAGCCAAGCAGATTACTACAAAGTTACAGGAGAGGGAACTTGGTTTACCCCAGTCAGCAAAAAAAATAAGCTGATATTAGCGTTTAGAGGTAAATTGGGTTATATGGATAATATTGGAGATGACGAAATACCTGCATGGGAGAGATTTTATGTTGGGGGGATATCCACTATAAGAGGTTTCAAAACTGGTGAAGCTGGCCCAAGGGATGAAGTTGGAGATGTAAAGGGTGGTGTTGCAGAAGTTATCACAAATACTGAATTAAGATTCCCAATTTTTGAAGATATAGGTCTTAATGGGTTTACGTTCTTTGATTGTGGTAGAGCTTACGACGACGATGAAGATATAGATTTTGACCTTAGAAAAAGCGTCGGTCTTGGTCTAAATTGGAGATCTCCGCTTGGTCTTGTAACTATCGTGTGGGGTTACAACCTCTCACCAAAGTATGATGAGAAGAAGAGTGTTTTTGGATTTAACATGGGAACCATGTTCTAAATAAAATATAAAATCACAAAATGGAGGTAAGTATGAAAAAGGTTATTTTGTTTTTTGCTTTTATTTTTTCTTTTGTTTTTGTAAGTGGAGTATTTGCGGAGGTAAAAGTAGGAGTGTTTGATATGCAGGAAGTTATGGTTAAATCAAAAGAGGGGAATAGTATCAAAGCAAAACTTGATAAAAAGAAAGAATTTTATACAAATGAAATAAAAGCTAAAGAGAATGAATTAAAAGCTATGAAAGATGATATTGAGAAAAAAGGTATGATGCTTTCTGCTGAAGCAAAGGAAGCACAAGAGAAAGATTATCAAAAAAAGATAAGAGATCTCAAATTATATGCGCAAGATTCAGAAAATGATCTTAAAAATATTTATAGAGAGGAAACCCAGAAATTAATACACCAAATCATAGAGACAGTTAAAAGTTATGCAGCAAAGGGGAACTATTCAGTTGTTTTTGAAAAGAATGAATCTGGTGCGGTATATTTTGATAAAGCTAATGATATTACAGAGGCTGTATTAAAAAACTTCAATGAAGCTTCAGCTGCTGCTCCAGCTGCTACTGCTCCAGCTAAGAATAAAGGTAAAAAATAGATATATGCAAGTTACACTGAAAGATATTGCATCAATAATAAATGGGAAAGTCTTTGGCAATAGTGAGTTGATAGTCAGTAATATTGCACCTATTGAAAATGCAAAGAGTGGAGATATCTCTTTTGTTGCCAACAAAAAATATTTAAAGTATCTTGCTGACACAAAGGCAACAGCAGTTATTATTGATAATTTCAGTGAAAGTTACAATGTTGCACAGATAGTAGTGGAAAACCCTTATTTGGCTTATGCTAAATTACTAACTAAATTTACTTACACTCCTACCACCTTTATAGGGGTTTCTGAAAAAGCATATCTCTCTGATAGTGTGCTGATTAAAAACCGTGATCTTGTTTCTATCTTTCCATTTGTTTATATTTCTGAGAATGTAGAGATTGGTGAAAGAACTATAATTCACTCAAATGTTTTTATTGGTAAAAATGTAAAGATAGGTTCAAATTGTATTATTCATCCAAATGTTTCAATATATAAAGATTGTATCATAAAAAATTCTGTTACCGTTCATAGCGGGACAGTGATTGGTAGTGATGGATACGGTTATGCCAGAGATGGTGAGCAGCATTTTAAAATTCCTCAGATTGGAAATGTTGTTATTGAAGATGATGTAGAAATTGGAGCAAACTGCACTATAGATAGAGCGGCACTCAATTCAACTATAATAAATAGAGGTGTTAAAATAGACAATTTAGTCCATATTGCCCATAATGTAGAAATTGGACAAAATTCCCTTATCATTGCTCAAGTAGGGATTTCAGGAAGTTCTAAAATAGGGGATAATGTTATTTTGGCAGGTCAGGTAGGAGTTGCAGGACACCTCAAAATTGGTAATAATGTTATTGTTGGAGCACAGAGTGGTATTGGTAGATCTATAGATGATGGTTCAGTCGTTTCAGGTTCTCCAGCTATCAATCATTCCCAATGGCTTAAATGGGCAGTAAAATATCAAGATTTGCCAGAGCTAATAAAAAGAGTTAGCAAACTTGAAAAGTTAGTATCAGGAGAGAAAAATGTATAATATTAATGATATTTTAAAAATACTCCCGCATAGGTATCCATTTTTGCTTGTTGATAAGATATTAGAGATAACTTTAAATCAATCTATCAAAGCATTAAAGAATGTGACCTATAATGAAGAATTTTTTCAGGGACACTTCCCTCATATCCCTGTGATGCCCGGTGTTCTTATAGTAGAAGCTATGGCTCAAACAGCAGGTATTTTGGCAATAAAGAGTGACAACATCTCTATTGCCAATAAATTGGTTTATTTTACAGGGATAGACAACTGCAAATTCAGGAAACCTGTTGTTCCTGGTGATACTCTTATTTTAGAAGCCAATCTTTACAAAAAGAAGGGTCCTATATGGAAGATGGAGTGTAGAGGAACTGTTGAGGAAAAACTTATTGCTGAAGCTCTTTTAACAGCTACTATTGTAGATGCTTAAAACAATTTACAATCTTTAAAATCTTACTACTTTAAATTTTAATCTCTCATTTGTCCTTCTAAATTATAGTATCATAATAGTTTATTCTATATATTTTTTATTAGATGCTATCTTAAGGGCATATTGAGTTTTATATTCTTTCATCTTAACTAGTTTCTATTTTTAGGGGGTAAAATGTTGATTCATCCAACAGCTATAATTGACAAATGTGCTGATATATCTGAAGATGTAACCATAGATGCTTACACTATTATAAAAGGTAAAGTAAAGATAGGTAAAGGGTGTAAAATTCATTCACACGTTGTCATAGAGGGGGATACTGAAATTGGTGAAAATAATATTATCTTCCAGTTTGGGAGTATTGGTGGAAACCCTCAGGACCTTAAATATAAAGGTGGAGAAACAAAACTTACCATTGGTAGAGATAATGTTTTTAGAGAATTTGTTACTATAAATAGAGGGACAGAAGATGGGCTTGGTTACACAAAAATAGGGAACAACAATTACATTATGGCATACTCACATATAGCACACGATTGTATATTAGAAGATGAGATTATACTTGCAAATAATGCTACCCTTGCAGGACATATAACAGTCTCCAAAGGTGCCATAATTGGTGGATTGAGTGCAGTTCATCAATTTTCAAGGATTGGGAAATTTGCTATGGTTGCAGGTAAGACAGGGGTAGTCAAAGATGTCCCACCCTTTATGCTTGCATCAGGTTCGAGAGCAGAGCTTATAGGTCCTAATGTAGTAGGTTTAAAAAGAAGAGGTTTTGATTCTGAAAGACTCAGCAATATAAGGAAAATTTACAAAATATTATTTACAAGGAGATACAATTTTTCAGAGGCTGTTGATATTGTTAAGAATCAATTTAAAGATTCAGAAGATGCAAAAATCCTACTTGAATTTGTTCAAAGTAAAAGTAAAAGAGGTATTACCCTGGGCAAAAAGTCTAAAGTATCTTCATCTGGTGATATATGCTCTTCTGAGGAAGCAATTTAGGTTATTTTATGGATCTTTTGAAATTAATTATCTTATTGGCATTTATGATTGTCCTTATCATAAGGAAAATCAAAGTAGGCTATGTCCTTCTTTTAGCTACAATTCTTACAGAAGTTTTGTTTTATATCCCTATCGAAAAATTCTTAATTGCTGTATTAAAAAGCACATTTACAGAGAAAACATTTACAATCGTGGTGATGATATTCTCTATACTTGTTTTGAGTAATTTTATGCAGGAGAAGAAAATTCTTGCAAGTTTGATTACAAATCTCTCACTGATAATAAAAAACCGCAAGATATTAAATATCTGCCTTCCAGCATTCATTGGCTTACTACCAATGCCTGGGGGAGCTCTTTTCTCTGCACCAATGGTAAAAGAGGGGTTAAATGGAGTAAAAGATCTTACAAATGAAGATAAAACATATATCAACTATTGGTTTAGACATATCTGGGAGTATATCCTTCCTCTGTATCCGGGCGTTATTCTTACAACAGGGATATTTAATATCTCTGAAAGGAGTATATTTGCAGCTCATTTCCCATTTACAATAGGTATGATATTGATAGGTTATTTTATGGTCTATTTTAGAAAAGATTACTCTATTGAAGCAACAGATAAAAAAAATAATTTTACTAATTTCCTCAAAATTATAAAAGATATCTCACCAATAATAATTATACTTACTCTATCTATGGGGCTGAACCTCAATGTTGCTCTTTCTATGATAGTGGCTCTGATATTTTCATTTCTTTTATATAGGACAACTTTTTCAGAGATAAAATTATATTTAAAAAAGGCACTGAATTATGATATGTTGATTATGGTCATAGGTATTTTCTATTTTAAAGCAGCAATTGAGTCTACTGGTGCTATATCTCTTCTCCCAAATTTATTTTCAGACAACTCTGCATCAATATTTATTATGATTGTTCTGCTACCATTTATCACAGGTCTCCTTACAGGTATTACTCTTGCGTATGTTGGGATTGCATTTCCAATAATAAGTTCTTATATTGTTTCAAATACAGGTGTTAATATGAGTTATGAAATGCTTGCTTATGTTTCTGGGTTTATAGGTGTTTTACTTTCACCTGTTCATATATGTCTTTTATTGACAAATGAGTATTTTGGTTCTGATCTGTCAAAAGTATTTAGTAAATATCTTTTGAAGTCGTGTTTATCTCTTTTTTTGCTATTAATTTTAATATTTTACATCAGAGGAACAGGTTTTTTTAATTTTATGCTCTAAAAGGGGGATGAGATGTTTATAATTGGTAATTTCTTAAATGCAGTTGCAATAATTTCTGATTATATACTAACTATCTATATGTGGCTCATAATAATAAGAGCGTTGCTTTCATGGGTAAACCCTGACCCTTATAATCCTATTGTTCAAGGTATTTATAGGCTCACTGACCCTGTTCTTTATAAGATACGGAAATTATTTCCATTTACATACAGTATGGGGATTGATCTTTCACCTATAATTATTATATTTGCGATATATTTTCTTCAAATATTTGTTATAACATCAATAAAAACTATGGCTATAAAGTTTTTGGCATCATAAAAATTATATAAATTTAAGGAGGTTTTTTATGGCATCAGGTAGTAAATTTAAAATTTTTGCAGTTGTAATTGTCCTTTTAGGTATTGTTGGATTTTTTGGAGGGGTAGAAATTCTTCACTATACCAGCCATCCCAAATTTTGTGCAATCTGTCACCCAAAGCAACATCCTGGACCCAATGGTGAAGTTTGGACATGGAAGCAGTCAAAACATGCAGCAGCAGATGTATCTTGTCTTGACTGTCATGCAAAACCGGGAGTTGTAAATTATATTATCAGAAAAGTAACAGCATCGAAAGATGTATATACTCAGCTTCTCCATTCAACAGAGGAGATAGAGAAAAAATTAGCTAACCCTACTCCACACGCAGCACCTGAAGAATCTTGTAATTTCTGTCATACCGAGGAAGTGAACAGCAAGATAAGGGCTTCAAGGCTTATGGCACTACCTACACACTTTTTAAATTTTAGAAAGATTGATTATGTGGTGAATCCTGATTTTATGGAGAAAAATTCTCTTGAAGATATCTTTAAAGTAAATGATATAAACGGATATGCTTTTTCTCATAAAAACCATATAGAAAACTATAAATTGAGATGTGTAAATTGTCACTTTGAAGAGGTAGGTCACCCTGATCATAGGAAAAATTACGGTTTAATGATGAAGAAAGTCTGCTTTACCTGCCATGAGAAGGAGGGTGGACCTTCAAATAATGATTGTAATGTTTGCCATACTGTTCAGGATAAGATAAGAAAGGGTAAAATATCTGATAATATTACAGGAGCTGAGGATGTAATGGCATCACTTGCCTGCACAGAGTGCCATACATCTTTTGATGCTCTTCCTGGTGAAAAATCTTGTATAGAGTGTCACGATGGTTCGGAAGATTATGGGAAGATGTTTAATGATTGGAAAACATCTGCAAAAGGGAAATTTGAAAAATTAGAATTGATTTATAAAAAAGCGAGAGAGAAGGCATTTTCAAAGCCTAAATTTAAAGAACAGTTCAAAAAATCTGAAAATGTTTATCAACTTCTTAAGGCTGACAAATCAAATGGTATCCACAATTCAGAATTTATAAGCAATACTCTTGATAAACTTGAGAAAGATTTTAAAGAGATAATTGACAATGAATGAAAAAATTTCTGATATTAAATAGTTCAGCTCTCGGAGATTTTGTTACTTTAATACCATTTATTAGATTACTTAAATACAATTTTCAAGATTCAGAGATAACAGTTGCAACGAGGGGCTATTATGCCCCTCTCTTTAATTATATTAATTTTGCAAAATTTATTGATATTGCTTCAATAAAAATTCACCTCCTCTTTTCAGAGAATTTTAATAGTGATGATTGTGCTGATTTGAGGATTTATGATGAGATAATCTCTTTTATTGGGGCTGATGCAGCAATTTTTAAAAAGAATCTCAAAGATATAAATCCCAATTCCTTTTTTATCTTCCCCTATAGTAGAAATTCTATTCAGCACCAAAGTTTGTATCTTATATCCTCGTATCCTTTCAGATATAAAAAATTTTTTTATTCAGATATAAATTTTGATATCTTCAGTAATAAACATTTTATCATACATCCTGGGAGTGGATCAAAATATAAGAATATTGATATCTATTTTTTAATTGAATTAAAAGATAAGTTAGAAAAATCTCTCAAAATAGAGGGGGTATGGGTTGGTGGTGAAACTGAATCTTATTTAAAATATGATAAAATTATTCCCGATATCAATATATTTGATAATCTTAATCCATTGTTTGAGCTTTTTAAAGAGTGTTTCTTTTATATAGGTAATGATTCAGGTGTTTCTCACCTTGCTAATTTTTGTAATATACACTCTTTTACATTTTTTGGACCAACTTCACCTAACCAATGGGCACCTTTGGGGAGGAAATCTTACATTTTTTCTAATTTTTTGAAATGTTCACCCTGTAACAAAGATTGCAAAACTCAAGAGTGCTTGAATTTTGACCTAAATAAAGTAGTAAATAGGATAGAGCAGGAGTTTTACTCCTGCTCTTGATTATTATAAATTATCCGAGAAGCTGAAGAGCAAGTTGAGGCATAGAGTTTGCCTGAGCAAGCATTGCCA
>DYJV01000035.1 GCA_020722945.1 Candidatus Methylomirabilis sp. | reverse complement strand
AAAGAGGATAACTACAAAAATTCAATTTTTATTTAGTATGGTTATTGAGCTGTAATAATATTGACTTTCATAAAAACATCTATTTTTATATGTTTTTATATGAATGATTAGATACTCTTTAAAAGAGGGCAACAAAAAAGAGGGCTATACCCCTCTTTTTTGTTTGGATTATTTTTAGTTGTTTGGTGTAAAGTTAAATGAATTTTTGAAGTAATTTATCTGAGCTTCTGTCATATAATGTTGACCAGAATTTTTAACTTCAACAATAGGGGTAACTTTCTCCCATTTATCAATAATTTTATTTGTCCCATCAAATTGAACCTGAACTGCTCCTGTTGGGCAGACAAAAGCACAGGCTCCACAAGCAATGCAGAGATCGTTGTAATCACCAAAAGGTGGTTCTACTCTCCTTGATACACCTCTGCCGGCAAAGGTAATAGCATTTACCTTGACAACCTCACTGCACGCTCTGACACATCTGCCACATAAGATGCAATCGTCATAAGGATCGGCTTGGAATATGGGGGAGGTAACACCCAAAGATTTGGCTAATTCGAGTAATTTGGGGTTGTCCGGGCATCTTCCAAGTAGAAGCTGTATTATCATTTGTCTATATTTTATAATTTTTTCACTGTTGGTTTGGACCTCTATCTCCTTTGTGATAAGGTAATTACAGGAGGTTGTAATTTCACTTCTACCACCTCTTTTTACCTCTACAATACATAATCTGCAAGATCCGTAAGGTGACAATGCTTCGTGGTTGCAAAGTGTAGGAATTTGTATCCCTAATTTGGATGCAGCTTCCAATATAGTTGTCTCTTCTTTGACCTCTATAATTTTACCGTTTATTTTAAGCTTAACCATAAATTGCTCCTCTTAATTTATTTTAACAGCATCAAATTTACAGCTATCATAACATATCCCACATTTAATACATTTACTCTGATCAATTTTGTGAGGCTCTTTTTTGCTTCCACTAATTGCTTCAACTGGGCAATTTTTGTAGCAAGCTTGGCAGCCTACACACTTATCTTCATCTATTTTGAATGTTGTGAGGTTTTTACAAACTCCTGCTGGACATTTGTGGTCTCTGATATGTGCGAGATACTCATCCTTAAAATATCTAAGGGTGCTTAAAACTGGATTAGGTGCTGTCTTTCCAAGTCCGCACAGAGAAGCCTCTTTTACAACTTCAGCAATATTTTCAAGCAGTTCTATATCACCCTCTTCCCCTTCACCATTTGTGATTTTCTGAAGAATTTCGTGCATTCTTTTGATGCCTTCTCTACATGTAGTGCATTTACCGCAAGATTCATCTTTTAGGAAGTTGAGAAAATATTTGGCAACATCAACCATACAAGTTCTTTCATCCATAACAATCATTCCACCAGAACCCATCATAGAGCCAACTTTTATAAGCTCGTCAAAATCAACTTTTGTATCAAGTAAAGATTCAGGGATACAGCCACCAGAGGGACCACCTGTCTGGACAGCTTTAAATTTTCTCTTGTTTAATATACCTCCACCAAGATCAAAAATTATATGCCTTAATGTAACTCCCATAGGGACTTCGACTAATCCAGTATTATTGACTTTTCCAACAAGCGAGAATATTTTTGTGCCTTTGCTACCCTCTGTCCCTATTTTGGAAAACCAATCTGCTCCATTGTTGATTATAAAAGGGATATTCCCCCATGTTTCCACATTATTAAGGACAGTCGGTTTGTCCCATAAACCTCTTTCTGACATATGTATATGTTTGGCACGAGGTTCTCCAGCTTTACCCTCGATTGAAGCAATGAGTGCTGAAGATTCTCCACACACAAATGCTCCACCACCTCGGCTTACGTGGAGTTTAAAATTAAACCCTGTTCCAAGTATGTTTTGACCAAGCAAGCCTCTCTCTTCAGCTTGTTTGATAGCAGTAGTAAGATTCTTGACTGCCAGAGGATATTCGTGTCTGACATATACAAAACCTTCATCAGCACCAACAGCATACGCACCAATAAGCATCCCCTCAATGACAAGATGAGGATTCCCTTCAAGGAGACTTCTATCCATATATGCACCGGGATCACCTTCATCAGCGTTGCAAATGATATATTTTTTGTTACTTTTGATTTTTTGGCTTGATTCCCATTTAACTCCAGTAGGGAAGCCTCCACCACCCCTGCCTCTGAGACCAGATTTCTTTATTTCATCAATTATATGGGTAGGTGACATATTCTGAAGGACTTTGCATAGAGCAGTATAGCCATCAACCAAAAAGTAGTCATCAATTTTGTCAGGCTCTATAAAACTGTTGTTTTTAAGTAAAATTCTCTCCTGCAATGAGTAAAATCGGATATCTTTTTCAAGAGTAATTTTATCTTTGGTGGAAGGGTCTTTGTATAAAAATTTCTCGATTACTTTCCCGTTGATAATAGTTTCATCTAATATCTCATCAAGCATATCGACTTTTACTCTTTCGTAAAATACACCTTGCGGGTGGATAACAAAAAGAGGACCTCTCTCACAAAATCCGTGGCAACCAGTGGCTTTAAGCTCTACTTTTTGAGAGAGATTTTTGGAAGTTATCTTATCTTTAAGAGCAGAGATAACTTCAGAACTTCCATGAGCTTGACATCCAGTCCCTGAACAGACAGTAATAGTTATCTTCTCTTTACTTTTATTTGACTCTTTTAATTTTGTGGTATAAATTTGAAAATCTTTTGTAGAGTTAAATTTCATTGTAGGCACCTCATAATCTTATTCATATTTTGCAAGTATTTCAGGAACATCTTTTGGGATTACATTTCCGTAATATTTGCTGTTTACAACTACTACAGGACCAAGAGCACACGCACCGAGACAGTTAACGGTCTCAAGTGTAAATTTGCCATCTTTTGTTGTAGATGATGGTTGAATTTTGAGGTTTCTCTCAAATTCATCAAGGACTTTATCTCCACCCCTGACATGGCAGGCTGTCCCAAGACATATCTGAATAATGTTTTTCCCTCTTGGAGTAAGGCTGAAAGCTCTAAAAAATGAAGCAACCCTATAAACATCTATAATAGGTAGATCAAGTTTTTTAGCAAGCTCCAGAAGATCTTCTTTTTTGAGATAACCAGCATTATCCTGCATATCTTGAAGTATAGAGATAAGGTAAGATTTGTCATTATTGTAATTGGATAATATCTTGTCAATATATTCCATTTATTAACTCCTTTATAAAGTGCATTTTTTGAGCAGTTTGCTATAGTTGTTCTTGACCATTTGTTGAATCTCTTCTATATCCTGCTCTGTAAGGTGTCGGTATCTCCCTTGGCCTTTGAGGTAATCTTTGACAGGTAGTAACTCTTGTGGAGTATAGGTCATTTTGTAATCTCCGTTCACAACTTCATAAAGTGGAAAAATGCCTGTTTCAACAGCAATTCTCCCTATATCTACGGTGTCATCAGGTAATGTCCTCCAACCAGTAGGACATGGAGCAAATATATGTAAATATGCGGCACCTTTCATATCAGCTCCCTTTTTGGCTTTTGCCATAAGATCAAAAGGGTATGATGGACAAGCGGTTGCAACGTAAGGGATATTGTGAGCAACAGCAATTTCAGGGATATTTTTTTTGTTTGTCCGTTGACCTCTACTATTTTTGCCAGCAGGAGAAGTAGTAGTGCTTGCACAGAAAGGGGTAGAGCTTGAACGCTGGATACCTGTATTCATATAAGCTTCATTGTCATAACAGACATACATAAAATCGTGTCCTCTTTCAAGAGCACCACTTAATGCTTGAAGACCTATATCTGCAGTCCCCCCATCACCAGCAAAGGCAAGAATTTTAATTTCTCTGTCTGTAGGGTATCGCCCTTTCCTTTTTAGGACTTTAATTGCTGATTCTATTCCACTTGCAACAGCCGCAGCATTTTCGAAAGCAACATGCATCCATGGGACAGTCCATGCAGTGTCAGGAAAAGATGAAGTAACAATTTCGAGGCAACCTGTTGCATTAGCAATAATCATATCAGGACCAATTGCTTTGCAAACCTGTCGCACAGCGAGGAGCTCTCCACACCCTTGACATGCTCTGTGTCCTTGAGATAAAATTTCCCATTTGGGTAATAATTTAGCTGAATATATATTGTATTTTTCCATTAGCCTCTTACTCCTATAAATTGATAAGGAAGTGCTTTGCCTTGTTTAACGGCTTCTTTTGTTTTGTAATACATCTGTTTGAAATCATTTATCTTAACATCCCTGCCTGCAAGACCTGCAATGAAATCTGTAACAACAGGTTTATTTGGCATATCATAAAGGGAGCTTCTTATTTCTATTCCAACAGGACCACCCTCTGTCCCATAAGTGATTGCTCTATCAATAACGCCGATACCTTTTACATTTTGGATAGCGTTGTAAAACTCTTGATATGGGAAAGGTCTCCAAAGTCTTATCTTTACAAGACCTGCTTTTTCACCCTCTTTTCTTAGCTCATCAATAGCAAGTGCAGCTATTTCACCAAAACTCCCCATTGTGATTAGCACTATATCTGCATCTTCTGTTTTGTAGGATTCTATTGGATTGAAGTATCTCCCAAATTTATCACCAAAATCTTTCCATACCTCAAGAATAACTTTTTTTGATTCTTGAAGTATGTAATCGTTGACTTTTTTGGCTTCTGTATAAATTTCGGGAATACCTACTGCCCCCATTGTAAATGGCTTCTCAGGATTAAGCTGCATAATAGGTTCATAATTTTTGGGTAAAAATTTGTCAACTTCACTCTGGTCAAGAAACTCTATAGGCTCTATCATATGGGTAAGTATAAAGCCGTCCATATGAACCATTACAGGAAGAAGAACTCTTTTATCTTCTGCTATTTTGAAAGCCTGAAGATGTGCATCGAATGATTCCTGACCATTTTCAGCAAAAAACTGTATCCATCCGCAATCACGGATACTCATTGCATCTGTATGGTCATTCCATATACTGATAGGTCCTGAAATAGACCTGTCTGCAAGGGTCATCACTATGGGTAACCTCAATGAAGGAACTATATGGACTATTTCACTCATAAGGACCAAACCTTGTGAACTTGTAGCAGTATAAGTCCTTGCACCAGCAGCTGAACAACCACAACATACGCTCATTGCTGAATGTTCAGATTCTACCGGAATAAATTCTGCGTCAAGCTCACCATTAGCAACTATTTCGGAAAGATGCTCAACAATATGAGTTTGAGGAGTTATCGGATATGCTGCAATGCAATCGCTATTTGAAAGTTTTACAGCTTCACTTACACCTAATGAAACCTCTATCCCTACTCTTTTAGACATTATACCTCCTCCTCAACCATTGTGATACATTGGACATAACACTCTTTAGCACATATTCCGCAACCTTTACAGTAGTCGAGATTTGCAACAAAAAAACCCTCATTATCCTCGTAAATAGCTGCATCTGGACAAAATATATAGCATAAACCACACTTTATACATTTTGATTTGTCAACAACAGGCTTGAATGTTCTCCAATCTCCGGTTTTGTAAAATCTTGAACTACCAGGCTCAGTAATTGTCATTCCCAGTTCGAGATCTTGCCATTTTATATCTTGAATATTTTTAACTGGCCACTTCAATTTTTACTCCTTTATTCTCTTTATTTTAATTTGATATTTTTACTTCTTCAAATGCTTTTTTGCATGCTTCCATATTTTTAGCAGCAATTTTACCGAAGCGTGCTTCAAGAGGTTCTAAAAAATACTCCATATCAACCACATTATTTGCTTTTAGGAGTGCACCAAGCATAACAATGTTGGTAATAGGTCTTTTGAGTATATCGAGAGCTATCTTGGTGGCATTAACAGTAGCACATCGTATATTGCTTTTTTTAAAAATTGCTTTCATCTCTTCAGGTGAAAGCTTTGTATTGGCGACAACAACGCCATTGTCATTAATGCCTGATGTTACATCAACGATTTTCATTATAGAGGGATCAAGAACTATTACGATGTCTGGATTGTAAATTTTGGTTCTGTTAAGGATTTTATGGTCTGCAATTCTTGAAAATGCAATAACCGGGGCGCCCCTTCTCTCTGGCCCAAAACTTGGAAATGCTTGGGCAAATTTCCCACTGTTGATTGCAGCAGTAGCAAGAACCTCTGCTGAAGTAACAGCACCCTGTCCACCCCTTCCATGAAATCTTATTTCAATCATCTATAAACCCCTTAATTAAATTTTGTATTGTATACAGTATACATATTTTAAAATGATTTCAAAGTCAAGTGTTTTATAAATGTGTTAATCTTTTTTCAATATATGTAAAAAATTGATTTTAAAAGGTTCAAATGAAATATAATTGAAGTGATGGATTGTTTTGCATCTTTGTTGATTACTGATGTTATTTGAGTAAGGAGCTATAGTAGTAATTTTAGTTGTTATTAATTATTTTAACTATTTAATATTTTTATCAGTTCCTCAGATGAGCTTATCAATTCATCATTGAATATAGTTTTAAGATTTTTTGCATTAGGAATAATATCAAATCTGCTCAGGCGATCCTTTATCAACTCTTTATCTTCTCTTGCTCGCGTTTGAAGTCTTGTTTCTATTTTGGCGAGAGTAGATGTTATATAGATGGTTGTAACATTGCTAAATTTCTCCTCAAATTCTCCAATTTTATCCCTTGATACTGAAATAATAATATTTTTACTCTTTTCTGATATATCTTCAAGACTTATACCGTAAAAATTATTATAAATTGACCATGTAGTAAAGAAAAAATTATTTTTTTCAAGAATTTTAAAGGCACTTTTTGATAAGTAGTAGTTTTCTTCATTTGTATCAGGTTTTCTCGTAATATACCTCTTGATGAATAGAAAATTTTCATTATGTTCTAACGATTGTCTTGCAATTTTGATTAATGTGTCTTTGCCAGAGCCACTTGGACCTGTTATGAGAAAAAATTTTTTATCCATTTTATCAAGGTTAGCTTTTGCTATATACTATTTTACCGTTACATATTGTTAAGATGATTTCAGGGTAGATATTGCTATCATGGACAGCCACAATATCACCTTTTTTACCCTCTTTTATCTCACCATACTCTGAAAGACCTGCAGCTTTTGACGGGTTAGAGGTTATTATTTGGAAAGCCTCTTCGATTGGGATACCTAAATCTCTATTAATTGTATAAACTGCTTTTAACATTGAATTTGGATGATAATCTGAACAGAGATAATCACATAGCCCCCTTTTTATCAACTCTTTTGCAGATATATTCCCACATTGACTTCCATTTCTGACAACATTAGGCGCCCCCATTCCGGTCATTATCCCATACTCTTTTGCTTTTTCAGCTACTTCAACAGATAGAGGAAATTCAGAGATTGTAATACCATATTTTTTTATAATATCAACCTTTTCCACTGTATCATCATCATGGGAAGCAATTTTGATTTGGTGAGCTTTTGCTGTCTTAATTAGTTCTACTATATTATCCTCATTTTTCTGTAATTTCTTCTCCTTTAATTTTTTGAGTTCATTTTCGTCAAGATTATATGCACCTGAATAATATTTTTTCCATTTATCAAAAGATTTAAACTGCCCCTGTCCGGGGGAATGATCCATTAAAGAGAATAGGTCTACATAACCCTCTTCTATTAAATTTTTAACAGTATTAAAAGATTCAGTAGCTGCAATATCGTATCTGAGATGAACCATATTGTTGGTAGAGAGTTTCTCTTTGAGAGATTTTACTGCTCTTACTATTTTTTCTGATATCTCCGCACTACGGATTTTCCCACCTACAACAGTTTCAAAAGCTACTGCATGAAACATCGTTGTAATACCTGCAATTGACAATTTTTTATCTAAATCGAGGATAGCTTCTTCTATAGGGAAAATTGCACCCGGTCTTGGCTCTATCTCTTTTTCGATTGCATCGGAGTGAAGATCTATAAATCCCGGTAAAATCAACGCATTTGCCATATTTTTACAGTATGGCAATGTTTTATACTCTAATATTTTTGATATTTTACCATTTTTTATTGTAATATCTGCTTTTCTTATCTCATTTTCAATCATCACTCTTGTAGAACGTAAATTAATCTGCATATTTCTCCTCATCTAATTTTAAAAACTTATCTGTAATTTTATTTATCAAATCTAATTCATGAAAAATGCTTATGATGGTTATATTTTGCTCTTTAAGCTTTTTAAAAAGTTGAACAACAAGTTTTTTCCTCTCTTCGTCAAGTGATGCGGTTGGTTCGTCAACTAATAGTAGCTTTTTAGGTGCGATTATCTCCTTTGCAATATTAACCCTCTGCTGTTCACCCCCTGAAAATGTCAATGGTGAAATATCGTGAAGCTCTCTTTTTATCCCAAGGTAGAGAAGCAACTCCCTCGCTTCCTCTTTTGCTTCGCTCTCTTTTACTCCTATATCTATCAAAGGTTTGGCAACTATGTCCAAAGTTGCTACTCTTGGTAAAACTTTGAGAAATTGGCTTATATAACCTATTTCTCCCCTTCTTAATTTTATTACTTCATCCTCTGTGGCATTATGTAGATTTAAAATTTGACTATCTTCTTTAAAAAATTTTATCTCACCATCTGTTGGTAGATATGTTCGGTATATACATTTTAAAATAGTAGATTTACCTGAACCACTGGGACCAATAATTGAGAGAAACTCACCCTTTTTTAATGAGAAGGAGACATCTGTGACTGCAGAAATCTCTCTGCTATTTTGCAGGTGGAGTTTAAATTTTTTTGAAAGTTTATCTACAATTAGTTTCATACTTCCCCTTGTTCCCCTTGATTAAAGAATACTTGATACAAGTAATTGAGTGTAAGGGTGCTGAGGGTCTTCAAGTATCTGGTCAGTTAACCCTTTTTCAACTATTTCACCATTTTTCATAACAACTGTTATATCTGTAAGGTGTTTGATCACACTTAAATCGTGCGACACCAATATTATTGAGAATTTGTAGCTATCTTGAAGACTTTTTATAAGGTCTATTATCTTTGCCTGAATAGATACATCAAGCCCTGTTGTTGGCTCATCAAGAAAGAGTAGAAAAGGTGAATTGGCAAGTGATTTTGAAATCTGTATCCTCTGCTGCTGACCACCTGAAAATTTTTCTGGAAGGTCATTCCCCCTTGAAGTAGGAATCTCTGTTTTTTCGAGTAAATTATTAACCTGATTTTTGATATATTCAAAGTTCCTTTGACCTGAGGAGATTATACGCTCTGAAACATTTGCTCCTGCTGAAAAATTAAAATTTAAACCATTTTCTATCCGCTGGTGAACTATAGAGGTGTAAACATTCCGATAAAGATTCTGCTCTATCAGATTGAGCGAGAATATATTTTTATTTTTGAATGATTCTGGTTGGGTTATATATAGAGCACCATAAGTTGGTTGTTCTATGAGGTATAATATTTTTAAAAGAGTTGATTTGCCACTGCCACTTTCACCCACAATACCTAATACCTGATTTCTGTTTAATGTGAGATTAACATTTTTTACAGCCACAATGCTTTTACAAATTGGACATATCGAGCTGTTCTGACTTGCACCTGTTTTATCAAGGCACTTTCCGCAAGAAGCACCATAAATTCTACTTATATTTTCAGCTTTTAACAGCATTCAAATTCCTTTTACAAAAATCTGTGTCGTTACAAAAATAGTGCTCTTCTCCATTAATTTTAATAACATCTAAAAAAACATCCGCTGCACCACATTTTTCACATCTGATGTTGTCGTATCTTTCTATCTTAAATGGGATATCATCAAACTTTATCGGTTCTACTGTGGTATAAGGCGGAATTGCATAAATTCGCTTCTCTCTACCTGCACCAAAAAGTAGTAAAGAACTATTGTTGTTAAGTTTTGGGATATCGTATCTTGGTATAGGTGATGGATCCATTATATATCTGTTGTTAACTTTTACAGGATATCTATGGCTAAATCTGCTGTCGCCCATTGTAGATATATCTTCATAAAGGAGTGTCCATAATTTTGAATAATCATTAAAAGCGTGAAGTAGTTTCTGTTTGTAAGAGTCTGGTTCAACTGTTACAAGAGCATCAGGATAAGGCACTTGGAAGACTATTATCTGATTTTCATTTGTCTTTGTTTCGGGAATCCTATGCCTTGTCTGAATAATTGTTGCTTCTGTTGTATCGGTGGTTTTGCCACAATTTGAGGATGAGGATATAAAGTTTCTCAATATTACGGCATTAACAGAGTCATCACTACCTTGGTCAATTACTTTTAATTTATCATTCTCCGTAATTATTGTGAGAGTTATTTGCAATCCACCTGTCCCCCAACCCCTTGAAACTGGCATCTCTCTTGATGCAAACGGAACTATATATCCGGGGATAGCCACTGCTTTTATTATTGCTCTTCTTATCTCCTTTTTTGTATCTTCATCGAGATAACTGTAATTGAGATATTCACTCATCTATTTATCACCTTTTACAATATTTAGATCGGAATGAAATGTAACATAGTGTGGGAGTTTGTAATGGTTGCAAAATCCGAGTGATTCTATGCTGTCAATATGCATAAGAACCATCTCTTTGCTTGCTGCAATACCTTTTTCTCCTACGGTGTATGATGAGTATGTCATGGCGTTATCAAGTATTGCCATAGAGATAGCTTTTGTTTCGTTAAAACCAAAGCAAAATCCGTAACCAACTGTAAATAGCATCTTATCTTTAATTTTTGTTGCACCTACTACTTCGCACGATGTTGCTCTGATCTCTCCAATCTTTACTTCTCTATCTGTAAATGGGTGTTTGAAGAGAATCTCAAGGTATCCTATTCTCAAATCCCCCACAGTAGGGTGAATATCACCGTAACCCCTCATCGAAGTATAAGCAAGGAGAAGCATACCCCCTGTTTCACCTCTTGCCATAATTTGTAGTGAAGCAGACCTTGGATATGGAGGAGCAGGAGCCTCTCTTGTTATATCAGATGGTTGAGATTCATCTATATTTATAGGGAAAATTAAACCCATATCTCTTACAAGATCAACTGCACTTGGAATATTTTGATTTTCAATGAAATTAGTAACTTCGGTATCTGTATCCTCTCTATTAAATGAATTGATTTTAGCACCACCATTTAAAATTTTTAATATATAATCATTAGTGGGCCCTAATATTTGTCCACCGGGGACATCTTTGAATGCAGAGGATATCCTTCTTATAATTCTAAAATTAATTAAGGATGATACGGCAAGATTTCCGAGCCTTCTGTAAGTTGTCCTTTGTGCTCTCAAGTAAAATCCTGCATTTAGAGGTTCTCCGCCAGATTCAGTTAATGCTTTTAATGCAAGAATTTCTGAATAAAGGGCTCCCTCGCTAATTATTTTATCAATTAAAAAATGGAGATTATTTGCTCTTACGAGATTAAAGTAATGCTCTTTTGATTTCTCTATTGCGTGCTCGCCACCTTTAGCAGCTACATAAGCCATTATAATACCTCGATTTTTATACTTCTTGGAAGAGCTACAACATAACCGTTGCTATTTAAAAGGAAAACATCAACCCCAACAGGGAAATTCATATTTTTTTTATAAAAAGATTCGATGAAATCTTTCCCAATAGAGAGTGAATCCCTCTTTTTCCCATTTATACCTGCTCCAGACAGAGTAACTTGTATCTGATTTGTAACTAATGTTTGAAAAAAAAGAGTTGCACTTTTATCAGGATTTAAAAAATCACCACTTTTTGATTTACTAAGAAGTTCTATGTCCAATTTATCTGAAAAGATATAATCTGCATCTTCAGGTTTTGATGTTAAGCCATTTGTAATAATTGCAGCACTCTCTTTTACTTTATCAGTATCATCTATGTAGTAGGTTGTTTCTGGTGAGACAAAAGTTGATGCTGCTGCTAAAATATAGGAGTTATAAATACTCTCTATCTTAAAAGGTGTGCCGGGGTAAGAGATTGCCTTTAGAAAACTTCTGAAATTTACCCTATTAAATTTTTCAATATCCATTATCTCCTCTGGTATTGGGTGCTACATTATAATAATTTTAAATTAACATTATTGCTCATAAAATCATTATTTTAATCCCCGCTATCCCCCTTATAAAGAGAGATAAACTCATTTTAATCGTTTGATTTGTGAGTATCTCCTACTTAAAAGTAGGGATTAGAGGAGATTTTTAATTCATTATTTCAAAATTAACTTTTGTATCAGTTGCAATTTTTTTATCTCTTTCTATCAAGCTTTGGTATTCTCTTTTCCCTTGATTGAGCAACTCTTCTATCTCAGCCAAATGGATGTTTTGAGCAAAACAAGCATCACATATTGCAATGTTTTCAGATAATTCATTGTTAAAATCTGGAACCATTGCCCAACCTTTGACTCCATTTACCTCCAAATAACATTGTGTTGCCAAAATCTCACCGGAATAAAAAGGTTTTTGGCTGACAGGGTCATTTATCGGAAGCATCAAAGTAACCTGATTAGGTTTGATAATAATCTCAATACTCTCCATCTCTCTAATTTTTGAAGTAAGATTTTTTAATTTATCTTGGTTGCTATACTGTAGAAAAAAATTTAACTCTTCACGTGCCATTATCCAACCTTTGCTCTGATATAAGCACTAATTTTGTCTATTGTATAGACTGTGATCACAATCAGTAAAAGAATTGTAGAAACACTGCCGTTATCAAATGACCTCATTGAATCGAAAAGATAAAAACCTATACCGCCTGCACCCACAAATCCCAAAACAAAAGCAGAGCGAACATCAGATTCAAATCTATAAAGAACCATTGAAACAAAATGAGGTAGAGTCTGAGGTAAAACAGCAAACCTGATTATTTTTATAAAACTTGCACCTGTTGACATCAGTGCATCAATTGGTGCAGGGTCTATATTTTCATTCCCCTCTGCAAGTAATTTTGATAACACTCCTGATGTGTGGATTCCGAGTGCCAATATTCCTGACATAGGACCAAGACCAACGGCTGTTACAAATATGAGAGCCCATACAAGCTCATTTATGGAGCGAAATACATTTGCAATTATAAAAGCTGAATAGTATATAACTTTTCTTAAAATAGCGTTCATTAATGAATTGCCGGGTAGAAAAACTTCTAATAAATTTCTTGAAGCAAAAAATGATAGAGGAAACGCAATTATGATTGAGATAACTAATGAAATTAGTGCCATCTGGATTGTTTCTAAAATAGATTTTGAATAAAGTATCAGATAACGTGGGTTTAGGTTGAGATCAAAAAAACTACTATTTTCAATTTTAGGATTCCCTATAATGTATGCCCACATTGAATTCATCCCAGTAATAAGCTTTTGAAAGCTCATTTCAGTTGACTTCCAGCACCAGACAAATACCATCAAAGCTACTAATGAAATAAATATATTTTTAAATTTAAAGGGGTTTAACTCTCTTTTTATATTTAGATAACTCATATGATTTCCTCTTTTTTTTAACAGGAGAGCTCACCCCTGCCTATAAATCTTAAATAGCAGAGGTGAGATGGAGAAGATTTACTGCTGTTTTTTCTTTAACTCTTTTTTGAATTTTATAAGTTCTCTTATCCCATCATACATTTTATCATCACTGGGAGCATAACCTTTTAATTTTAATTTTTCTAATCCAACAGGGTCATTAAAAGATACAAAAACACCTTTTAGTGCCATTTTTAATGATTCAGGAAGATCTTTTCTTACAGCAATAGGTGAACCGGGGATAAGATCTGATTTATGAATGATGTTAAAATCTGTCTTCTCCCAATGTTTACCTAAACCTCTTTCAAAATCAAGGTTGTTTGTAGAAGCTGACTCCACTTTCCCATTTTTAACTGATAAAATAGAAGCTTCATGGCTGCCAGAGTATATTACTTTACTAAAATATTTATTTGGGTCAATACCTTTTTTAGCAAAGAAAACTGTTGGGACAAGTGTTCCACTTGTAGAACTTGGGTCAGTAAATGCCCATGTTTTACCTTTTATATCTTCAAGTGTCTTTAAATTAGAATCTTTTTTGGTAATGATATAACCGTAATATCCTGGTGATCCACTTTTATCTACTTCAACAGCTATAGCCTCTGCACCGGCTCTTTCTGCAGCTTCACAGTAAGAGTTTGGTCCGAAATATGCAACATCGACATGTTTAAATCCCATTCCATTGATAACAGCAGCATAATCACTTGCTACTTTAAATTCTACTTTAATCCCAAGCTCTTTCTCCATATATTTTACAAGTGGGTCAAAGTTTTCAGACATCTCCCTGCTTGATGCAACTGGAATAACTGCAAATACAATTTTTTCAGGCCATTTTACATTTGAGTATTTCGCCTCTTCTGCAAATAAGCTTGTTACAAAAATTGACAATGATAGAAACATTAATAGTAATTTTTTCATTCAACTCTCCTTTTCTGATTTTTTAATTTTTTTTATTTTATATTGTTATTGCTTGGATTGATTTTTGAATGTATTTACTGTTTTCTTTAAAGCAAATATTTTTGTCTATCAATTTTTTATATATTTCGTCAGTGTCACTCTTGCTGAGAAGAGATGTTTGATTGTCAAAGAGTATGTTGCCATTATTTACTCCTACAATCCTTTTTGAGTAATCTTTGGCAATCTCTAATTGGTGGAGGTTAGCAACAACTGTTACCTTTAACTCTTTGTTGATCTTATTTAGGATATCCATAACCTCTTTTGCACTATATGGATCAAGGGCCGCAACTGGTTCGTCAGCAAGAATCATCTCAGGCTCTTGAGCAAGTGCTCTTGCTATTGCTACTCTTTGTCTCTGACCACCTGATAGCTTGTCGCATCTTGATAATGCTTCTTTCTCAAGACCAACTGTTTTTAAACATAGATACGCTTTTTCAATATTTTCATCTTTGTAAAGTTTGATTATAGAGCGAAATAGTGAAATTTTATGGAGCATCCCTGATAGAACATTCTCTATTGCGTTCATCCTATTTACGAGATTGAAACCCTGAAAGATAAAACCTATCTTGCTTCTTAGTAGTATAAGATCTTTTTTTGATATTGATGATAAATCAAAACCTAATACTCTCACATTCCCTGATATAATATCAGCTTTGTTGGTGATTGCTCTTAACAAAGTTGTTTTCCCTGCTCCAGAAGAACCGATGACCCCAACAAACTCACCTTTTACTATTGATAAATTGATAGAATTAAGGATCAGCTTCTCTCCGTATCCTATATCTCCATTGACTATATTAATCATAACCCCTCCATCTGTAGAAACTTTTAAAAGATTTCTAATTTAAATATAAAAATGTTAAAAAATTGTTAACTGAAAGTAAAAAAAAAGAAAAATATTCAGTTGTGGTTAATTTTTTTTAAAAATCTACTTTTTAGTGATAAATTATGATTGAAGATTATAATAATTTTATTTTGTAGGTGAAATTATATTTAAAAAGAGGATTTTATCTCTGATATTCTCTTTTTTACTATATTTTTAATTCTATCTATAGTATACTTGCAAACTTTTACTCGACAAAATATGAAAAATTTTTTAATGTTGACTCTGTTGATGCTTTTTCTTTCAGGTTTTTGAGAGTTTTTAGTCAGGGCAGATAGTAATGCTTTAGTTTACCTTTATATTGCCTGTAATTACAATGCCTTAAATGTAGTAGTAAAATATAAAAAAGGAGGAAGGGAGAATGAAAATCAATCCCTCAAATAAAGCTAACCAATTTGAAGAATCAGTTATCAGAGAGATGAGCAGAGTTGCAAAGCAGTATAATGCAATAAATCTTGCACAAGGATTTCCAGATTTCCCTGCTCCAGATTTTATAAAAAAATATGCAGTAGAGGCAATAGAAGCTGATATCAACCAATATGCCGTAACATGGGGAAGTCAAAGTATAAGAGAGGCTATTGCGGATAAATATTCAAATCTTTATAACCTCAAATACAATCCTGAAAGGGAGATAACAGTCTGTTGTGGTTCGACAGAGTCAATGATAGCCTCACTTATGGGGACGGTAAATGAGGGTGAGGAGATAATTATATTTGAACCTTTTTATGAAAATTATGGACCTGATGCAATTTTAAGTGGTGCAAAACCTGTTTTTATAAATCTTAAAGCTCCTGATTTCACTTTCACAGAGGATGATCTTAAGAAAGTTTTTAATAAAAATACAAAAGCCATTATTATAAATACTCCTCACAACCCTACCGGGAAAGTATTCTCATATCAAGAGCTTTTACTTATTGCCAAATATTGTAAAGAGTTTGATGTTCTTGCTATTACAGATGAGATTTATGAGCATATTTTATATACTGACAAACCACATATCCCTATTGCAACCATTGAAGGGATGAAAGATCGGAGTATTATAATAAATGGAATCTCAAAAACTTTCAGTGTAACAGGGTGGCGTATAGGGTATATACTTGCTGCGGAATCTCTTTCGTCAGGGATAAGGAAAGTGCACGATTTCCTTACAGTTGGAGCACCTGCTCCTTTGCAGGAGGGTGCAGCAAAAGCACTCAGAGTAGGGAACGATTACTATCTTCAACTGAAAGATTTCTATTTTAGAAGAAGAGATATGATGCTCAAAGCTCTTAGGGATGTTGGGTTTTCCTGCATAGCACCTGAAGGTGCATACTATATCATGACATCTTTTGAAAATTTTGGATTTGATAATGATATTAAATTTACAGAGCATCTTATAAAGGATATCGGTATTGCTGTTGTGCCGGGAAGTAGTTTTTACAGAAAAGATGCAGAAGATAAGAGTAAATTTGTAAGGTTTTGCTTTTGCAAAAAAGAGGATACCTTAAATAGAGCAATCGAAAAATTACAGAAATTATCAAAATGAAAATTATTACTACTCATTTTAATCCTGATTATGATGCTCTTGCAAGTGCCATAGGATTAAAAAAGATTTATCCTGATGCTTTTATTGTGCTCAATGGGACTACAGAGAGGAGTATGAAGAATTTCTTCATACAAACAATAATTTATTCACTCGATATTTTGAAGATAAATGAAGTTAATCTTGATGAAGTTGAGCAACTTATTATTGCCGATACATCAAGAAGCGACAGGATAGGAGTTTTTTCAGAGATTCTCACAAGAGAAAATTTAGAAATAATTATATATGACCACCATTTTGAAGAGGACAATATAAATACAGAAAAGAAATTCCTTAAAAAGCGTGGAGCATGCACAACTATAGTTGTAGAGCTGCTCAATGAGAAAAATATAGAAGTTACAGATGAAGAAGCCACTATTTTGATGATGGGTATATATGAAGATACCGGTAATCTCACATTTAATACAACCACAGAGTTTGACTACTATGCAGCAGCTTTTCTTTTAAAAAGTGGTGCAAACCTCAATACAGTAAGGGATATCCTCTATCATGATATAACCATCGAGCAGGTAAACCTACTCAAACAATTTATAGATTCTGAGGAGATAATAAAAATACGGGGTGTCAATATATCTTTAGTTCAGGCGTTTAATGATGAGTATATCAATGAAGCAGCTACAGTTATTCATAAATATAAAGATATGAAAAATGCACAAGTGGTAATTGCTATAATGATGTTTGAAAATAAAGTTTACCTGATATCGAGAAGTTCCAGCAAAGAGATAGATGTAAAAAAGATTGCTGAATATTTTGGCGGTGGTGGTCATGAGTCAGCATCATCGGCAATAGTCAGGGAGAGGACAGTTATACAAGTTTACAATGAGATCAAGGCGTATCTTCTCTCAATAGATGTTCCCGGTATAAAAGCAAAAACAATAATGACATCACCTGTAATACATATTTTTGAAGATGACACAATTTTATTTGCTGATGAAATTCTCAATAGATACAATATAAATGTTCTGCCTGTTATGGATAGAGTGCTGGGTAAAATCATAGGATTAGTAACAAGGCAGATTATAGGTAAATCGATATATCACAATCTTAAAGAGCTCCCTGTTACAGAGTATATGCTTAAAGAGTTTCACACAGTAACCCCTGATGATAACATCGATGTAGTTAAAGACATTATATTAAAGCAAAACCAGAGACTACTACCTGTTGTAGATGAGAGTGGGTTGGTGGGTGTTATTACAAGAACTGATATGTTGAAAACAATTTACGAAATAGAGAGTAAAAATAATTTTGTGCAAGTATCCCCTACTCAGCGAGATATAAAAAACCTCCTTAAAAATCAGATTAGCGAAGATATATTATTAAAACTTGAAAAACTTGGTGAGATTGCAGGTGAACAAAATTACAAAATTTATGTTGTTGGTGGTTTTGTGAGGGATATAATGCTCCAAAAAGACACTGTTGATATTGATCTGGTGATTGAGGGTAACGGAATTAAATTTGCCAAATTTGCAAAGCAGAAGCTACCCGAAATAGTCAAGATCAAAACTTATGAAAAGTTTAAAACTGCAAAGATATTTTTTGATGACAATAGCAGTTTTGATATTGCAACTGCAAGGCTTGAGTATTACAAGAAACCTGGTAGTCTCCCAATAGTGGAGAAGAGTTCTCTTAAAATGGATCTTTATAGGCGTGATTTTACTATCAACACTATGGCAATAGATATTTCAAAAGAGCATTTTGGGCAGATGATAGATTTTTTTGGTGGACTCAAAGATATAAAAGAGAAGAAGATAAGGATTATTCATAATTTGAGTTTTGTTGAGGATCCTACGAGAATTTTTAGGGCGTTTAGGTTCTCTTTGAGGTTTGGGTTTGAGATTGGTAAACAGACAGAAAGTTTAATAAAAAATGCTAACAATCTCAATCTCCTTAATACGGTATCAGGGGCAAGGATATTTCACGAAATTGAAGCTATCTTTAATGAGGATAAGGTTATAGATATTTTGATAAAGCTCAACAGCTATAATTTATTAAAAATGGTATTCCCTAAATGTAATTTTAATCAGAAATTTATAAATTTTCTTAATAGTATCTACGAACTTGCAAAATGGTATAAGATTACATTCCCCAATGAATCTATATCTGTCCCTTTCCTCTATTTTTCAGCTTTTTTACAAAATATGAGCAGGGAGGAAATTATTGATATCTGTGAGAAGTTTTTTCTATCAAGCAAAGAAGCACTCTCCCTGATAAAGATAATTGATGAATCAAAGATAATCCTAAAACATCTTATTTCAGAAAAGAGTATTGATAAATATGCACTATATATACTTTTGATGGATAAAAAAGCTGAGAGTATAATTTTGAGTCTGGCAAAGAACAGCAGTGAAGATGTCAGGAATAAAGTTATAAAGTTTCTTATATCTGAAAGATTTATAAAGCCTATTTTGAATGGAGACTCTCTAATTGAAATGGGATTAACCCCGTCGCACACCTTTAAAGAGATATTTGAAGGTATAGTTAAAAATAAGTTGCTTGGGAATATAAGAAATATAAATGAAGAGAAAGATTATGTAATAAAGAATTTTATCCAAAAATAAAAAAAGTAAATATAACATTCTTAATAATAAATACAACAAATTAAATATGGTTATTTCTTTTATATTAATTAAACAATTTTAAGTTGTTTTTTTCTTTGAAATTTTGTATACAAAAAGACATTCTTTTTGGGGGGATATTTTGAATAATTTTCTCGAGAACCATTTACCTTTACGGGATAAGATATACAAATTAATAAGAAAATCTATACTAAATAGAGAGTTAAAGCCGGGCTACCGTGTTACAGAGCTTGAGCTTTCTAAAAAATATGGTATCAGCAGAACTCCGATAAGAGAAGCATTTAGGAGGCTTGAAAGTGAAGGTTTTCTTACTATTATACCAAGAAAAGGGGCTGCTATTACTGAGATAAAGGAGCAGACCGTAATAGAATTTTATCAGATAAAAGGAGCACTTGAATCACTTGCTGGTAAGCTTGCATTAAAAAATATCAGCCAAGATGATATAAAGGAGTTGGAGCACCTCAACTCTTTATTAAAGAAATTCAAGCAGTCAAGCAATGATGATTCGGAAGCATTGGCAGAGCAGTTTAACAAGATCCATAATTCATTCCATGAGAAAATAATTAATTTATCAGGGAATTTACTCCTAATGGAGATACTTGATAGACTTACCAAAAAGTATATGAGATTTAGACTCATGGTTGAACACACTAATTTTATTAATGAAGTTATTGCGCAACATCAGGATATTATAGATTCACTTAAAAAAGGGGATATAAATTTAGTTGAGCAAACTATAAGTAAGAATGCCAATCTTGGAATAGATCTAATTAAAAATTATTATATAAAAGAGGATTAATATGAAAAATGTATTTCAATCACCAATAGACCACAATGTCTTGCCTAACCGAATAATTGATTTTATTAGAGATAAAATTATCATAGGGGAGATAAAAGCAGGGGAGAAGGTATCTGAAGCAAAGCTCTCAGAGGAGCTCCAAATCAGCCGCACACCGATACGAGAAGCAATAAGACTCCTTGAATGTGAAGGGTTTATCGAGATTATTCCACGAAAGGGTGCTGTTGTAAAATCTTTTTCAAAAGAGGATATAATAAATACTTTTGAGGTAAAAGCAGTTGTTGAAGCTCTTGGTGTGAGCAAGACAAGTTGTGAAGCAGCGGAAAAAGATATATCCAAATTAGAAAGTTTTATTGATAACGAATCTAAATATATTGAGAAAAATGAAGTTGTCAAATTCTTCAAAGAGTATGACAAGTTCAACTCTACCCTCATTAAAAACTGCACCAACCAATACCTTATTGAGATTAATCTCAAAATGAACAACCATACCCTAAGATACAGATATTTCTGTTTTAAGTATCCTGATACTTTATCTGACATCACAAATTATCAGAAAAAGATAGTAGCTGACATCAAAAATAGAGATGTTTTTAATTTGAGAATTGATTATGAAAACTACATAAAGGATATCGGAATAAAGATAGCCCAAAAAGTTCACGATTAATGATAGAGTTATTAGCTCCTGCTGGTAATATCGAAAAATTAAAGATAGCTTTTGAGTATGGGGCAGACGCAGCGTATCTTGGCTGGAAAAAGTTTAGCCTGAGAAATCTTTCAGGTAATTTTACCACAGAAGAGCTTAAGTTTGCAAAAGAGCTTGCCTCTAAATTAGGGAAAAAGATTTATCTCACCCTAAACATATACCCTTACGAAGATGACCTTGACGAAATTTATAATTTATTGCTATCTCTAAAGGATATAGAGCCTGACGCTCTGATAGTTTCTGATGCTGGAGTAGTGGCTTTATCTCAACAAATTGTTCCTAATATTCCGATTCATCTCAGCACACAGGCAAATAGCAGCAACCATCTCTCTGTTAATTTTTGGAAAAATTTAGGGGTTAAGAGAGTAAATCTTGCAAGGGAGCTCTCTCTTTCAGATATAAAAAGTATCAGAGAACGCTCCGATGTTGAGCTTGAGGTTTTTATACATGGTGCTATGTGTATGTCTATTTCAGGTAGATGTCTTTTAAGCAATTTTCTAACTGGAAGAGCCTCAAATAAAGGTGAATGCACCCACCCGTGCAGGTGGAACTACTTTATTACTGAGGAGACGAGGCCTGATGAATATTTCCCTATCTTTGAAGATGAGAGGGGAGCTTACATATTTAATTCAAAAGATTTATGCGGTATTTTTTATCTCCCTGATCTTATTTCAATGGGGATAGATTCTTTGAAAATTGAAGGTCGGATGAAGAGCCTTTACTACCTTGCGAATGTTGTAAGGGTTTATAGAAAAGCGATAGATTCATACTATCAGAGTAAAGATACTTTTAAAGTCAAAGATGAATGGCTACAAGAGCTTAATGCTGTCAGCAATAGAAGTTACACCAATGGTTTTTTTGAAAGTAGAAACACACTTGGTATGCAAAACCTTGAATCATCTGGTTATATAAGGAACTTTAAATTTATAGGTATGGTTATTCAAGTTAATGGCAATGAGATGGTAGTGGAAGCAAGGAACAAGATTCTAAAAGGTGATAATTGTGAAATTATCAGTAAAGATTTTTTCAATATGAAGTTTAAATTTGAAAATATTTACAATTTAGAGGGTGAAGCTATTGATTTTGTCCAACCTATGAGTAAATTTATAATTAAGGGGGATTTTTCTGATATCCCACCCTATTCAATATTAAGATCTTTAGAAATTTCACCAACATCTTGAAAATATAAGATATCAGAGCCATTGATTTTTAGATATAATGAGTAATTTTTTATACTGTAAATAAAAAATCTGGAGGGGCAAAATGGAAGATTTATTAAGGAAAACTTTTTTGGCAGGTATTGGCTTTATATCACTTTCTGAGGAGAAGTTTAGAGAGAATATCGAAAAATTTGTTACAAAAGGTGAAATGACAGAGAAAGAGGGGCGAGATCTCCTTTCCAAATTTAAGGATAGATACAAAGATTTTCTATCTGATCTTGATAAGAAGATAGATATTCAGATGGAGAAATTTATTCAAAAATCAGGATTAGCAACCAAAAGTGATCTTGAAAGAGTTGAACAGAGAGTTGCTGCACTTGAAGAGAGGCTGGCAAGTAAAGATTAATATTTTATGAATATAATTGGCATTGCTAAAACATACAAAAAATTAAAAAGATTAAACCAGATAATCCCTGTCCTTATTAAATATGGTTTTGGTGGGATACTAAAAGAACTTAAAATAGATTACTACTTTTATTTAAGTAAAAATATCTTTAAAATAAAAGAGATAAAGAATTACGAATCACTTTCAAATGCCAAAAGATTCACACTTGCTCTTAAAGAGCTTGGTCCTACCTTCATAAAACTTGGTCAAGTCCTTAGCACAAGGGAAGACCTTTTTAATGATGAATGGATAACTGAGCTGGAAACTCTTCAAGACAAAACTGACAATCTCCCATTTAATCAGATTAAAAGTCTCCTTCAAGATGATTTTTCCTATATAGATGAAAAGCCGCTTGCATCAGCATCCATTGCACAAGTTCATTTTGCAAGATTAAAGGATAATCGGGAAGTGGTTATCAAAATAAAGAAACCACAGATTGATGAAATTATAGAAACTGATATCCTACTTTTGAAGCATCTTGCAATACTTCTTGAAACATATATCCCCGAAACGAGAAACTTTAGGCCACTCAATCTTGTAGAGGAGTTTGAAGATATAATTACAAAGGAGATAGATTTTTATCATGAACGTCAAAATATGAGAAATTTTAAGCAGATATTTGATGGGGATGAATTTATATATGTTCCTGAGGTCTATGAAGAGTTTTGTAACAAAAATTATTTGGTAATAGAGTATATCAAAGGAACCAAGATTACAAATTTAGATGAGCTTTGCAGTAAAGGGATAGACTTAAAAGAGCTTACAATTAAATGGAGTAAAAAAGTTATAGAGCAGATTCTTGTTTACGGTTTTTTCCATGCTGACCCTCACCCCGGAAATATATTTATACTTGATGATGGAAGGTTAGCTTATGTAGATTTTGGAATGATGGGGCGATTGACAGGTGAAATGAGGGCTTTTATCAGCAAGCTTATATTTGCAATTTCAGATAAAGATATTGATGAGATAATCAAAATTCTCTCCAAAATGAGTAACGATTTTTATATCAGCAACATGACCAAATTTAAAAAAGAACTCCTTGATTTTATTGAAAGTTACTACAATGTTAAGTTGAAAAATTTTGATGTTGGTATGGTTCTAAAAGAGATGCTCAGGATTTTAAGGAGGCATAATATTACACTTATTGTAGATTATGTTCTTCTTGATAAAGCGATGCTGACCATAGAATCTATCTCAAAAAAGATGTATCCTGAATTTAATGTTTTTGACAATGGGAAAGAGATTGTAAAAGAAGTCATAAAAAATGAGAATAATTTTCATTCATTGAAAAAAAGAGCAACTAAAAATATTCAGAATATAAATGAGCTTCTCCAAGACATCCCAAATAATTTTTCAGAAGCATTGAAACAGCTTGTTAAAAGTAATCTTGAAATAAAATTTTACCACAAAGGTCTTGATGAATTTACAAAAGAGATAGATAAATCCGCAAATAGATTAACTTTTGGTATCATAATATCTGCAATAGTTATCGCTTCATCTTTTATTATAAAATCAGAACTTGGTCCAAGTATCAGAGGATTGTCTATATTTGGAGTTGCAGGTTTGATATTTGCCTCTATTTTGGGTCTTTGGTTGATTTATGGAATCTTAAAATCTGGCAGATTGTAATAGAAAAGCTACCCCAATATGTCAGAATAGTTGGTCCCATACATTGAAAAAAGGTAATGCCAAAAGAAGATTTAAAAGATGATGAATAGTGAAACCACTAATGAACGCTAATAGACGC
>DYJV01000034.1 GCA_020722945.1 Candidatus Methylomirabilis sp. | reverse complement strand
GTTAGGTGACGGAGAATTCCCCTCTACTCAAGGGGTGGACAGCGAAGCTGGACGGGGTGGTTGTTCTTTTGGATTTTGTTTTTCCCTTCCTTCTTTTTCTATTTTTAATTTTTCTTTTTGTTTTTATCTTTTCTATTTTTCAGCCTTGAAGCATATTCTTGAGATTTCTCCTCTCTTTTTTTGCCAAAAAAACAAGCGTTTAATTTAATTATAATTTAAATTTTAAACCTTCAAATTGAATTACAGATAAACTTGAAAAAGAAATTAATTGACAATAATCTTCTATTTTAATATGAAATTAACCTACCATTTTTATTAATCATTCATTATTTCTGTAAAATTATATTTTAACCCAAAATAGAAAGGGAAATATGAAAAAAGGTAAATTCTTTGGAGTTGGGATAGGACCAGGTTGTCCTGATCTCGTTACAGTCAAAGGTGCACAGCTTATATCTGACGCTGATGTAATATATGTTCCAACAAAAGATACAATAGAAAAGAGTATTGCTTACAATACTATCAAACCTTACATCAAAGATTCATTGATCAAACCTGCTATATTTTCAATGTCTTACAAATCAGATATTCTTGACAGCCATCGAGATAAAGTTATAGAAGAGATAAAAATAGACATTAATAAAGGACTTGATGTTGTCTTTGTAACATTGGGTGATACTACTCTTTACAGCACTTACAGCTATATACTTGACAAACTTAGAAAAGCTATAAGCAACCTCTCATTTGAAACTATTCCCGGAATAACATCATTTTCATCTCTTGCAGCCAATACATCTACATCACTCGTAGAGGAGGATGAAGTTCTTACCATCTATCCAATGACACACTTCTCTAAAGAGAGATTCAATTCATTATATGAAAATTCCAATTCTCTCGTATTAATGAAAATCCCTAAAAAATCTTCTGAAATTGTGAATTTCATCAAAAGTAAAAAATTCTCCAAAATCATACATATGAAAAATATATGCCTCCCAAACCAAGAAATTAATTTTGATATCTCAAGCAGTGAGCTTCAGGATGACAGCATCCAAAAATATCTATCTATACTACTTCTCAAAAAATAATTTTTTTAATATTTAGACATATAGACCTTTTTGCAGTATTTACCTATTATTGGTGTCCCTTTGCCATGTCTTACAGCTTTTAATACACCTTCGCCCTCTCTTGGAGCTGACCCTGCAAGCATAGATATACCATAATTATCAATAAGTTTTTTCACCATCGGGGTAGATGGTCCTATCAGAATGACTTTTACTTTAGAATCTTTAACTTTCTCTATAATTGAGTTAAAACTACCATTTAATATAGATGTTGAAGTTAAAATAAGTGAATCAGCAATATTAAGGTAATTAAAAAAATCTTTATCCTCTATCTCTCGACTTTCATCAATAATTTTTATTTCAGAGTTTGAAGCTGAAATTTTATTTACTATAGGAGCAAAAAATCCAACCATTGCAATCTTTTTACTACTGTAAATATCGAGAAGCTCAAAAAGTTTAGAGTTGTCTCTATCAACTTCAAGTTTCAATGCAAATTCATTATTCAAAGCATTTATCAGAGCAAGTGCAACTGTCCTTTCAAAGGGAATATTGCTGTAAATTTTCTCAAGGAGTTTTTCTCCTGTTTTCTTTTCATAATCAACTTCCATGTCTAAAAGAGAGCAACCTTTTTTAGAATCAAAGTATGAATATGCTATCCCAATACTTCCACTCTCAAGGAGTAAAGCAGTATAGCCCACTCCAATATATACAAGCTCAATAACCTCTTTTACTGCTTTATCTTTAAATTCTTGAAACAAGGTATCTTCAACCATCATATTAAATCCTTTCGAATATTGAATTTTAATATAAGCATAAAAACTATTAATGCTCTAACATAAATATACAATCTCTTACAATAAATAATTTTAACAGATAGTGTCTAAAAATTTTATTTTAAATTGGAAAGGTAAGATAAAATTTGGTCATATTATTGCTTTTATAACAAATAAATTCATAAAAAGGGTTCTATATGCCAAAAGATCCAAGACGGACAGAACCTGCAACTCGGAAACAGCGGGATAGGGTTCGTAATGAGGGGCAGGTAGCAAGGAGTGAAGAGCTCACAAATAGTGCAATTTTTGTAGCTATTATTATCAACTTCTACTTCTTCTCAAACTATGTATTCCGTCATTTATTTGACATCTTCAGGTGGGGTTTCTCAGATAATCTACTTAAAAATATGAACCAAGCAAATATCTATTCACTTCTCCTTTTAGTTATGAAAGAGATACTAATTACTCTTGCACCATGGTTGATAATAATTTTTTCAATAGGATTACTTGTAAATATAGCTCAGGTAGGATGGCATGTTACCTACAATCCAATACAACCAAAATTATCAAAACTTTTTAGAGGACTCCCAAGATTTTTTTCAAAAGAGAGCTTAATCACTTTATTAAAATCTATTATTAAAATGATCATAATTGGTTGGCCTATCTACAATGTTCTCAAAGATGAAATTGAAAATATTCTCCCACTAATGGACCAGCCTTTATTTGATTCTTTCTCATATACTGCTAATCTTACTTATAGAATATTCTTTAAAGTTATTATTATCTTTCTTCCTCTCGGAATATTAGATTATCTTTATCAGAAGCATGAATTTGAAGAGAGTATCAAAATGACTAAAGAGGAGGTAAAAGATGAGCGAAGACAGGCTGAAGGGGACCCTGAAGTAAAAAGCAAAATAAAAACCAAACAGATGGAGCTTGCAATGAGGCGTATGTTCAAACAGATTCCTAAAGCTGATGTAGTAATTACAAACCCTACTCACCTTGCAATAGCTCTTCATTACGATAAAACTACAATGGACGCACCCAAAGTTGTTGCAAAGGGTGCCGGATTTGTCGCAGAGAGGATAAAAAAAATAGCTGAGGAGCATGGAGTCCCTATAATTGAAAATAAACCACTTACAAGAGCTTTATTCAAACTTGTTGAAATAGGTGATTCTATCCCTGAAAATTTTTATAAAGCTGTAGCTGAGGTTCTGGCCTATGTATACAAACTTAAAAATAAGATATAGCTCCTTTTACTTTCAAAGCATCTATAACACAGAATCTTCATTTAATATTAATTCTCTAACTTTACATTTTAAATAGTGGAATCGACTATGAGTAAGATTACTTTAAATATAATTCTACCTAACTTCTAAAACATTATTAAAATTGAATTTAAATCAATTTATAAAATAATCTTAAAGCCAACTACTTTTACATATCAATGGCATATTATTTGCATTCAATAAAAAAAAATAGAGAGGTAAAAATGGCAGAAGCTGCATTAAAAAAAATGGACATTAACAGCATACTCAAAAACAAAGATGTAATACTCTCTATGGTAGTTATATTATCAATTGCACTTATAATTATTCCACTACCTACATATATTCTTGATATCGCTTTATCACTCAATCTTACAATGGCTATAATGATACTCCTAATTGTAATGTATGTTCCACAGACTCTTGACTTCAGTGTTTTTCCATCTCTTCTCCTAATCACAACAATATTTAGACTTTCACTTAATGTTTCCTCAACAAGACTTATACTCCTCAATGGGACAGAGGGGATTAGTTCTGCTGGTAAAGTAATACAGGCATTTGGTGAATTTGTTGTCGGTGGGAACTATGTAGTTGGAGGTGTTATATTTGCAATACTCGTATTGATAAACATAAGAGTTATAACAAGTGGTGCAACCAGAATTTCAGAAGTAGCTGCAAGATTTACATTGGATGCTATGCCCGGTAAACAGATGAGTATCGATGCTGACCTAAATGCAGGCACCATAACAGAGGATGAAGCTAAAGAGAGAAGAGAGGCAATACGAAGAGAGGCTGATTTTTTCGGAGCAATGGATGGTGCATCAAAATTCGTAAGTGGGGATGCTCAAGCAGGGCTTCTCATAACTTTTATAAATATAATAGGTGGCTTTATTATTGGTGCTCTACAAGGTATGCCACTTTTAGAAGCATTAAAAACATACACCATACTTACCATTGGTGATGGTCTTGTTGCTCAGATACCATCAATAACTATCTCACTTGCAACAGGTATATTGGTTTCACGAGCTGCATCGAAAGAGAGTTTGGGCGCTGAAATAGGTGGACAATTTCTTGGCTACCCAAGAGCAACTGGAATTGCAGCATTCACTCTTACAATGTTTTCACTTATACCGGGATTACCTAAACTCCCATTTATGATACTTGCAATAGCAGCAGGTTTTGCAGCATATTTTTCAGACAAATTATTAGGGAAAGTTTCTAAAGATATTCAAAAAGATGAAGATGAAAAATCTAAAAAACTTAAAAAACAGCAGGATGTGGTTGATACACTTCCACCTATAGATATTATAGAACTTGAAGTCGGATATGGTCTAATCTCTATTGTTGATACCTCTCAAAATGGAGAACTTATAGAGAGGATCAAATCTCTCAGAAAACAATTTGCACTTGAGGCAGGATTTGTTATACCATCTGTCAGAATAAGGGATAATCTACAATTAAAACCGAATGAATATGCAATTTTAATAAAAGGGAACAGTATCGCAAAGGGTGAAGTCATGACAAACCACTACCTTGCAATGAATCCAGGGACAGTTACTGAAGAAGTCCCCGGCATAAAAACAGTCGAACCAGCATTTGGACTTCCTGCTATATGGATAAAAGATAGCGTTCGTGAAAGAGCACAAGTTGCAGGTTATACTGTGGTTGATATTACCACAGTAGTAGTAACTCACATAACAGAGGTTATAAAAGATCACTGTTACGAACTCTTGACCAGACAAGAGATACAGAATATCCTTGATTCTGCAAAGAGCAATTACCCTAAATTAGTAGAAGAGCTCATTCCAAATTTATTATCAATAGGGAAAGTTCAGAAAATATTCCAGAACCTTCTTAGAGAGCAGATTCCTATAAGAGACATCCAAACTATCCTCGAAACTCTTGCAGATTATGCTTCCATAACAAAGGAGACTGATATCCTCACAGAGTATGTAAGGCAAGCTCTTTTTAGAACAATTACCAAACTTTTTGTAGGTGAAGATAATATTTTAAGAATAGCTACAATATCACCACAGCTTGAAGATATGATCGCAAATGCAATACATAGGACAGAACATGGTGCTTTCCTCACACTTGATCCAGTAATAGCAAATAAGATAATAAGGAAAGTAAACCAGCTCAGTGAGAAATTTCAAATACTTGGAGCTCAAACAATTATCCTTACAGCTCCAATAACACGATATCACCTTAGAGTTTTATTAGAAAAATATATAAAGAGGGTAAATGTTTTATCACATAACGAAATTGTTCCATCTACAAACATAGAATCAGTTGGTGTAATTGATGAAAAATAGACACTTTTACTTTAGATTATTTACACAACTAAAAAATCACAATGGAGAGAAAGAATGAAAGTCAGAAAATTTCAAGCTCCTACAATGGATGAAGCTTTAAAGATGGTAAAATGTGAATTTGGTAATGACGCTGTTATCTTAAAAACTAAAAAAATTCAAAAATCTGACAGTTTCGGTATTTTTGGAAGAGATTGGGTAGAAATAGAAGCAGCTATTGACAATCAGGATACTTACGAGCGAGGTTCCTACAACAACCTTAACAAATCAAAAAATTTCATAAAAATGACACCATACATAGAGAATGTATCTGAATTTTCAAATGAGCTTGAATCAATAAAGAAACTTCTCGAAAATTATATTTCAGAGAGGAATGAAATTAATAGAGAGCTCCCACAGTTAAAAAAGATGTTATCAACGATTATGAAACATTCAGGGATTTATCCTATTGATTCACTTGACTCAAAACTTATATCACTTTATGAAGATATGGTGATGCAAGAGGTCAATGAGAGTATCGCATACAAACTAATAGAAAATATAGCTTTTGAAATAGGCAACATCTCAAATATTAATTCTGAACGGCTAAAAAATATTTTAAAAATTAAGATGAGGAGTAAAATAAAAACTTACGAGCCACCCACTAATCAAGGAGATAAAACTCCCAAAATAATATCATTCATAGGGCCAACAGGTGTTGGGAAAACTACCACTCTTGCTAAAATTGCAGCAAAATACAGACTTATCGAAAAGAAGAAAACTGCTCTGTTTACATTTGATACTTACAGAATTGCTGCTGTTGAACAGCTTAAAACATACGCAGAAATTCTTAAAACACCTGTTGTAGTAGTTAATGAGAATAAAGATTTTAAAGATAAATTAAACTCTTTTTCAGACTACAACTATATATTAGTTGATACCGCAGGAAGGTCTCAGAGAGACACTTTTCATATCCAAAAGATAAAAGATTATTTCAACTTTCCAATGGAGATAAACCTTGTCCTTAGTGCAACTACTAAAAACAGAGATTTAGACGATATTATCTCAAGATTTTCAGTTGTTCCTTTTACCACACTACTATTCACTAAACTCGACGAAAGTTCAACTTATGGGAATATTTTTAATAAAGCATTTGAGACAGAGAAACCTCTATCTTACTTTGGAATAGGTCAAAAAGTCCCTGAAGACCTTGAAATTGCAAGCAAAGATAAACTAATAAATTATTTACTTGACTATTCATAGCATTAATGAAAGGAGAATTTATGGATCAGGCATCAACATTAAGAAACATAACCTCTGCTCCACACACTACAAAAGTAATTGCAGTTACAAGTGGCAAAGGTGGCGTAGGTAAGACAAATATCATTACAAATATTGCTTATCTTCTTGCAAAGAGTGGGAATAAAGTTCTGCTTATGGATGCAGACCTTGGACTGGGTAATATAGATATTTTATTAGGATTATCCCCAAAATTCAATATATCCCACCTACTAAAAGGGGAGAAAACTATTGACCAGATAATAGTATCTGGACCAGGTGGAATCAAGATTATTCCTGCAGCATCAGGTATTCAGAAGACTACAGATATTAACGATTATGAAAAAAATATTCTTATAGAGCAGCTCACAAATCTACAAGATAATTTTGATTATTTCATGATAGATACAGGAGCTGGAATTGCAAAAAATGTAACTTACTTTTGCACAGCAGCACAAGAGATTATTGTTATAGCGACTCCTGAGCCTACAAGCATTACAGATGCCTATGCATTAATGAAAGTTCTTTACAAAGAGTATAAAGAGAAACGATTTAACCTCATTATTAACAACTCAAAATCAAAAAATGAATCTATGCAGGTATTTAAAACATTGAGTCTTGTAGTTGACAAATATCTTGGTGTGGATGTATCATTAAATTATTTAGGGTATATACCATCTGACCCCAATTTTCCAATGGCTGTAAAGAAGCAGAAGCTTCTGCTCGAATTACAGCCAAACAGCCCTACTTACTCATCAATCAATGACATAGTCAACAAAATCAATAATATAGATTTCAAAACAAATTCAAAAGGTAATATTCAGTTTTTCTGGAATAAAATTTTTAATCTTTAATTTTAGAGGCTATTAGTGAACCCTTATGTTAATAGAGACGAACTGATAAATTCAATGCTACCTAAGGTAAAGCAGATTGCATATAATTTTTTCAGAAAATTTGCAAATGCAGGTAGTAATCTTGAGATAGAGGATCTGGTACAAATCGGAGTTTTAGGATTAATAGATGCTGCTCAGAAATTTGATCCCCTAAAAAACAACAAGTTTGAAACTTATGCTGAGTATAGAATAAAGGGTTCAATAATAGATGAACTTCGAAAAGAGGATTGGCTCCCACGATATATGAGAGACAATGTCAAAAGAGTCCAAAATGTAGTCAAAAAACTCTCAACAGAGCTGATGAGGGAGCCTACAGAGGAGGAAATAGCAGAGCAGCTCGGAATGACTCTTGATGAAGTTTTTGAAGCTCTTAAGAATGTATCTGAGTCTCAGCTGTTATCATTTGCAGATATAGAACCTTTTGTGCAACAATCAAAAAACCCTTACGATCCATTTGAATGGACAGTAAAAAACGATCTAAAGGTAGCCCTTACAGAAGCCATAAAAAAGCTTGACGAACAGGAGCAGTTAGTTTTATCACTATACTACTATGATGAGCTGAATCTTGCAGAGATAGGACTTATACTTGATATAACAGAATCAAGAGTCTCACAGATAAGAAGCACCTGTTTTAAAAAATTAAAAATTCTAATGAAAGATTTTTTGTAAAGTCAATTGTATAACAATAAAGGGGAAGAATTAGATATTGGGGACTAATTTTGAGTGGAGGAAAATAATTTAAACTTTACCCACTTAATCGATAACCCCTCCAACATCAAATTTTACAAAGTGGATCAAAAATTTACAGATAGCTCTATAATTTTTCAACTTTCAAAATTGGATAATTAAACTCTTTGCTATCTAATTTATAAAAACTCCTGGTAATATCTTACCACAATTGCTACATCTATCCCCTTTTATATTGAGTGTCACACTATACCCTACTCGTTGAATAACAAGTGACATACAGTTGGGACAGTAAGTATTACTACTTTGCTTGCTACGGATATTCCCGCTATATACAAATTTTAAACCTTCACTAAGAGCTATACTTCTTGCTTCCTCTACCTTTTCAGGAGGTGTAGGCAGAGCAAGAGACATATTATAAGTGGGATAGAAAGCACTTATATGCCAAGGCATATCTTCATCAACACTTTTGATAAATTTTGCAATACTTCTTATCTCCTTTTCAGAATCATTCAACTCCGGTATAAGCAGAGTAGTAATCTCAACCCATATCCCCCTCTCCTTCAATCTAACTATATTTTCCAAAACAGGCTTTAATCTCCCATTACATATTTTTTTGTAGAAATCATCGTTAAAACTTTTTAAGTCAATATTTGCAGCATCAAGCCAACAACAGAGGTCATCAATTACAATTTCACCCATAAAACCGTTACTAACAAATATATTTTTAACTCCACTCTCCTTTGCTAATATACCAATCTCTCTTGCTGTTTCGTAATAAATAGTAGGTTCAGTGTATGTATAAGATATTGAAAGTAAATGATTGTCTAATGTTCGTTTGACTATATCAGAAGCAGTAAGGGGTGTTCCAAATATTTGAGAAACCTGAGAAATCGAGTAATTTTGACAATTTTTACAACTAAAATTACACCCTGCTGCTGCTATTGAGTATGTGAATGTAGAAGGCAGGAAATGGTATAAAGGTTTTTTTTCGATTGGATCTATATTTTCTGCAACAATTCTCATATAATTTAAAGAAAGTAGATGATTATCTATATTCTCACGAACATTACATATACCCCTTTGATTAGCAGTTATTTTGCAGTTGTGGGCACACAATCTGCATCTGATGTAATCATTAATATTTTCATAAAAAAGTGCTTCTTTGATCATCCCCACTCACTTTGCCAATAAGGCTCTCTACCCTATTTCTCCCCATATTTTTAGCATTATAGAGAGCTTCATCAACCCTTTTTATTAGAGTATCTACTGTATCAGACTCTATTATCTTTGTAACACCTAAACTTATAGTAATTTTAAAATTATTGCAAAAATTGTGCTCTTCAACTTCTCTTCTCAACTTTTCAGCAAAAAGAAGAACTTCATTAAAATCGGGATTTGATACAATTATTGCAAACTCCTCTCCACCAACCCTTGCTAAGACATCAGTAACTCTTATATTTTGAAGAATAACTGATGTAAGCTCTTTTAATATAATGTCACCAAAAGGATGACCATAATTATCATTGATATTTTTAAATTTATCGATATCAAAAGATATCAGAGAAAATGGAATATTGTATCTCTTAAATTTATCAAATTCAGATTTTATAAATTTATCAAAATACCTTTTGTTAAAAATATTTGTAAGGGGATCATTGTATGAAAGTAGGGTGAGACTCTTTTCAAGCTCTTTCTGTTTTGTAATATCAAACATAACACCTATTATACCTTCGGTTTCACCTTTAACACCTTGATAGTAAGATTTGTATAAAATTATATCTTTAAGCTCACCGTCTACATTAGACATTTCGAGCTCTGTTACTTTTATAAGTCCATCTGTAATATTAATCTTGTCTAATAATATGTCAGCTTGAATTATTTTAGTAAGAATATCAATCTCATTTAAAGTCCCTTCCTCTTTATATTTTTTTAAATCATCTATCTGCATACCAAAAAATTTGGAAAATTCATCATTACAATCAATATAATCTCCACTAAGACGCTTTATAAATATTGGAATTGGTAGTGTATTAATCAATTTGCGATGAAATTTCTCTTTCTGCTCGAGGCTCTCTCTGAAATATTTTATATTTTTAACAGTAATATTTGTAAAATAGTAACCTATAAACCCAAAAATAAGAAAGATTATAAAAATTAAAATAAAAAATTTGTTATTGTTGTTATAGAAAAAATTAATAATTTTACTCCGTTCAGCTTCTACAACAGAAAAGAAAGAATTTTTATCCTTTACAACTACAACCCATTTTAAAAATTTAATATTATAAAATGTAATAAGGCTGTTATCCTTTGTGTCAAATCTTAAAATAGGAATATTGTCAAGATTTTCTAAATTTTGTAGCACTGAATCTGTAACAAAATCAATATTAGTATCAGTAAGTAGCTCTATCTTACCTTCACTCTTTACACTATAAATACTTGTAGTTACATGATTAGAATTAAAGTATGGTGAGCTATTAACAATGTTTACTATTTTCTTGTTTAAAGTATCAAGGATGTCAGAGTAGTAGTATCCTTTGCATATTATGATATCAAGTGGGGCATAAATTTTTGAAAATATAAGTTTTAACTCCTTTTTGTCAGGACTATTAAGCTTATACCAATAGTATTCTACAAAACCTTGACCACTTTTTTTAGATTTTTCAATTATCTCATGGACAAAAGACTTCCCTTTTATATCTTTAAAATCGTAACTATTTGTCCCCTTAATTAAGGTAGGATGATATTGGATAATACCACTTGAATCTATGACAAAAATATAGTTGTCTTTATCAGTATTAATATCAGCAATTATTTCAAAGATAATTTTTTTGATCTCCTCTTTGGAAGCTCTACCTTGCAGATTATTGTATATATTAGAAGATATTTTGACAATCTCGTTGACTCGATCTTCAAGCTCTTTTTGTGCAAAGATATTGATATTTTTCTGATTATGGTCAATCTCCTTGAGAATAAAGTCAATCCTCTCTTTGCTGCCTGAAGATATTTTGTTTTTGTAGTAATTGTTTATAGTGGAGTAAATTTGGTCAGATATAAGATGATAATTTTTGATGCTGAAATATATCAGGATAATAAAAAATATTACGGCAAAGAGAAAGGAAAATATCAGTATCTTAGCTTTTATCAAATCTTCAAATTTATTCATAAAAATCTACCCAATTAATAAAGTTAAAAGTATTATGAAGCAGATGGTCATCGTCAACTTCATTAAATGTAAGATTACTGAATAATCTCTCCGATATAGTTCTAACATCTTTAATAGGAACAACTTCATCTCTTCTCCCCTGATAAATAGTAGTCGGTGTATCTACAACTTTACCATCAAATAGCTCAGGGAAATAATTTAATGCAGGAGCAAAGAGGAGGAGCTTTTTTATACTATTATCTTTTGATAATGCAAAGAGTGTGCCCATCACTCCACCAAAACTTGAGCCTATTATAAAAACATCTTCAGCACTATCTAATAGATTGTTAAGAAGAGACATCCTCTCGTCAAGCGTCCCATTAAAATCAGGAGTTAATATATCTGGAAAAATTTTTCTAAGAAATCTCCCTTTATACCCTGAACCTGAACTTTCAAGACCATGTATAAAAATAATTTTCATAATAATAAGATCCTTGTAAAAAATTATGATTTTTGAATAATACTGCCATAAAGATAAAAAAATATCAATATAAACATTTTAAATCAGAAACTTAGATATTCACTCTTTCAAATTTTAAAATATTTGAACTATTTCAGAAATTATTCTACTTTAAATAAGATTTCAAGCGGAAAGATAAATTTTAAAATTAGATGAAAGAGATCAAACCAAGATTAGATTTTATGAAGCGTCATTTTATTTGATTATTTAGATATTTTAATGTATTAATTATTTTTTAAAAAATAATGCACTCTTTAAAAGGGGTTATTAATGCTTCTAAAATGGATACAAATTTATTGCAAATTAGTTGAAAATAAAAGTTTTACCAAAACAGCAGAAGATTTTTTCGTCACACAGCCCAGCATAAGTTCACAAATCACCCAATTAGAGAAACATTTCAACATCGACCTTATCAATAGATCCACCAAAAAGTTCTCCCTTACAAAAGCAGGTGAGATTTTTTATCATCAGGCAAAAAAGGTAATAAATCAAGTCTCTCTGATAGATTCTCTGATTAACGATTACAAAGGTCTCAAATCGGGGGAGCTTACAATAGGCACAAGCACTCTACCTGGAGAGTATATCCTACCGAGCATAATTTCAAATTATAAGAGAAATTTTCCAGAGATAAGTATAAAATTTACAATAAAAGATACTTTCAAAATAATTGATGACATTGAAAAAGGGCTTATAGATATAGGTTTTGTTGGCTCAAAAACAGACTCCAAAAATCTTAACTTTCAAAAATTTTTTTCAGATGAGATAGTTCTAATAAATAGTAACAAAAATTTTAAAGATAAAATAACTCTTAATGAGCTTTACAATATCCCATTGGTCATAAGAGAGGATAGTTCGGGGACTCTCTTTTCAGTAAAGAAACATTTAGAGAAAAGTAACTTTGATTTCACTAAAACCAACATTATGCTTCAGGTAGCAACATTAAATGGATTAAAGCAAATATTAAAAACAGGATTGGGATTGGGGTTTATGAGTAAAATATCCGTTGCTGATGAGCTGGACAAAAAGATTTTCAAAATCGTAAATATTGAAAATATCACACCTATTAGAAGAGATTTTTTTATACTAACCTCCAATCAATTCTCCACTTCACCAGCAGCTATTAAGTTTAAAGAATTTTTAATTAGTGAATATATTCCTGATAAGAAGTGAAGCGGTATATATATTTGAAGTAACAACAACATCTATAGGTGGGCTATCATACCCATGACCCGTAAGCACATGTATAGGAAAAGCACCCACACCCTTTGCAGCTTCAGAATCTGTAATATTATCACCAATCATAAAACTTTTAGTTAGATCAATATTATAAATTTTTTTAGCATTAATAAACATTAAAGATTTAGGTTTCCTACAAGAACAATTATCAGAAGGTAAATGAGGGCAAAAAAATGAATCATCTATCAGAGCACCATTTTTTGCAAACTCATCAATGATATATCTGTTTGTCTTTTTCACAAAATCTTCAGTAAAATATCCTCTTCCAACTCCCGATTGGTTACTTACAATAATAACTTTATAATCCAAAGCATTAAGAATCTTAACAGCATCAAACGAAAAAGGGTATATCTTCACTTGTGAAAGTGAAGAGAGGTAATTAACCTCTTCAATTAATGTCCCATCTCTATCAATAAAAACTGCTTGCTCCAAAATCTTTACCATCCTTTGCTTTATGGGTAAAAAAGTAATTCAAATAATCTATAAGAGGCTTGGTTGATTTGAAATCTTTAGCAGAGATAAAAATCCCCTGATGCCTATTACTCAACTCTTCATAAATATCTTTATCTAATTTGTCTATTTTGTTAAAAACAAGAATCTGCTCAATTTGAGATGCTCCAATATCTGTTAAAATCTTATCAACCTCCTCAATATAAGATTGAAAATTTTCATCAGATAGATCAACAAGATGGATAAGCAAATCTGAATAATTTAACTCCTCTAATGTGGATTTAAAAGCACCAAGAATATCCTTAGGGAGATTTTTGATAAATCCGACAGTATCATTTAAGACTATTTCAATATTTGGACTAATCCTAAATCTTCTACTAAAAGCATCAAGTGTTGCGAAATAGAGATTTTCGACAAATAGCTCACTATTGGTAATAGTATTTAAAAGTGTCGATTTACCTGAATTTGTATAACCAACAATTGAAACTAAAGGGATACTATTTCTTAATCTTCTCCGTCTTCTGATCTCTCTCATCTTTTCAAAACTTTTAAGCTCATTCTCAATACCTTTAATTCTATCCCTTATCCTTCTCCTTTCAACATCAGCAATTTTTTCACCAGGTCCCTTTATACCTATTCCACCACGTATCCTTGAAAGTGCTTCAGCTTTGTCAACTACACGAGGCAAGAGATATTTTAGCTTTGCAAGTTCTACTTTAAGCTTTCCATCTTTTGAAAATGCCCTCTTTGCAAATATATTGAGAATAAGTGTAGTCCTATCAATAACTTCAATATCAACAAATGATGCAATATTTTTAGCTTGAACAGGAGTAAGATCTGAATAGAAGATAATTTTGTCAGCACCCTTTTCAATACTCCTTATTATAAGCTCTTTAAGTTTACCTTTCCCTATCAAAAATGAGCTATCAACTCTATTAATCCTCTGGATAACTGTATCTACAACTTGATAATCAGCAGCTTTTGCCAGCTCATTTAACTCCTCTATCTCTTCTGTCAACAAATATTTTGAAGATTTTGAGGCATTAACCAACAAAACTTTTTCATTACTGTTAAAATTATTTTGATTAATTTTGTTTTGATTTATTGAATATTCAAGGTTTTCTACTTCTGATTTGTAATCAATATTAAGATTAGTAAGTGAGCCTGAATAGATAATTTTACTTTTAAATTTTCCATCCTCTATCTTGATCGTAGCAAATTCAACTAAAGCAGGCTCTCCTGAATCTGAAACATTAATAACACCTATCATATCGAGCCTAAGGTAGGCAAGATCTGTAAAATCTTCATTATCAATCCCATGGTTGTGAAGGTGAGTATGAATAGCCATAACTCCCCTGAGGTTACTCCTATTCAAATGAAATTGATACAAGGTGGGCCAGAGAATCTCTCTTTCATTGCCTATTACAATATATTGGATATTACCCTTACGGTCTATTATTAATCCAATCTGCTTATAAATATCTCTCGATATTTTAGATACAGTATTAATAAGTGAGAAGGGTAAAAATGATTGAGCAGAAACCCCTCTTTTAATAATATTTTGAAGTTTATCCTCTCTCTCTTTATCAAGGAATTTTATATTACCTATTATTTTGCCCATTTAACTCCTAATAGATGATGACGATAGTGAATCAAACTTTGTTACAACTTATTTGAGCATTTTGTCAAGAAAGGTTTTATTTCGAGAAATAAAAATAGATATATCCATCTAAATGAGGAACAGAGGAGTATTTTTGAATATCTTACTGTAAGACTTTTTCGTATCTGCTTCATTTGGATAATTTTCTATTTTAAAATTTAATTTATTGTGGTATTAAAAATGATGAGAATTCAATAAAGGAGATTGGAGTGGTTTAGGGCAGAAACCACTCCAATCTTAATGAGGGAAAATGAGTAACAAACAGATAGATGGTGGGCAACGCCATCTATCTTCACAACTTAACAGGCTTTACAACTCATTAATAAGTCCCCCAATACAAAGGGACTTCATAACTCTCTCCAAGTGAAAATGGAAAAGCAGAGACTCTCTTCACACCTCTCTGAACCAAATTAAGGATTGCTTCTGGTATCGAATAGAATCCTAAAATCTTATTTTCGACAGCAAACTCAACATAAATATCTTTCTCTGAATAACTACTCTTTAACTTCTCAAAATCAATGTTTCCTAAAGATTCTATATTATCTATAAATATAACTTTACCCTCTTTCATTATCAACACCCCCTTATTTGATAAATTATTAGAAACAATAAAATACTTAAACCAACTATTTTGAATAACTATAATAGTTGAAAGTAATAAAATAATTTAATTTGTAATGCTTAAATAAAGAAAATGTTAGATTGAACTCAGAGGTTAAAAAATGAGTGGCATAAAAAGAGAATAATTGAATTCAGAAAAATATCCTGAATAGAGAAAATATGATCTTTTTACTGCCTGACCTTTAGCCTCGAAGTCTTAAGCAATACAAATTTTCCGGGTAGGTCTCCTGACTTGTAGCAAACTTTCTCCCCTTCCCATAGAAAAAATCTACAGTGGGATAATGAGAAAGCTTAACGCTACTTACAGTGGCGGGCCCGCTGCCGAATTAACGGCATTCCCTATTAACCAATTTCTTGGACCCAGAAAATAAATTATGATATTACAATGAGCAGAATTACGGTTAACTTAAAAAAATAAAAAAAGCAACTATTTTTTATATTTTTTAAAAATTTTTATAATATTCATATATCAAGTTTATAGTTGGGGGCTTCCTTAGTAATTATAACATTATGAACATGACTCTCTTTTAACCCTGCATTTGTTATCTTGACAAATCTACTCTTCTCTTTTAACTCTTTTATATCTTTTGCCCCTGTATAGCCCATTCCAGCTTTAAGACCGCCAATTAGCTGGTAGATAGTCTCCGACAATTCACCTCTGTATGGAACTTTACCCTCTATCCCCTCAGGGACAAACTTACTCTCCTCTTCAATACCACATTGGAAATATCTGTCTTTACTACCTCTTAACATTGCACCCAATGAACCCATACCTCTGTAGATTTTGTAGGTTCTACCCTGGAAAAGCACCTTCTCACCCGGTGCCTCCTCAACCCCTGCAAACAAACTCCCTATCATTATTGTATCAGCTCCAGCAGCAATACCTTTGACCATATCACCAGAATATTTAATCCCACCATCTGCAATAATTGAAATACCATATTTTTTTGCAACTTTTGAACAATCAATAATAGCAGTTATCTGAGGAACTCCTACACCAGTAACAATTCTTGTAGTGCATATTGAACCTGGTCCTATCCCAACTTTAATTCCGTTAACACCAGCTTTAGCAAGCCTTTCAGCTGCATCAGAAGTAGCAATATTACCAGCTATCAACTGTATGTTAGGGAAATTTCTCCTCGTGTCTATAACAGCATCAATGACATTTTTTGAGTTACCATGTGCAGTATCAATAGCAATAACATCAACACCATTTTTGATCAACTCATCTATTCTTTCCTCTCTATCATTCGAAATCCCAACTGCAGCTCCAACCCTTAATCGTCCAAAAGTGTCCTTTGCTGAATTAGGATACTTTTTTGCTTTTTCAATATCTTTTATTGTAATAAGCCCCTTTAGTTCATCAGTACCATCAACAACGAGTAGTTTTTCGATTCTATGCTGATGAAGAAGCTTAATTGCCTGCTCCATACTAATTCCAACAGGAGCAGTAATCAGCTTATCTTTTGTCATAACCTCTTCAACTCTCTTTTCAAGATTCTCTTCAAATCTTAGGTCTCTGTTAGTAATAATACCAACAAGCTTCTTACCTTTTACAACAGGAACTCCTGAAATTTTATACTGTTTCATTATCTCCAAAGCTTTGTATAATTTGCAGTCAGGTGCTATAGTCTTTGGATCTATTATCATTCCACACTCAGATTTTTTCACCTTCTCGACTTCAAAACCTTGCTGTTTTATGGTCATATTTTTGTGGATTATACCTATCCCACCCTCTCTTGCCATCGCAATTGCAGTATTCGCCTCTGTAACTGTATCCATTGCAGCACTCACGAGAGGAACATTTAACTTTATATCAGGTGTAAGGTAAGTCGAAACATCCACCTCATAAGGTAAGACTTCAGAGTAGCCCGGTAATAGTAAAACATCATCAAAAGTAATCCCATTTTTTAAAATTTTATCTTCCATAGATCAAATGCTCTCCCCTTTTAAAAATTTTTCTGCAATCAAAACTTCCTCCTTGGAACCTATATATACAGGCTCTCTCTGGTCAATACTCTCAGGTTGAATGTCAAGTATAGGCATTTCACCATTAGAAGCAAAACCACCCGCATTTTCAATCAAGTAAGCCATAGGATTCAACTCAAAAAGCAATCTTAATTTACCATTTGTATCTTTCTTGGTTGCAGGATATGTAAATATTCCCCCACCTTTTAGCAATAACTGATTTATATCAGCAACAAAACCACCACTATATCTTAGTTTGTAAGAATTAGATTCAAGATAGTTGAGAAATCTTATATGATTGTCATAGCATTGAGACCTCAAACCACCAATACTGTAAATTTTGTGACTACTCTTTAACTGAATATTTTCAGCAGTAAGGACAAACTCTCCAAGAGAGTTGAGGGTAAATTCAAAAACTCCGTTACCTGTCGAGTAAACAAGGGTAGTCCTTGGACCATAGACAACATAAACTGCCCCAGATAAATTCCTACCAATATTAATAACCGAGTCACTTTTGTATATCCCAACAATTGTTCCAACTGATAGATTAACATCTACAAGTGAAGAACCATCAAGAGGATCTATAACAACACTAAATTGTTTAGGACCCTTTCTTTCAAATATCAAGAAATTATCCATCTCCTCAGAAGCAAAACATTTTACCTGACCTGTATGATCAAGTCTATCTTTGATTATCTCATTTGCAAGAACATCAAGAGCAAGCTGCTGCTCACCATACAGATTACTCGTGCCTGCAAGTCCCAAATCACCAGTCCTCATTGCATGAACAATATATTTTGATGCAACACCTATTTCATAGATTATACTTGCCAATCCCAAATCTACATTGTTTCTCATAAGATTGTTCCATAAACCTTTACTTACATGCCTTGAAGACATACTACCCCTCCATGTTGATTATTTTAAGATGTTGTAACTTTCTTAATGGAAATCAAAAAATCTTTTCTATTGAAATTTGCTTGATCAACTAATCTAAGTGCATCCTCTATACTCTCTCTTGTTATATCACCTTTTAACCCTACTGCAGCACGGCATATCTTTATAGCATAACCGAGAGGTTTTAGGTCATCGTCAGATTTTTCTGGATTCAAACTGCTTATAATAGAGAGAACCATATTAATATTTAGACACCATTTGTAAAGTATCTTACCTGTTACTTCAGGTGTAGTGGTCCCTAAAAATATCTTTTCAATTTCGTATATATCGTCACCCTTAAGAGCACTTATACTGTTCATAAAATTTTTGTGAAGTTTTCTCTCTATAAGTATCTCAGACAATATAAGCCGTCCAATCTCATTGATAAATGAAGCAGGGATAACAACCTGTATATTTTTAAAGGGGAGATAAAGATGCCACATTATCATTATTTTGTTTTGCAAAAATGAAGATTTTATAAAATCTTCCGTTGTAATACCATACGGAGTAAGATCTGCATTATTAAAAGACTTCCTTACAGAACTTGAGAGGGCAAATCCTAAAACCGTGTTCATCCCAAAAAGTGCAACTGCGTGTGATATTGAAAGTATCTTACTTGTAAAACCATAAAAAGGGGAGTTTGCAACTTTAAGCAACCTTGCTGTCAAAAGTGGATCAGATTCAACCACATTAATGAGATCCTTTATAGATGAATCGGGATTTTGACATATCTCTTGAATACGGATAACCGTTTCAGGAAGAGGCTGTAGCAACTCTATCTTTTCAGATATTGCATCTTCTATATTCACGATACCTCTCTAAAATTATTGTATATATTGAGAACATTATCCATAGAAGAGTTAAATATTTCGACCAAGTGTGGGTCAAAATGTGTCCCTTTGTCTATCATTATCTGCCCAAAAGATTTGTCAAATGACCAAGCATCTTTGTATGGTCTTTTTGATGTAAGTGCATCAAATACATCTGCAATAGCAACTATCCTCCCTTGCAAAGATATATCTTCGCATTTTAAAGAGTTTGGATATCCAAGTCCATCCCAACGCTCATGGTGATCTTTTGCAATATTTGCTACAAACTTAAGGAAAGGATTCTCTTTATCGTATAAAATTCTGTAACCTATGCTGCTGTGGGTAGTAATTATCTTAAACTCTTCATCTGTAAGTTTGGATGGTTTATTGAGGATGGCATCCGGTATACCTATTTTACCTATATCGTGCATAGGTGCTCCAATTACTACCCTTTCAATAAAAACATCATCAACATTTAATTTTCTCGCAATAACTTCTGAGTAAAGTGCAACTCTCTTTGTATGCAAAGATGTCTCTTGATCTTTAAATTCTGCGGCTGCAGTAAGCTTATATATCAATTTGAGATTGTTCTCCCGTATCTTGCTTGAAAGTATCATATTCTCAAGGATAAAACTTATATAATTAGCACTTAGAAGAAGGAGCTCAGCATCAAAATTTGTGAAGAAACCAACCTTTTTGTTAATAACTTCAAGGACTCCAATTATTTTTTCTTCCCTATTAAACAGAGGCACAGTCAATAAATTCTTTGTTTTAAAACCAATCTCATCATCAATCTTAGAGTAAAACCTACTGTCACTATAGGCGTCAAGGACTATCTGAATATCACCACTCTTAATCGTGTAACCAACTATACCCTTATCCGCAGGGAGAGTAATTTTATCCACACCGTGGGCAAATCTTGTATAGAGGGTGTTATCCTCCTCATTATACAAAAATACTGAGCATCTTTCAGCATCTACAAGATCCCTTGCCAAATCAGATATAAAAATGAGGAGATTATCAGGGCTGTGCTCATAAAGCATCCCCCTACCAAGTTTCATCAGAAGATTTAAGGTTCTCTGAATATTGTCATTCATAATGACAAGATATAATAAAAAGATAGATAAAAGTAAAGATTTTTTATGAAATTACAATTTTTTAATAGTAACCAAATATTGGAAAAGGTTTAATAAAATATTCAAAATTTTTATTCAGTCCCAACTTGACTTATAAGATAATCTTATTAATTTAATAGTATAGAAATAGTTATCTTTTTCAGAAATAAGGAGCAAAAATTATGAATCTTAACAACTTCACACAAAAATCTATTGAAGCAATTCAAGATGCCCAAAAACTTGCTATTAGCAGAAACCATCAAAATGTTGATGTAGAGCATCTTATCTACTCATTAATTTCAGATAATGAAGGTTTGGTTGTAAATATTTTAAACCAAACAGTGGGAAATATAGCACAACTTAAATCCCAGATAGAGAGGGAGTTAGACAAAATACCAAGTGTAACAGGTTCGGGTGCTTCAAGTCAAATATACATTACTCCAAGATTAAATAAATTACTTATCGATGCTGAAAATATAATGAAAAAGTGGGGTGATGAATTTTTAAGTGTTGAGATAATATTTTTAGCACTATTCAAATTGGATCCAAACGATAATATTCTCAAAATTCTAACTAATTCGGGCATTAAAGAAGAAAATTATATGCAGATATTAAAAAAAATAAGGGGAGATGAAAAAGTGACCAACCAAAATCCTGAAGCAACTATGAATTCTCTTGAAAAATTTACCATCAATCTGACATCAAAAGCAAAAGAGGGAAAGCTCGATCCCGTAATAGGAAGAGATGATGAGATAAGAAGAACAATTCAAGTTTTATCAAGAAGAACCAAAAATAATCCTGTATTAATAGGCGAACCTGGCGTAGGTAAAACTGCTATTGTAGAGGGTCTGGCACAAAGGATAGTGAACAGAGATATTCCTGAGGGGCTTAAAGATAAAGAGTTGTTGTCTCTCGATATGGGTTCATTAATTGCAGGTGCAAAATTTAGAGGCGAATTTGAAGAGCGTCTTAAAGCTGTTTTGAAGGAAGTTCAAAAATCTTCAGGGAAAATAATCCTTTTCATCGATGAGCTTCACACAGTAGTAGGTGCTGGAGCAGCAGAAGGAGCAATGGATGCAGGAAATCTTTTAAAACCTATGCTCGCAAGGGGAGAGCTCCACTGTGTTGGGGCAACTACTCTTAATGAGTATAAAAAATATATAGAGAAAGATGCTGCACTTGAAAGACGTTTTCAGCCTGTCCTTGTAGCAGAACCTACAGTGGAAGATACAATCTCAATTTTGAGAGGGTTAAAGGAGAAGTATGAAAATCATCATGGGATAAGGATTAAAGATTCTGCTCTTGTATCAGCAGCAACACTTAGCCACAGATACATTAGTGACAGATTTTTACCTGATAAAGCTATAGACCTTGTAGATGAAGCAGCAGCAAAATTAAGGACAGAGATAGATTCTATGCCTTCAGAACTTGATGAGATAACGAGAAAGGTTATGCAGCTTGAGATAGAGCAGCAGGGCTTAAAAAGGGAGAAAGATGAAGCTTCTAAAAAACGTCTTGAATCACTTTCGAATGAACTCTCTATTTTAAAAAAAAGAAAAGAGGAGATAGAAAAGGAGTGGAAAGATGAGAAAGATGGAATAAAACTTATAAGGGAGCTTAAAAAAAAGATAGAAGAGATTAAAATAGAAATAGAGAGAGCAGAGAGGGAGTATGACCTCAACAAAGTTGCACAACTGAAGTATGGCAAACTCAGAGATGCCGAAGAGGAGCTTAAAAATCTTGAAAGTCAAAGCAAGCAGAAACAGAATAAACTTCTAAAAGAGGAGATCGATGAGGATGATATAGGTTCTGTTTTAAGTAAGTGGACAGGAATCCCTACATCTAAAATATTAGAAGGGGAAAAAGATAAACTTCTTAAATTGGAAGACCATCTCCACAATCGTGTAGTAGGGCAAAATGAAGCTGTGTCTGCAGTAAGTCAAGCAATACTTAGAGCAAGAGCAGGTTTAAAAGATCCCAATAGACCAATCGGGAGTTTTATATTTTTAGGTCCAACAGGGGTTGGAAAGACAGAACTTGCAAAAGCTCTCGCAGAAACACTTTTTGATGATGAGAGTAGTATATTGAGACTTGATATGAGCGAGTATATGGAGAAACATACAGTTGCCAAACTTATAGGAGCACCACCGGGTTATGTAGGTTATGACGAAGGTGGACAGCTCACAGAATCTGTGAGGAGAAAACCTTACTCTGTAATTCTCCTTGATGAGATAGAGAAAGCACACCCTGATGTTTTTAATATACTTTTACAGATACTTGATGATGGAAGGCTTACAGATTCCCACGGAAGAACTGTTAATTTTAAAAATAGTGTAGTAATAATGACTTCCAACATCGGAAGTGAATCTATTCTCAATACAGACACAGAGAAAGATTTTGAAAAAGTTGTAAAAAGTGTAACAAATATGCTTACAAACTACTTTAAACCAGAATTTTTAAATAGGATAGATGAAATAGTAGTTTTTCACTCACTTTCAAGAGATAATATCAAAAAAATACTTGATATACAATTTAAAGGGATAAACAAAAGATTGCAAGAGAGCGGTATAACCCTTGAGCTATCGGATAAAGCAAAAAATTTACTCTCTGAAGTTGGATACGATCCAAACTTTGGAGCAAGACCTTTAAAGAGAGCTTTACAGAGGTATCTTGAAAATTCACTTTCCAAAGAGATTATTGCTGGTAATATTTCACTTGGTGATAAAGTTTTTGCAGATGTTGATAAAACAGGAGATAAACTTTTTTTTAGAAAGGATCACATTAGTAGTTAGAAATGAAATTTCGTATGAGAGTGCATCAACTCTTTACTGTTTCATCACTATGAAAATAAAAGTAGCACAACATTAGAAATCTAAAATTTATATGATATCTTATACATCTTAAAAAAAAGTTGAAAAAATGATTTGGTTGTAATAAAAGAGTTATAAAATTTACTTTAGTGAGTATAAATGAATATAATTTGCATAAATGGTAGCCCCCGCAAAGGTAATAGCTTTAAGCTATTACAACAATTCCTAAAAGGATGTAGCGATAAGGGACATTCTACAAGACTTATTGACGCTACCGAAATTAAAATATCACCATGTATGGAGTGTGGATACTGCTCCAAAAAAGGTCTATGCAGGATTGATGACCCCATGACAGAGATTCGTGATGCATTGTCCACTTGTGATCATATTGCAGTTGCTTCACCTGTTTTCTTCTTTGGAGTATCAGCCCAATTAAAAACATTGATCGATAGGTGCCAACCTCTATGGGCAAAAAAATATATCCTAAATCAAGACTTGGCAAATAATTTTAATTTTATCAGAAAAGGATTCTTCTTCTCAACAGGTGGTTTTGACAACGAAATTACTTTTAAGGGTGGCGAGCTTACAGTTAAATCTTTTTTTGACGCACTTTCAGTAAAATATACCGACAAAGTATTAGTAACTTCTATGGAGTATATCACCGATATCAACAAACGAGAAGATTGTCTTCAAAAAGCATATCAGTTAGGATTTCATCTCTAATCATGGGGCTATAGCTCAGCTGGGAGAGCACTTGAATGGCATTCAAGGGGTCAGGGGTTCGACTCCCCTTAGCTCCACCATATTGAATTAGCCGCCTCGCCCTCGCCTGTGGCTAATTCAATATGGTGGTGTTTGCTGGACGAAATCAGAACCCATTTTGAACAAAATCCTCTGGATTTTGAGGATTGATTCCCGCCCAGCGTTTCCTCCCGCCTACCCCGAGTTTGTCAAAAAAAGATAAAAGAGTTTAAAAGAGAGTTTTTTTGATTTGTAACTATATGAAATTACTATAAGTGAGTAATGGATTTTTGA
>DYJV01000033.1:14853-24813 GCA_020722945.1 Candidatus Methylomirabilis sp. | reverse complement strand
AAAGAATGACCACCCCGCCGCTTTGCGGCACCCCTCCGTAGAGGGGAATTTTTAAAAAAAATAATTATCCGTTGTCAATTCAAAATTAAACATTCAAAATTCAACATTAATAACCACCACCCCGTCATCTGACGATGCCACCCCTTGAGCAGAGGGGAATAAAAAAGAGATTTTTTATTTGAGATCAAGTGCTTTCACTCCTACGATATTTTACAGTTTACGTAATTTTTATTGCTTTTCTACCAAATTTATAATATGATTAATATAATTAATTTTTCTATTGTATAAAATTATCTTAAAGGAGGAAATCTTATGGATTACCAATTTATAAAAGTTGAACAGAAAGCCCTTACTGCAATTCTAACTCTCAATAGACCTGAAAGTATGAACTCTCTTAATTTTGGAATGTTAAAAGAGCTTAATCATTTTATTACTGAGGCTAACTTTGATAAAGGTATAAGGGTAATTATCATCACAGGAGCTGGGGACAAAGCTTTCTGTTCAGGTGCAGATCTCAAAGAGAGAAGAGAACTATCACCTGATGATGTTAAAAGATATATCTTTACAATAAGAACTACATTTACTGCTGTAGAGTATCTTCCCAAACCTGTAATTGCTGCTATTAACGGTATTGCTCTTGGTGGAGGGACAGAGCTTGCTCTTGCAAGTGACATACGGATTGCATCATCTACTGCTAAAATGGGTCTCACAGAAACTTCTTTGGCAATTATACCTGGTGCTGGCGGGACACAGAGATTAGTAAGGGCAGTTGGTAAAGGCAAGGCAAAGGAGCTAATCTTTCTTGCAAAACGTATTAATGCTGATGAGGCTTACGAGATAAATATGGTAAACAAGGTAGTTGCCCCAGAAAACCTCATGACTGAAGCTCTTCAAATGGCAGATGCAATTTGTCAAAATGGACCTATTGCTGTTGAACAGGCAAAAATGGCTATCAATTATGGTAGTGAAGCTGATATTTATACTGGACTTGCTTTTGAAACCCAATGCTACAATATTCTTATCCCTACAAAAGATAGGATTGAAGGGTTGGAAGCTTTTAAAGAGAAGAGAAAACCTCAGTATAAGGGTGAATAACCACTATATTTGGCAATTTTTTTGCATTCAAAAGTGGAAACTTACATCATATATCCCTGATTGTATCATATATTATACATAATTTCTAAATTTTTCAGGGTAATTGAATTGATGGTAGATTATTTTATACAATAAAAGGAGGTTGTTATGTGGAAGTATTTTAAACAAATGAAACCATTTGGAAAAGAGTTGACAGAAAAACAGAGACAAAAGGCAGCAGATGATATTGCTAATATCAAAAAAGTTGAGAAGGAGGTTCTTGAAGCTCTTGAAAAAGCTAAAAATGCAGGCTCACCTGATGAGCAAGTTTACAAAAGAGGCGAGAAAACTGCATTTGAAAGAATCAACTATATCTGCGATGAATTTATTCCACTCAACTCTTTATATGATCCTGCTTTCAATCAATACGGCTCAACAGGAGTTATCAATGGTCTTGCAAAGATATCAGGCAAATGGGTATCACTTATAGCTTCAAATAACAAAGTTGTTGCTGGTGCATGGATCCCTGGACAGAGTGAAAATATATTCAGAGCACAAGATATTGCAGAAACATTAAGAATTCCACTTGTTTGGATACTAAACTGCTCAGGAGTTAGTCTTGCTGAGCAGGAAGAGGTTTACGCAGGAAGAAGATCAGGCGGGAGAACATTTTTTAGACATGCCGAACTTATACAAAAGGGTATCCCTGTTATTGTAGGTGTTTATGGGACAAACCCTGCTGGTGGTGGTTATCACGCAATAAGTCCTGCTACCATATTTGCACATAAAAATGCTAATATGGCTGTTGGTGGGGGCGGTATTGTTAGTGGTATGGCTCCAAAAGGGAATTTTGATATCCAAGGTGCAGAGCAGCTTATAGAAGCTACCAAAAAATTTAAGGCTGTTCCACCAGGAAGCACCAAGATACATCACGATCAGACAGGTTTCTTTAAAAAAGTATTTGATACAGAAGAGGGTGTATTGGATGCTATTAAAGATTATCTTGCTAAATACCCTTCATACAATCCAGAGATATTTAGAGTTGATACTCCTAAAGAGCCCAAATTCTCTCAAGATGACCTAAACTACCTTATTCCATTCAACCAAAAGATGGTTTACAATATGGATGAAGTTTTATCAAGATTATTTGATGGGAGTGAGCATCTTGAATTTAAACCATCATATGGCCCAGAAGTATATTGTGGTATTGCTAAGATGAATGGTCTTCCTGTTGGTGTTATTGCTAACAGACAGGGCTTTCTCGGTGCAAAATACCCTGAATATGCAAATGGACAATACATTGGTATTGGTGGAAAAATTTACAGACAAGGTTTAATAAAAATGAACGAATTTGTTACATTGTGCGGTAGAGATAGAATGCCTGTAATTTGGTTACAAGACACTTCAGGAATTGATGTTGGTGATATTGCTGAGCAGGCTGAGCTTCTCGGTATTGGACAATCACTTATATACTCAATTGAATCTTCTCAAGTTCCTATGATGTGTGTAGTCGTGAGAAAAGGTTCTGCTGCTGCTCACTACATTATGGGTGGACCACAAGGCAATAGGAACAATGCTTTTACAATAGGAGTTCCTACAACAGAGATATATGTAATGCACGGAGAGACAGCTTCTACAGCTACATTTGCAAGAAGACTTGTAAAAGATAAAGAAGCTGGAAAAGATTTACAGCCTACGATAGACAAAATGAATGCTCTTGCAAAAGAGTATTATGCAAAATCAAGACCTATATATTGTGCTCAAAAAGGTTTTATAGATGAGATAGTATCTTTTGATAAAGTTAGAAAATATTTGACAACATTTGCTGAAGCTGCGTATCAAAATCCTACTTCAGTTTGCCCACATCACCAAATGTTGACTCCGAGAGTTATAGTCGGCTAAAATATCATAGAAAAGGAGGAAATGTATGGCAGAACTTAAATACCCTAAAAAAATCACTTGGGGAGATATTACTGTTAGAGATGGTTTCCAACATGAGGAGATTTTTATCCCTACACAAGCAAAATTGTGGGTATTAGAGCAGTTGTTACTTGCTGGGGTAAAAAATATGGAAGTTACAAATTTTGGTCCTCCTCAATATATGCCTCAATTTAAAGATGCAGAAGAGCTTATGAAAGCTATCAGAGCAAGCAAAAAAGTTGCAGATAAGATAAAAGATGCAAAGTTTACTGTTATAACTATCAGAGAAAAAGCCATTGAGAGAGCCATTAATGCAAAAAAAGAGGGTTGGGGACCTGATAGAATTTTACTTATGGTTTCTACAAGTGAAAGCCACCATAAAAGGAATTCAGGTATTTCTTTAAAAGAGTATTGGGATATGTCAGAGAAGTATGTAAAGATGGCAAGAGAAGCAGGTATTGAAGTATGTGGGACAGTAAGCACTATTTGGGGTTGTCCTATTGAGGGTCCTACAGAACTTAAAAAAGCTGTTGAATTTACCAAAAGATGGCTCGATATAGGAGCTACTGATATTGAACATGCTGACCATGATGGTTCTGCTCCTCCAAACAAAGTTTACGAATATTTCTCTATGATAATGGACGCATTTCCAAAAACAGAGCTTCATATAGCACATTTTCACCAAACAAGGGGATGGGGGACTGCTAATGTTATTGCCGCTTTACAAGCAGGTATTACTCATTTTGAAGGTTGTTTTGGTGGGATAGGTGGTCAACCAGCAAATTTTATGGATGGCGTTCCTATTGCAGGCACTGGCAAATATTACTACAAAGATCCTAATATCGTAGGGTTGATACCTACTGAAGATGTTCTTGTTATGCTTGATGAAATGAAGATAGAGACAGGGATAAATATTGACAAGATACTCGAAATCGGTCAAATGGTTGAGAAAATTGTTGGTAGAAAATTAAGATCAGAGTGTATAAGAAGTGGTAGAATACCTAAAGAATTTACAGGAAGATAAAAATTTAAGGCAAGATATATGAGAGCCAGCTTTATGCTGGCTCTTTTTTTAACTCTTCTTTCTTCATATTTAGTATAAATTGTTCTATATTTTCAATATTTTCTGCTTCAATCCCTGTTTTGTAACCTTTAGAATATGATATTTTAATAATTTCCCTAATATTCAGGTTCCCACCCTTTTCAGGCGAAAATGGACACCCTCCAAGATCCATAAAAGCAGTGTCAAATTTGGCGATCCCATTATCAAGTGAAGATCTTAATTTATCTGAGATAGATGCTCCAATACTATGCAAATGAAGTGAAAATAGCAGTGAATCAAAATTTTTTAAAATACTCTTCAACTGTTTTTCAAAATTTTTGTAATCAACAGCTCCCCATGTGTCTGAAAGTGTTATCTCTTTTACCCCCATTTTTATAAAAAATTGGATAATTTTAAAAAGGACTCTCTCCTCAGGGAAGCCACCTGTAAATGGTGATCCAAAAACCATTGATATTGAAGGCTTTATAACAAAACGGGTGTTCTGTCTAAATATTTCCAAAAAATTATTTAGGCTATCATCAATACTTTTAGAGACATTTTTGAGATTATGCTTTTCACAAGCACTCACAAAAAGAACAATCTCCTTTATTTTAGTTGATTTTAAGGCTCTTTCGTAACCTTTTGGATTGGGTACTAACGCACTAAAATAACCATCTTTCAAATCTTCTGATGAGGAAAGTTCAAGATTGTCTGAAAGCTGAGGGACTGCCTTGGGGTTAACAAATGATGTGAGCTCCATACTTTTTATATTCGAATCAAGAATAAGATTTGCAAGTGCTACTTTATCCTCTGTTGGAACAAAGTAAGGTTCATTTTGGAGACCATCTCTCAATGTTACATCATTTAAAGTTATAAAAGATGACAATTTATCACTCCAAAAATTTATTGAGCGGCAATTCGACTATTCCAGATGCCCCTAACTCTTTGAATATAGGGATAAGATCTCTGACCCTCTCCTCTTTTAAGATAACAATAAGGTCAAGCCATTTCTGATCCGAAAGTGTAGAAATTGTGGGCATTTTATCAGGTATAACATTTAAAAAATCATTTAGTCGATCTTTAGGGACATTCATCATTATTGCAACTCTTGTCTGTGCATTCAGTGCCGCTTCAAGAAGCATTATCAATTTGTCTATCTTTCTTCTCTTGCTATCATCTTTGTAAGAATTTTGGTTTGCAATAAAAACCGTGGTTGTTTCCAAGATAGTATCTATGATCTTAAGCTTGTTTGCCTTTAGCGATGAACCTGTTTCTGTGATTTCAACAATTGCATCTGCAAGATGTGGAACTTTAACCTCTGTGGCTCCGTAAGAGAATTCTACCTTTGCATTTACACCCTTGCTATTTAGATAATTTCGGGTAATATTGACAACTTCAGTAGAGATTGTTTTCCCTTGAAGATCTTCAGCCTTGTTAATATTTGAAGATTCCTGAACAGCCAAAACCCATCTAACTTTGTTTAGCGTTGCTTTTGCATATTGCAGTTCCTTAACCTCAATCACATCAGCACCATTTTCAACTACCCAATCATGCCCTGTGATACCTGCATCCAAAACCCCAGATTCAACATACCTTGCCATCTCTTGTGCTCTTATCAGCATACACTCTATCTCTGGATCATCAATTGAGGGGAAGTAAGACCTTGAATTAACAGATATTTTATACCCAGCTTTTGTAAAAAGATTTATGGTAGCATCTTGTAGTGAACCTTTTGGAATACCTAATTTAAGTTTCAAATTTTAACTCCTTTATTTGATTTGTGAAATAACTATAGTCAGTTATTTAATAGTTATCTTTTTAATTATTTTTTTACCAACTTTTATAATTCCTGTAAATCCTTTTGACAACTCGATATTCTCATCTGAAACCTTTTCATTGTCAATCTTGACTCCACCCTGTTTTATTAGGCGTTTCGCCTCACTATATGAAGGAACAAGGTTGGCATCTTTGATGAGCTTAAATATTGTTATCTTACCCTCAGATATAGCAATATCAAGGTCTTCAATCTCTTCTGGGGCTTCTCGTTTGGTAAATAGCTGAACAAAATAATCCTCAGCTTCTTTTGCTTTTGTGTATCCGTGAAATCTTTTTACAATTTCAAATGCAAGATTTTTCTTTGCTTGCATAGGGTGTAACTCCCCACTTTTTAGATCAGCCTTTAACTTTATAAAATCGTTGTAAGATATATCACTCAAAAGCTCATAATACCTCACCATCAGTTCATCTGATATAGACATTACTTTTCCATAAATATCATTTGGATTCTCCTGTATCCCAATATAATTCCCAAGAGATTTACTCATCTTATTTTTACCATCCAACCCTTCTAATATTGGAACTGTAAGTATAACTTGAGGCTCTTGAGCAAAATCCCTCTGCAACTCTCTACCTACCAAAAGATTAAATTTTTGGTCTGTCCCACCAAGCTCAACATCACTCTCAATTGCAACAGAATCGTATCCTTGAAAAAGTGGATATAGAAATTCGTGAATACTTATAGGGATATTGTTTTTCAGTCTCATATTAAAATCATCCCTCTCAAGCATCCTCGCAACTGTATATTTTGAACATAACTTTACCATCTGCTCAGTAGATAAAGATGAAAGCCATTCACTATTAAAGACCACTCTTGTCTTTGATTCATCAAGAATTTTAAAAATTTGCTCTTTGTAGGTTTCAGCATTTTTTCTGACCTCCTCCTCTGTAAGAGCTTTTCTTGTTTCAGATTTTCCGGTAGGATCACCAATTCTACCAGTGAAATCTCCTATTAAAAAATATACATAATGTCCCAAATCCTGAAAATGTTTCAGCTTCTGGATCAAAACAGTATGCCCTAAATGTAAGTCAGGAGCAGTTGGGTCAAATCCTGCTTTTATTTTTAGCTTCCCTTTTTTATTTATCTTATCTATTAGCTCTTCTACTCTTAATATTTCATTAGCACCCTTTTTTATAAGGTTTAACTGTTCATTAACATCCATAACAACCCCCTGAAAAAAATAAAATTATTAAAGTCATACAATAATAATTCGATAGGTTCAATATTTTTTTAATATCTTATATTTTTCTTCTAACTTATTAAGATCATGCAATATCTCCATTTCAGGAATATTTTTTATGAAAACTTTACCATAACTTTTATTTATCAACCTTGTATCAAAAATTGAAATAATACCTACATCAGTTCTACTTCTTATGAGCCTACCAACACCCTGTTTAAGGAGCATTACAGCTTCTGGAACCTGATAATCAAAGAAGGGTGAGCCATTATCAGATTTTACTTTCTCTATTCTTGCTCTCTTTAATGGGTCAGACGGAACAGAAAAAGGTAATTTTTCAATTACTACAAGAGATAGATTCTCACCTTGTATATCTATACCTTCCCAAAATGAGAAACTCCCAAAAAGTATTGAGTTACGGTTGCTTCTAAAATTATCAAGTAAAAATAAATTGGATGCTTCCCCCTGTATAAATATAGGGTAATCAATCTTATCCTTGACAATACTATACACCTTCTCCATATTTCTTATGTTTGTAAAGAGAACAAAAGCATTGCCATTGGTTATATTGATTAAATTTTCAAGTTCTGAAGCCATCTTATCAGGGAAAGAATTTTCATTTGGTTCCGGCATTGATTTGGGAATAAATAGAAGTGCCTGCTTTTTGTAATCAAAATTAGAGTTAAATATCTTTTCACTATTTGAATTGGTGATACCAAGCCTATTTTTGAAGAAACTGAAATTTCTGTTTACTGACAATGTTGCTGAGGTAAAAAGAACACCTTTAAGTTCAGAAAAAAAATCTTTAAGATTTGAAGAGATATCAACTGGGGAGTATTTTAACAATATATTCTTGTTTGCTCTTTCAACCCATTTAATGAGAAATTTATCATCATTAAAAAAAATATTATTTAATGTTTCTATAAATGACAAAGCTCTTTTTATTAAATTGATACTATCTTGCCTGTCGATGGACAGCTCTTCTGAACCATTATCTTGTAGCTCATTTATAAATATATTGAGAAGATTAAGAGTCTCTTCCCCCTTATCTTCTAACTTCTTACTCTTTATATTTTCAATTTCTATCTTCTTATCTTCATTTATAGAGCTTTCAACTATTGCAAAAAATTCATTAAAGACATTTTCAAGCTTCTTTGCAGATTTAAACTTTTCAAAATCTATATCTTTAAAGAAATTTGCAATCTGGTATCTCGATATGCTGCTGCTAAAATACTCTGTTGCAATATCTTCAATTGAGTGAGCCTCATCACATATTAGATATTTGAAATTAGGTAAAACTTTCCCAAATCCTTCATTTTTTACTCTGTAATCTGCAAATAACAGATGATAATTTGCTATTATTATATCTGATTTTTCAGCTTCTATCTTTAATCTGTATACAAAACACTCGTTAAAGAATCTACATTTACTACCAAGACAACTTTCAGAAGTAGATGTGATATTTAGAGAATGGACATTGGAAGCAATATCTCCTAACTCTGCAATATCCCCTGTCACTGTTACTTCTGCCCATTTGGCTACATCTTCTATTATATCAAGTTTAAAGAGAAAGTTTTTAACTCGGAGTTTTGAGAGTTTATTTTTGCAGAGATAGTTGTTTCTCCCCTTAATACAGATACTTTTAAAATTGAATGGGATAAGAGATTTTATCATTTGTATATCTTTAAAGAAAAGCTGCTCTTGTAAATTTTTACTTTTGGTAGCAATAAGAACCCTCTGTTGAGAAAGAATCGATGGGATCAGATAAGATATAGATTTCCCTGTTCCTGTCCCTGCTTCTACTATAAAAAAACCACCTTCTGTAAGCATTTCGGATACCGTATCAGCCATTACTCTCTGGCTTTCTCTATCTTCAAAGTTGCTTATATTTTTTGAAAGTATCCCATCTTTATCAAAATATCTTTTTGAATACTCTTTAAGCATTATAACCTTTCTTCCACTTCTTTAAAAAATTGATCTAAAATATCTGCTGCCTCAATATAAAAGCTATCTTTACTCCGCTGTTTTACTAATTCAGGAATTTTTTTGAAGTATCTGAGGTAATTATTATAAAATAGTGCAATAAAATCTTTTGGGGTGCTATCTTCAATTAATATACCAAAAAATTCGAGGAGTATAGTAAGATGGTCAGCCCTCTCCTTTACTGAAGAGTCTATTTGGAGATTTAAAGATTGGTAAATATTTGATAGCTCACTTAATATTTTAGATGGTTCTCTCTCTGTATAAAAAGATAAATTAAGAGAGATAGGTGTTTGATAAAAACTATTTACAAATAATTTTGTATACTCTACCTCTAAGTTAGTAATATTTGAAAGTTGGCAAGGATTTAATACTTTTGGCGAGGGATAAGTGAAAGCAGATGATACTCTATTTATTAAGTGGATAAGATTGTGCATTATGATTTTGTGTGATAAATATTGGATTTATAAAAAAACAAAGCCAGACAAAGAGAAGATATATGCTTTGACTGGCTTTAAAATTAAAATTACAGAAACTTACTATCAGATAGTATTAGCAACCACCACTTTCTGTAGCACCGCCACCATAGAGGCTTTTAAGAGATTTTTCATACTTTTTCCATAGATCTTCATTTTTGGGATCAGACTGAATAGCTTCTTTATAAAACTTTTTGGCAGCCATAAAATTACCTATTTTACAAGCCTTGTCCCCTTTATCAACCAAATCTTTAATATCAGCAGCAAAACTGAAAGTAGATAAAAGAAATGTAAAAATAACAGCTAAAATAATTTTTTTCATTAATACCTCCTTTAATATTTTAAGTATTGCCTTTTTATAAAATACAATATTGAATAAGTCAAGTAAAACTTATGTTATCACAAAACCAAAATATCCACTTCTATTTTTAAAGTGAAGTCTACTTATCTT
>DYJV01000033.1:0-14753 GCA_020722945.1 Candidatus Methylomirabilis sp. | reverse complement strand
TGGTGGAAAATAAGATATTTAAAACTCCTCCTCCTGCCACATAGATTCTTCAAATCTTACAACTCTATTCCTTCCAGTTTCCTTAGCTTTGTAGAGTGCAACATCACTAAATTTGATACACTGCCAAAAACTTTTGGAGTCTGAAGGGAAGATTGACACCCCAACACTGATTGTTTTTTTCAAAGTGTGCCCTGTAAGATTAATCTCAAAACTTTCAACATTTACCCTTATCTTTTCAGCTATTACCATAACTTTATCCGGCTCTATATCCTGCATTAGTATTAGAAACTCCTCACCACCAAATCTAACAACCATATCAGAACTTCTTACAGATTTTTTTAATATATGGGCTACATCCATTAAAACTTTGTCTCCAATATTATGACCATAAATATCATTTACTTTTTTAAAAAAATCGATATCACACATGAGAACACCCGCATAACTCCCACGCCTTAAGATTGTTGATGAAAGTATATCGGCTGATTCATCAAGAAATCTTCTATTGTAAAGGTTTGTGAGTGGATCCCTCAAAGTTGACTCTTTTAATTGTGCTAATAATCTCTTTGATTCTATAACAGGTGCAGACTCTGATAAAAATTTTGAAAGTCTTTGTATATTTTGGGTGTCGTAGGAACTTTTATCATATATAATCTGTAAGACATTCCTCACATTTGAACCTATTATTATTGGGATACATATATAAATTGAACAGCTATTTTCTTGATTACAAGAGAATGAAGTGCATATATTTTTTACATCTGATGAGTCAATAATATTTGCTACTCTTGCTGCACGACACAAATTAGCATCAACAAAGATATCTTGGTTACAGTAAAAATCCCCTCTTGAATCTATCAGCTTAATTGAATTTTTACTATTGTTGACCTCATAAAAATTAAATTTATCTATTTGGAACTCATCAGTAATAAGGGATATTATCCTCGCATATACAGAATCAATGTCTATATCATTCTCTATAGTCTTTTTGAAAGTCAAAAGTTTATAGCTTTGATCAATAAATATATTGAAGTTTGAAATTAACTGCCCAATTTCATCATTTGATGAATATGGGAGTTTGAGTTTAGGATTTATCTCCCCTTCTAATAATTTGATAGATAATTGACTTATCCTCTTTAGATGTGATGTAATGTAATATACTATGAAAAAGAATATCATCCCTGCTAATGTAGTTGCAACAATACCAAACATCAAACTTTTAAACATGGTAGTTAGTATATCATCTCTCACCCTTGAATGGTATTTAACAATTTCTTGATCAACTTCATCAAGATAAAATCCACTTCCAACTATCCATTTCCACTGGGGAAAATATTTAACATAAGATATTTTTTCAAAACAATCTTTAGAGTTACTTTCAAGTTTAGGCCAACAGTAAGAGACATATCCCTCTCCAGCAATTGTTACGATATTTATCATCTCTTTGAAAAGATAAACACCATTTTTATCTTTAAAATCAATAACATTTACATTATTTAATTCAGGTTTAGGAGGGTCTACAACCATAACTCCATCAATTGTATTAATCCAAATATACCCAACAGAGTTATTAGAGTTAAACTTATTGAAATATCTTATAGAATTTATAAATTTTGCACTTACACTTTTTGCTGTCTCTTCATCTATACTGCCATCTTTATAATTCTCATAAAATTGTTCTATCCCTTTAAGTGCAGTATTGACAATATTTTGAACATAAGTTTTCTTGTCATTGATAAGATTTTTTTGATAAATATCTATTTCCCTTTCAATTGTCCGAATATTATTGAATATATAGTATGAGTAGCCAAAAATACCTATCAGCAGAAGGGAAACCGCATAGGTAAGAAATATCTTGTAAAGTAAACTTTTGTTTCTGAAATAATTTAAGGCATATTTTAATATTTCTGTTTTCATAAGACTCTCCGTTTTTTTATTATTATAAAGGATTCAATAATTCAAGAATTTTTTCACTTAAAATTCTAAAAAACTTTATTCTACTATTCTCTCCTAATTATTATAAAAGAGAACTTTTCTATACACTATCATTTATAAAACTTTATAAATAAAATATTGATGATAAAAATATCTTGACATTGTTAAAAATTTTGGGTAACAATACTCTCCTTAAAATTAGGTATAGGAGGTTTTTATGTATGCTATAGTTGAAACAGGCGGGAAACAATACAAAGTATCTCAGGGTGATATTTTAAAGGTAGAGAAAATTGACGCTCAATCTGGTTCTGAATTTGAACTCAATAAAATCTTATTTATAAATAAAGATGGAGATATACTTACTGGGGCACCCTACATTCAAAATGCCAAAGTATTAGCAGAAGTTATAGATAGTGAGAAAGATAAAAAGGTAATAGTCTTCAAATTCAAAAATAGGAAAGGTTACCAAAGAAAAAAGGGTCACAGACAAATTTATACAAAGTTAAAAATTAAAGATATAGTTGCATAATAGGAGGGTGAGATGGCTCATAAGAAAGCTGGTGGAAGCAGTAGGAACGGTAGAGACAGTGAAAGTAAAAGACTTGGTGTCAAAAAATTTGCAGGGCAAATTGTCAAAGCTGGTAACATAATCATTAGACAGAGAGGGACCAAGATCCATCCCGGTGAAAATGTTGGACTCGGCAAAGATCATACAATATTCTCATTAATAGACGGAATAGTTAAATTTCAAATAAAAGATAAAAATAGAAAAAAAGTAAGCGTATATCCTGCATAAAATTTTCTAATACAAAATTTTTTTAAGCCCCTTACTTACATATTGAGGGGCTTTTTTATTTTTAAGAAAGAGTTCACTGTAAAATGAAATTTGTTGATGAAGTTGAAATAAAAGTTACTGCTGGGAAAGGTGGCGATGGCTGCATAAGTTTCAGACGGGAGAAATTTGTTCCCAGAGGTGGACCTGACGGTGGGGACGGTGGCAAAGGTGGCAGCGTAATATTTACTGCATCAAACAATATCTCTACCCTATCTGACCTTAGATATCAGAAAGTTATAAAAGCTCAAGATGGTGAAAATGGTAAAGGTAAGGACAGATATGGTAAAAAGGGTGCAGATACCATAATCACTATCCCTATTGGAACAATCCTAAAAGATCTCTACACAGGTGAAATTATTTATGATTTTACATACAATGGCGAGCATTTTGAGGCAGCCAAAGGTGGAAGAGGTGGCAGAGGCAATATACATTTCCTCTCCTCAACAAACAGAGCACCTTTTTATGCTCAAAAAGGGGAAGAGGGTGAAGAGAGAGAGTATAAAATTGAGCTAAAACTCCTTGCTGATGTGGGATTAATTGGTTATCCAAATGCTGGGAAATCAACCTTAATCTCAATAATTTCAAATGCAAAACCTAAAATAGCAGATTACCCTTTTACAACATTAGTTCCCAATTTAGGAATAGTAACAATTGATTATAATAACAGCTTTACTGTAGCAGACATACCCGGATTGATAGACGGAGCTGCTGAAGGTAAAGGATTAGGGCATCAATTTCTAAAACATATTGAAAGGACAAAGCTACTTGTCCACCTTATAGATATCTCTCCTCTTGATGAAGAGAGTATTTTCAACTCTTACAAAAATATCAGAGAGGAGCTCAGAAAATTCAATGAAGATATTATCAAAAAAAATGAACTTATCTGTCTTACAAAAAATGACATCGCATCTGAAGCAGATATAAAGAAATTAGTAGAATTCCTCAAAATAAAAACAGGGAAAGAGATTTACTCCATATCGTCCGTTACAAGAGGTGGAGTAAAAGATCTATTAAATCGAATTACAGAGTGCCTTAGAGTAGATAAAAAGTAATCTATACAAATACACTTTTTAAATTTAAAATAATAATTGAGAATATACTTGATTTATTTGTTTTTTAACCTCAATGGTAAATATCTAATTTTGAACTTCTATTATTTACATTCAGCAAGTAGATTTTATATACTCTACATAACTGATACAACTCCAAATTTACCATCAAACCCTGCATTTATAGACACCCTACCCTCCCTTACACTCTTTACTGCAAATGCTACTTTCTCCCCTCCAAAACTTTCTAAATCTTTTAGAGCCAAATCTTTTAATATATTTATTTCACTTCCAAATTCATCGATAAGTCTGTTATAAAACTCACTGACTTTCAAACTTTTAACATTTACAGATAATATTTGAGATAGTATCTCTTGAAGAGGAACAAGTTTGTAAAATCTCTGGCATTTATCAGAGGGATATTTTCTTGTGGCTAAATCATAGACCCTATGCAAAACTCCAAAAGTCAGCTTCTTCCCACATATTGGGCATATATTATTACAATTTTCAGCTTCCTCAGGTGATAGTGAAACATCGCAAGCTCTATGTCCATCATTATAATACTTCCCCTCCTGAGGATAAAACTCTACGGTTTTGACTCTCCTTTTATCTTTCAAAGCCTCCCTGATGGAAAAATAATCGAGTGGAGAATCTACAATTGTGACCTCTCTACCTATTTTATCAGGTGAATGAGCATCAGAATTTGATACAAGGGTAAAATCATCTAAAAATGAGCATAAACTATTCATTTCAGGGTCAGATGAAAGACCAGTCTCCAAGGCAAAAATATAATCTGTCATCTCCTCAAAACATTCATAAATTGTATCAAATCCACTATTTTTCCCAAGTATAGAAAACCATGGAGTCCATATATGTGCAGGGATAAAGATAGAAAAGGGGTCTATCTCTACTGCAATTGTCAAAATCATTTTGGGGTCAATTCCAAGTATCGGTCTTCCGTCAGATTTTATATTACCAAGTAAGTTGAGTTTCGTTGAAAAATTTTCAGCAGATTTAAGGTTGGAGAAGGTTATGATATTGTGGATTTTCCTGACTTTACCATTTTTTTTGTATATAGAGCTTATTTCAGTGCTTAAGATAAATCTACTTTTAAAATTTTTATGTTTAAATTTGAATAACCCTCTTTCATCCTCTTCAAGGTTACTCCTTATCTCTTCAAAGTATTGAGGATGCTGAAAATCACCCGTTCCAACTATATCTACACCTTTTTTATCTGCATATTCAGCAATCGTTGCTAAATTCATACTCTTTGAAGTAGCTCTTGAATATTTTGAATGTAGATGAATATCTAATACGGTCTCGCTCAAAATAGATGTCTTCTCATGCTGACATTCAGCACAATCCCCAAAAGTGCATACGAAACAACAAGAGATGTCCCTCCATAACTAATCATTTCAAGTGGAATACCTACAACAGGCAGTATCCCTATCACCATCCCTATATTGATAAAAAATTGCCATAGGAAAATAGACATTGCACCTATAGCAATGATAGCACCAAAGTTGTCCCTTGCTTTTAGTGAAACATTTATAATTGAAGTAAAAAACAAGAAATATAGAAAAATCAAAACTACACATCCTATAAATCCCCACTCTTCAGCAAAAACCGAGAATATAAAATCAGTATGCTCCTCAGGAAGAAAATTAAGCTTGTTCTGTGTCCCTTGCAGGAAACCTTTCCCTAAAAGTTTACCTGAACCGATAGCTATCTTTGACTGTGCAATGTGATATCCCGCTCCAAGTGGATCATTTTCAGGGAAGATAAATGTAAGCAACCTATTTTTCTGGTAAGGTTTTAAAAAAGTCCATCCAATCGGGATACATATAATGACTGTGAATATAAGTTTTACTAAAGATGAAAATTTTATCCCTACAAATAAAATAAGTGTTCCAAAAACAAAAAGTATCAACATACCTGTTCCAAGATCAGGCTGCTTTATTATTAAAAATGTCGGGATAATTACCATAATTATAACTTTAGTAATCTCAAAAATAGTGTATTTATGGAGAAAATCATCTTTTGAAAAGAATTTTGCAACAAGGAGTATAGTTGTAAATTTGAATAACTCGGAAGGTTGAAATGAAAAACCACCAATAGCAAGCCATCTCTGGGCTCCCATTGTTTTCTTCCCTATTAGTAAAACTGCAATTAATAGAATCAGATTTATGATGTAGATGTGTATAGTGTAATCTTCAAGACTTTTGTAATCAAAAGTTGTAAAAAGAACCATAACAAAGATAGAAATTAGTAGCCACATTATCTGCCTTTTTATATAAAATACAGATTCACTGCTGTCAAATCCGTAATTAGCACTATAAATAGTAAGTATCCCTATAGATGTAATAATGATAGCAAGTATAAATATTTTCCAATCAAAATTTACAATTAGTCTTCTGTCTATCCCAAACATCTTCTACTCTTGTATATTAAAATATTTTTTTATAATCTCTTTTGCCAATGGTGCAGAAGCAGAACCACCATGTCCAGCATGCTCTACCAATACAACAACCGCAAGTTGTGGGTTTTCTGAAGGGGCATAAGCTACAAACCAAGCATGATCCCTCTCTTCATACTCTATTTTATTTATATTTTTCTCACGGTGTTCACCTAATTTCCTCACTTGTGCCGTCCCTGTTTTCCCAGAATATTTGAAATCTTTAATCCTTGATGAGTAAGCTGTTCCACCCTGCTCATTTACAACTTTGTCTAATCCTGTCTGAATTATTTTGAGCACTTCATCACTAAATTTTAATTTCCGTAATATTTTAGGCTCTATATTTTCTATAATGTTACCCTGATTATCAAGTATTGTGCTTACAAGCCTCGGCTCATAGAGTATCCCACCATTTGCAATAGCACTATACACCATAAGCATCTGCAGTGGGGTAACCGTTGTATAACCTTGACCTATTGCAATAGGTGGTGTCTCCCCTGCATACCATTTAGTTTTGAGGTGTTTCTGCTTCCATGCTTTGGAGGGCAAGAGTCCCTCTTTCTCTCCAACAAGGTCAATCCCTGTCTTAAAACCGAGTCCAAATTCTGAACCTGTTTCATATATTCCTGTTATTCCAACTCTGCTTCCAAGGTCGTAAAAATAAACATCACACGACTCCTTTATAGCTCTTATCATCCCTATTGCACCATGCCCCTCTTTCTTCCAGCATCGGTATTTTGCATTACCAAGAGTATATGTCCCACTGCAGTAAAGCAAATCAGATGGTGAAATAATTTTTAAGGATAACCCTGCAGTAGCTGTAATTACTTTAAAAGTTGACCCCGGCGGGTATAACCCAGATATCCCTTTATTTGAAAGAGGTTTTAATTTGTCACTGTTGAGCATATTCCACTCTTGAGATGTTATCCCTTTTGAAAAAATATTTGGGTCAAAAGATGGAGCAGATACAAAACATTTTATCATTCCAGTATTTACATCAATAGCGATAATACTCCCCGATTTATTATCAAGGAGATTGTATGCAAATTTTTGCAGTTCGTTGTCTATTGAAAGGATAAGAGTTTTACCATTTTCTGGATTCACAGTCGATGTAACTTTTAACTCATTCCCAAGAGCATCTACAACAACTCTCTTCTTACCACTTTTTCCAATAAGCAATTTGTTATAAAAACCTTCTATCCCAGTTTTACCAGAAAAATCACCAGGTGCAAGCTCATCAAAACGCTCTAACTCTTTCTTATCAACCTCTGATACATAACCTAAAATATGGGCATTTATATCTCCGTGCAGATAGTATCTTATAGGGTCAAAATCAACATATATCCCTGGCAAAAAAGCTGAAGAACTTTCTATCTTTACAAGCTGCTCCCATTTGAGGTTTGATAATATTTTAATAGGCTGTGCATCTGAAAACTTTTTGTATTTATCAATAGTAGCTCTTGCTTTATCCTTATCCAGCTCTATAAGATAGGAGAGGGTGTCAATCATCTCCTCAATAGTGATCTTATTCTCTTTTAAGTCTTTTCTGTTAAGATAAAGGCTGAATGCTGGTTTATTAGTGGCTAAAATATTTTTATTAGCATCAAGGATTGTCCCTCTTAAAGGGGGTATCCTCTTTATCCTTATCATATTTCTTTCAGACTGCATAAGGTAGAAATCACCATATAAAATCTGGAGAAATATCAACCTCAATATAATAATAAATATGAGCAGAAGGATACATATTGTAATTATTGAATATCTGTTACTTTTAGCAAAAATATTCTCAGTTTTTATTTTCATTGAAATTATTTATATATTTGGATTGGATACTGTCTATAAAAAATATGAAAATAGGGGTAACTATGATATTTAGGATAAGATAGTTTATAAAATTTTCGGTAAGTGAATTAGTGTAGGAAAACTGGAAGATATTTGATAAAATATATATAGCATATATCTCAGATATGTTTATCAATATTCCAAGAAAAGATTTTAAAAAGAGACTCTTGATATAAATTTTGTTTTTTAGTGAGTATATAAACAAGAAAAGGAGAGACTTAAAAAAGATATTTAACCCAAAAATTTGGTTAGTAAAGATATCTTCGATAAATCCTACAAATGATGCAAGAAGATAACCTCTTGTTTTTTCTGCTTCATAAAAAGAGTAATTGAGCACAAGGAGAGTAAAAAATTCAGGTTTTATACTGTTAAAAAACTGAAGACTAAATAAAGTATGCTGAAAAATTATTATTATAATCGAAGTAACTACAAGAAAAAAGATAGTTTTAAAAAGATAAGTATTCATCTATTTTTTATTATTGAAACAATATTCAAAGAGTATTTTTTAATAAAAGGTAAAACTATTACAGATTTATAAAGCTTATCATCCACAATTTCGGATACATATCCTACCGGGATACCTTTGGGGAATATATCATTAAACCCAGATGTAAACACCATCTCCCCAGCAACGTAAGATTTGTCAATGGGTAGATATTTTACTATGCAGTTATCATTGTTCCCTACAAGAAGTCCCTTCTGTCCTGAAGAGAGAAGCTCCACATCAATTTTGAACCTTGGGTCAGTCAATAATATTGCATTTGAAGAGGTCGGATATGTATTTATTATCTGCCCAACAACCCCGTCAATATTAATAATCCCTGAACCATTGTTGATATTGTCATTTTTACCTTTATCTAATACAACTGTTGACTGATATATGCTGCTGCTTCCACCTATTACCTTTGCAGAAATTTTTTCGGAGGTGTAAAACTCGTTAAGGAGAAGATACTCTTTGAGCTCTTTATTCTCAAGCTGAATCTGCTCCATACTCCTTACACGCTCCTTTAAAACTTTATACTCATCTTCCAAACTCTTTATCCGCTTCTCACTCTCTCTAAATACATCTATTTTAAATCTTACTTCATCATAAAGCTGTAAGATATGGTTGTTTATTAGGAGAAATGGCTTACTTATAGAGTATAGTAGGGAATCTCCAATAGTTATCCTGAGATGAAGAAATGAACTTGATAAAAATATTGATAAATTGAGAAAGAATAGAAATATCAGGAGGTAATTTTTACTGTTCATCAATATTCAACAGATACTTCCATAAGTAATTTTATAGTGTCAAGAGCTTTACCTGCTCCTCGGACAACACAAGTGAGGGGATCTTCTGCAATTACAACAGGCAGACCCGTCTGCTGCTGAATAAGCTTATCAAGATTTCTCAAAAGAGCTCCACCACCCGTCAGGACAATCCCTTTTTCAGCAATATCACCTGCAAGCTCTGGTGGAGTATTTTCCAAAGTATTTTTGATACCATCAATAATTGGAGTAATCGGGTCTTTAAGTGCATCTTTTATTTCAACAGATGTAATCGTAACATTGATAGGGATACCATTTATCAAATCCCTACCTCTTACAGTCATTGAAACATCCTCTGATGTTTCATCCATATAAGCACTACCTATCTCTATCTTTATATCCTCTGCTGTCCTCTCACCAATTGCAATATTGTATTTTCTCTTCATATATTGGATAATTGCAGCATCTATCTTGTCCCCTGCAACTCTTACAGATTTTGATATCACTATTCCTGCAAGCGATATAACTGCTATCTCTGTGGTACCTCCACCCATATCAACTATCATATTTCCAGTAGGCTCTGTAATAGGTAAACCAGCTCCTATACCAGCAGCCATAGGCTCTTCTATGAGATACACACCTCTTGCTCCAGCAGATTCAGCTGCTTCTTTTACTGCTCTCCTCTCAACAGGAGTGATACCTGAAGGTATTGAAATAATTACACGAGGCCTGATAAAACTTTTCCTGTTGTGGGCTTTCTGTATAAAGTATCTGAGCATTGCTTCTGTAACTTCAAAATCAGCAATAACTCCATCACGCATAGGTCTTATTGCATGAATATTACCGGGTGTCCTTCCAAGCATCTCTTTTGCTTCCTTGCCTACAGCAAGAACTTTTCTCCCACTTTTGGTGTCCCCTACTGCAACTACAGAAGGTTCATCAACAATTATCCCCTTCCCTCTCATATAAACAACCGTATTTGCTGTCCCGAGGTCTATCGCAAGATCATTTGAAAAGATATTAAAAAACTTGTTAAACATACAAAACTCCTGATTTAAAAAAATTTAGAAATATAAATAAATAGTCATAAACATATAATAAACTTTATTTAAGATTTTTAACAGGAAAAAGAGTAAAAATTCAGAAAGAAGTTACCTCTCCTCGAAGATATTGTGAAAATCTAAAATGCTCTTAAAAATAAGAATATAATTTAGTCCCTGTTTATCTTAATCTTGTTTTTATACATTAAAAATTTTTTTAATGCAATTATTTAAATTTGAAAAAATTTTAATTTTATATTAGAGAGAAGTATGTTTCAAATTTATAATCTAATCCTCATAATTGCTGCTGTTACAGTTTCCCCACTACTTATTATAAAGATTTTAGGAAATAAGAATCTTAAAATAGGTTTTAGAGATAGAATACTCCTATATTCTAAAGATTTTACTCAGAAAATCAGAGAAACATCTAATCTTATATGGATACATGCATCATCAGTAGGCGAGGTAAATATAGCAGGGATAGTCGCCAAAAATCTAAAAGGAAAAATTTTGATAACAACAATGACTTACTCCGGTTATGAGAATGCTGTTAATTCAAAAAACTTTGATTTTGTTACATTTATTCCATTTGATATATCTTTTATAATAAAAAGATTCTATAAGATAGTAAAACCTACAATTATACTTATTGCAGAGACAGAGTTTTGGCCCAATGTATTTTATTATGCCAAGAAGATGAATATTCCACTTATAGTTTTTAATTGCAGAGTATCTGACAACTCTTTTAAATCTTACTCCAAATATAAATTCTTTTTCAAAAATGTATTAAATAGTGCAACATATTTTTTATGCCAGAATAAAATTACACAACAGAGACTTCTTGATCTAAATGTTGATAAAAAGCGGGTCATACTTACTAAAAATATAAAATTTGACCTAAATTTTAACATTGACCCATATTCTGTATTAGAAGAGTTTGATTTACTTCAGATAAAAGATCATACAATATTAACAGCGGGTTCCACTCATGAGGGGGAGGAGCTTATAATTATTGAAGTTTTTAAAAATCTCCTCAAAAATTATCAGAATTTAATCTTATTACTTGCTCCAAGACACATTGATAGAGTCAAAGATATAGAAGATCTCCTGCATTCTCATAACTTTACTTACTCTTTATTAAGTGAATCCAATTTTAAAAGAGATTCAAAAATATTAATACTCGATAAGATCGGTTATCTTGTCAAAGCATACTCTATCTCAGATATCTGTTTTGTGGGTGGCAGCCTAATTCTACGGGGCGGGCATAATCCCCTTGAAGCAGTTTATTTCAAAAAACCTGTTATTTCAGGTAAAAATATCTTTAATTTTAGAGAGATCTACTCTATCCTTGAGAGTAATGGTGGAGTCATCTTTGTTTCATCAAAAGAGGAGTTGGAGAGTGAGATCATAAAGTTAATAGGTAACAAAGAGTATTCATTAACTGTTGCACAGAAGGGATTTGAGGTGTTAGAAAATAACAAAGGTGCTTTGCAGATGACCTTAAAATACATAGAAGAATGTCTATCATAAAATTATTATCATACATATTTCTATTTTTTGTCAAAACAAGAAACTTACTCTATTTTACAGGAATCTTTAAATCTTTCAAAATTGAGAATCTCAAAATAATCTCTGTTGGGAACTTATCTTTTGGGGGGACAGGGAAAACACCTATTACAATTAAAATAGCTGAAAATTTGAAAAGAAAAGGTTTTAAAGTAGCTGTTTTGCTTAGAGGTTACAAAAGACGCAGCCGTAAACCATTGGTAGTTGTCCATGATGGAGTAAATTTTTTATCTGACCCAACTGAAGCTGGAGATGAAGCAATTTTAATAGCAAAAGAGATAACTTCACCTGTTGTAGTATCAAAGGATAGAGTCTCAGCAACAAAATATATAAAAGATAACTTCAATCCCGATTTCCTTATACTTGATGATGGATTTCAACATCTAAGATTAAGGCGAGACAAAGATATCCTTATTATTACTCAAGATGAGCTTGAAAAAGATATTTATCTTCCACCTGCTGGAAGATTTAGAGAACCTCTCTCACATGCTAAAAGAGCAGACACTATTGTTATTACCAAAATATATGACTATCAAAAAATTTATAGAAAATTAATATCTTTACAAAACAAAATAAACAGGAGTATCTTTTTAACAGATATAGTAGTAAAAGGTTTTTTAGATTGCAAAACAGGTGAAATTCTGAAAAACGATTTTTTTAAAGATAAAGAGTGCATTATCTTCTGCGGAATAGGTAAACCACAATACTTTGAAAAGGTATTGTTAGATACTGGGTTATTAATAAAGAAGAAATTTTTTTTTCCCGACCACTATGTTTTAAAAGATAAAGATTATAAAAAAATAGATAGTGACACTCTTCCTATTATTACAACATCTAAAGATTTTGTAAAAATAGATACCAAAAATTTCAGAAACAATATTTTTGTTCTAAATATAGATTACAAATTTAAAATTTTTTCTATATTTGATAAGGGGGTATCAGGATGAAAAAAATTGCCATACTAACAAGTGGAGGAGACTCCTCAGGGATGAATGCCTGCGTTAGAGCAGCTACAAGATATGCACTAAATGCCGGGCTCGAGATTCTTGGAGTAATGAGAGGTTATTCAGGGATTCTCGATGAAGATTTTATAAATCTCGAATCAAAAAGTGTAAGTAACATTTTGCAAAGGGGTGGGACAATTTTACTCTCATCAAGATGTGAAGAGTTTAAAACTGAAAAAGGTCAGCATAAAGCAATAGAAATTTTAAAGAAACATCAAATTGATGGACTTATAGTTGTTGGTGGTGATGGTTCTCTTACTGGAGCTAATATTCTCCATAAAAATGGGATAAAAGTTATTGGAATACCAGCTACTATTGATAACGATATTTATGGCACAGATATGGCAATAGGTGTTGACACTTCTCTAAACATAATAACAAACGCTATTGACTGCATAAAAGATACTGCTTCATCTCATGAGAGGGCTTTTATAATAGAAGTAATGGGGAGGCATTGTGGATATCTTGCTTTAGCTGCAGGGATAGCAAGTGGTGCAGAAGCTGTTATTATCCCTGAGTTTCAATACGATCTTGATAAAATAGGGGATATGTTATACAAAAGATTCAGAGATGGGAAGAGAAACAGCATAATATTAGTTGCAGAGGGTGCTTCAAGTGCCTATGAGATACAGAGAAAACTTCAAAGTAAGATAGGCTATGAAACAAGAATAACTGTATTAGGACACTATCAACGTGGTGGCAACACCTCTGTTTTTGATAGGATACTTTCAAGTAGATTTGGTAGAGCAGCAGTAGAAGCACTTATGAATAATAGGAGTGGTGAAATGACAGGATTATGGGATGGAAAGATAGAATTAATGCCTTTTGATGCTGTGTTAGCCACAAAGAAATTACTCGATTTCAAATTATTACAGCTTGCAAAATTTTTAGTTTAAAACTTTATATAGATGAGGATTCCCCAATGATAAAAAAAATTCTTTCAGATAGCATAAAAGTTAAGGAAAAGCTGATAAAAGATAATCAGTTCCTTCATAATCTTCAAGATGCTATACAGCTAATTACTACTGCAATCAAAAATGGCAAAAAAATTCTTATTATGGGAAATGGTGGGAGTGCAGCTGACGCACAACATTTTGCAGGAGAGTTTATCAATAGGTTTCTTCTCGAACGCTCACCACTTCCTGCAATATCTTTGAGTAGTGATACATCTGTTTTGACATGTATTGGGAATGATTACTCATTTGATGATGTTTTTAAAAAACAAATTGAAGGGATAGGGATTAATGGTGATGTCCTTATCGGATTATCAACATCTGGTAATTCAAAAAATATTATCAATGGTTTCAAAGCTGCCAAAATCAAAGGGTTAATCAATATTGCCATTCTTGGAAAAGATGGTGGTGATGCCAAAAATTTCTCAGATATATCTCTTATTGTTAGGAGTGACTGCACTCCAAGGATACAAGAGGCACATATAACTATAATCCATATTATATGTGAGATAGTTGAGAAGAGTATTTTTGGGACAAATTGATAATTTATCAAGGAAATATAATTGACTCAAAAATATAGACTATAATAACTCCTTTTGTAAAGACCAATTATGAATTTTTTCTTATTACAGCTACTTACGCTACTTCCAACGATACTTTTTTAGCATTATAATTTCCATTATTGGCTTCTTTATAGCTACTGTGGCACCTTTTTCAGCTAAAGGTTATGTTTGGTTCTTCGTATCCATGCCATTAATAATCTACACTAAAAATTTTTCTTTTTCCTAAAGACATTATATCTCTCGCAAAGGCACAAAGACACTAA
>DYJV01000114.1 GCA_020722945.1 Candidatus Methylomirabilis sp. | reverse complement strand
TATATAATGTTATATAAAAGTTTAATACAAAGTCAAGTTTTTTTATTTATGCTTAATAGGTGGTACCCCCCACTGTCACTACCAACTGCTTACATCGGGATACCCAGTTACTCGGTGAGCAAAGTCAACAAAAGAGCTATCTACAACTAAACCTGCCTGTTGACCTGTGTTGCTCTGCCTATTGGCAGATATGCAGACAAAAAATGTTACTTAAAAAATGAGGTCAACTTTATTGACATATTATACAAAGGTGTTATTAAGGAACCATATAGTTATTGTTGTGAATAATAGGGGAAATGAACCATGCTTGAATACCAAGAATATCTCAAGATGCTGATTGGTCTTATTGCTATAGTAAATCCTATTGGTGTGATTCCGATATTTATTTCTCTTACAGATAGATTTGATGTTTCTGAACAGCATACTATTTCGAAGATTGCTACTTATTCAGTATTAGCAATTTTAATTGTATCTCTATTTATCGGTGACTCTATTCTAATCTTTTTCGGTATAACAATTGATTCTTTTCGTGTTGCTGGAGGATTACTCATTCTATTAATTGCCATCTCTATGATGCATGGGCAAACAAGCAAAGCCAAACATACTAAAGAAGAGGCAGAAGAGAGTGAAAAAAAAGAGTCGATTGCGGTTGTTCCGCTTGCAACACCTCTGTTAGCAGGGCCAGGTGCTATCAGCACGATTATTCTTTATGCTCACAAAGGCACAGGTTTAATTCATTATTTTATTTTACTCTTGATTATACTATTTTTGATTTTACTTTTGCGTATTGTATTTTTATCTCTTCCATATATGGCAAAACATATAAGTCAAACTGGTGTAAATATTTTTACAAGAATAATGGGTTTAATATTGGCAGCTATATCGATAGAGTTTATAGCAAATGGGCTAAAGGGGTTATTCCCAGCTCTTATGTAAAGCTGCACAACAATTTTTTTCAGCATATACGAATACACGCCATTTAAAATGGTGTTGTGCATGTCAGGCAGTTTGTATCTCTCGCTAAGATTAATTTCTTTATTTTTTACTGATGCTTTTGAGGTTGTCAATAAAAGATTTAGCTTTTTTTTTAAAATTAATATTTGCCATGTTATATCTCGCAATTATTTTTTTCTCACAAAGGCACTAAGATTTTTCTTTGCGACTTTGAGTCTGGGCGAGAGATCATATGTGATTTACAATTTTTGTTACAGTTTTAGGATATAATCTTTTGGGAGAAGGTTTAAGGAATATTCTGATCCCCAAGGATTGATGAATCCACTCAGATAGGTGTGTGTTAGTATCAGCAATTCCACCCAAAGATTACTTTGGGATACTCCAGTGATAAAAGTTAGGGGACTATGGATTACAGAGATTTGGTTTTTATGTCAGTGGCAGAAAATCTGAGTTTTTCAAAAGCTGCAAATACTCTGAATATAAGTCAACCTGCTGTTACACAGCACATTAAAGAGCTGGAAAAAAGATACAATACGAACCTCTTGGAGCGAAAAGGGAATAAAATTTACCTGACTAAGGCAGGTGAAAAAGTATATAATGCTTTTAAAGAAATCGCACAAAAATATCGTAGTCTCGATTTTGATATCGGGCAAATGCACGACTTTATTTCTGGTGAATTTAAAATAGGAGCCAGTTCCACTATTTCACAATATATTATACCAAAAGTAATTGCATCATTTCATAAGCGTTATCCAAAAATTAAGATTTATTTAGTCAGCGGCAACTCCTTTGAGGTCGAAAAGCTGTTGTTGGACAACCAAGTAGATATAGTGTTGGTGGAAAACTGTTCTTCCCAGTCAGGGATAAATTATAAGGGGTTTCTTGATGATGAATTAATTATTGTAACAGGGAGAAACAGTGTTTACGCCAAATTAGAATTCATTACCAAAGATGATTTAATGGAGATACCAATAGTCTTGAGGGAACAAGGCTCGGGAACTTTGGAAGTCATAAAAAAAGTGTTGTCAGAGCAAAATCTCGATTTTGAAAATCTCAAAACTTTTATCCATTTGGGAAGCACTGAATCTATTAAAAACTTTTTGCAGGATTTCGATGGTTTGGCCATTGTATCAGAAAAGGCTGTCCAAAATGAACTTTATATGAAAACCCTTGTTAAAATTAAAGTGGCTGGTCTTGATATCCGTAGGAAATTTCGTTTGGCATATAAACAGGGGTATAAAAGCCGACAAGTGGAGTTGTTTGAAAATTTTCTTATAAGTTATAATATATAGTTATTGGTTATAATAATTTACTATTTGATTTTATTATAAAACGTTGATATCTCCGTGAGCAGGAGGTATTACAATGAAGAATATAAAAATATTTAATGGATTAGTTGGAATTGAAAAAAAGTTTAAAAACCTCAGCTGGCTTTACTCAGTAATTATTTTTGGATGCTTTTTCCCATTTGTATCCCCTGCAATTGCCTTGTTTGTTGGGCTAATATTTTCATTTATGGGAATCAGGCATGAAGATATTCACAAATACACATCAAAGCTGCTTCAGTTGTCCATTGTCCTAATGGGATTTGGTATGAGTTTGAGTGCTGTTGTTTCTGCATCAAAATCTGGTTTTTTAGAAACTATTGTTTCAGTGACATTGGTGATGTCAATTGGAATTTTTCTGGGAAGACTCCTTCGGGTGGAAAAAAATACAACTTTGCTTATTGCAGCAGGAACAGCTATTTGTGGGGGGAGTGCCATTGCAGCAGTTGCTCCGGTTATAAATAGTAAAAATTATCAAACCTCATTTGCACTCATTGTGGTTTTTGTATTAAATGCGGTGGCTTTGTTTCTGTTTCCATTTGTAGGCCATAAATTAGGACTGAACCAGGAAGTGTTTGGAAACTGGGCAGCCATAGCTATTCACGACACAAGTTCTGTGGTAGGAGCTGGGGCAATGTATGGAGAAAAGGCCTTGCAGGTTGCCACAACGGTAAAACTTATCCGGGCATTGTGGATTATTCCCCTGTCATTGATGGTTGCATTTGTATATAAAAACAGCAATCAGAAGTCTATTAAATTTCCATGGTTTATCCTGTTTTTTGTGTTTGCCATCATATTTGCCAATGTGTTTCCAGACTTTCAGTCAAGCTATGAGCATTTCAGTTGGCTGGGAAAACGAGGAATGGTGGTTGCTTTATTTTTAATTGGCTCAAATATTACAGTAAGTGAGATAAAGAAATCTGGCGGAAGAAGTTTTGCACTTGGAATTATTTTATGGGCTATAATTGCTATTGGTTCGTTACTGTTTTTAGCAAGGTAAGTAATGATAAAAAAGGCCGGATTCACCGGCCTTAATATTTATTTGTGAATTTTCACAGCTTCTTTTGCTGCCCAGTTCTTGTCATTTATGGCATGGTAACCTGATGTTAAACAGGTATATTCAAGAGAAAGTTTATTGAAAGTGGTCTTTCCATCTTCGCTAAACATTTTGTAATTAACCCAAGTTTGTCAAAAAAAGATAAAAAGAGTTAAAAGAGAATTTTTTGATTTGTAAATATATGAAATTACTGTAATTATTGCTTTATTAAATCTGATATGTCATAGTTAATTTCTGTATATCAGAACAGCAAGTAAAAAGATAAAAAAACAGGCAGCCACTACTATTATCATCAGCTTACCAGCATTAACAATGATAAATGATGAAGGTAAAACAATTTATATAAAAGACACATCAGAGCCAAGTGAATTTAATGTGGAGATATATAATGCACTTGTATTTGAGTGAAAAACCACTAAAACGAGTAAAAACAATAGTTTAAGAGTTTAAGAAAATTTGTAGTGTAGAATGATTTTAAGTATCTAATAATATCAATGTCTTACAAACACTTTTGACAAACTCGGGCTAAAGGCTCGACTTTGACTCCTCTCAGGCAGCAAAATGAGGCTGAAGGCTGAAGTGAAAACAAAAGAAAGACCATCCCATCCAGCTTCGCTGTCCACCCCTCCATAGAGGGGAATAAGAGCAGACTACAGGAAAAGCAAAAATAAATGGGAAAGACTGTAACCCCCCTCGTCACCTGACGGTGCTATCTCCTACAAATAAGGTTAATAAAAGAAATATAA
>DYJV01000113.1 GCA_020722945.1 Candidatus Methylomirabilis sp. | reverse complement strand
AGGGGTGGTTTCTCTTTTCTTTTTATCTCTGTTTCTTCTTTTTCTTTCCCGCAGCTCTATGCTTATTATTCTGATGTCATCATTGCCGGTGTCTATAGCAGAGTCAAAGCGAGATTTATCCTTACTTTGTCCGTCGAAATAACAAGAGTATAGTTTGTTGTTATAACTTGAACTTTCAAACTTAAAATTGTGTAAGGTGCTTAAATGTTTAGAAGAGGAGAATTTGTAATATCTTCCGATTTTAATGATAAATTTTACTTAATAATTATTAAAAGTTGGACCGCAAAAATATCTTTAAGGGCAGGATATGCGATATGCCCTTAAAGACATTAAATGAAAATATTAAAAAATAGTAAATAGTTTTAAATATGATTTAGTATATCTTTTGCTTCTTTCCTGACTATAAATGCTCTATCCCATTCATATTTTTCATCTTCGCCAAGTATTCTTTTGCATATTACTTTTAATTGATTTTTCTGTTTCTGATTGATAAGATCAGATTTTGCAAGTTTACCAAGACTTCTTAATGCTTTTGCTCTTATGGGTGCTTTAAAGTCTCCAATTCTGTTTATAAGGATGTTGTAGGCTGTTTCAAAAAGTATAGGATCTATATCTTTTTTATCAATATTCTCAAAAATTTTACCGAGAGTCCGTGTTGCTGTATCTCTGATTTCATCATTTTGAGAGCTTGTTTCGGAGATGATAAGGGGAAGAGATTTTGTGACATATTTGTCCTTGATCTTGCTTATTGCATAAAGTATAAATGATCGTGTGTCACCACATGTGGTGTTTTGATACTCATCCAAAAGGGGATCCAGAGCATCTTTACCAATAATACCTAAAACTCTTGCATAATCAAGAGCTGCTTTGAGATCTGTCTCAGCAAGATTCTTGATGCAGTATGCAATAACATTTTTTCCAAATTTACTCAAAACTTTGGTAGCTTTCTCCTTTACCTCTATCATCTCAGGATGGTCACCGAGATCAATGAAGAAAAGGGTGCTTATAACATCTTCAATTGTCCCAGTAGGTATAAAATTTACATTTTTTTCAACCTCTTCAAGCCCTTGAAGGATTTTCTCCTTGTTTTCACTCGAAATAAGATCAATAATGTGATTAACATCAAAACTTTTACCCATGTTTACGCTCCTTTTCTCTTTTTTAATAAATTTTAGAAAAAAACTTAATCTAATTCTAAGATTTTAAAACACGATTGTCCCCTTTACGGATAGTCAATTTGATTGAATCAAAATGCTCAATAAGTGGGATAAGGTATTTTCTTGATGTATCTGCAACTTTTTTAAAATCTTGGATAGTTATCTCTTTATTCTCTTTAAGGTAGTTTATGAGATCATATTTGATTTTTGTGTAAATATCGTTGTCCATAAAAAACCCATATTTTATCTTTACGATCTTGTTTTCTAAAGTTAGGATGTTTAGTAGGTTTACGGTTTCTTTCTCTGTAAGATTGGTATTCTGCTGAAGTTGGTTAAGGAGAGGTGGTGCAAGAGCACCATTTTTTATAAGTTTGTATATCATGTCTTTTTTACTCTGGTCTGTATCGTTGAGTGTGATATTAAATTTCTCTATAGATATCATGCTATTTTGGATCTTTATCTCTTTTGAATCCTCTAATGTTGTTAATATTAAGTCAAAAAGGTCGTAGTCAAGGTCTTTGGTAATTTTGTTCCTTAACTCTTCAGAGGGGATCCCTTGTAATTTAGGATTTATTTTGTGAAATTCTGAAATGTTGCTAATGGTCAGCTTTTTTAGTTTTTCAAAATTATCCTTTGTAATGTATAATAAATTTTTTTTGTCATAAATTATTGCATCAATTTGATTTATGAGAGGGAGCAGAAATTCCTTTTTAAGATTGGTTTTAGAGATAATGAAATCGATAGAGATTCCATACTCTCCATAGATATTCATGATTGTTTTGATTTTATCTTTTAATGTCCCCTTTTCAAGAGTTTGGAGATAATTGATCCACTTTAGTTCAAATCTCTTCTTCTTTTGTGCTGTCCCATCAAGAATTGTGCCGCCACCAAGTGTTTTCTTGTCATCAAAACTTCTGATGATATATCTATCTTCAAATACTGTGAAATGCTCTTTTTCGAGGATTATTTGGATAAAAGCATCCTCTGCTGGTTTGACTTCGTCTTTATCGAGAATTATAATTTTAGCAGGTATTGCAAGCGTTCCAGAGTGAAATTTGACTTGGATACGATTTTTCAAAGGTTTATTATTGGAGCTAAGGTATTTTAGTTTCGCATCGATAATATTTGAGCATGAAAATATATCAGGAGTTGTAAGTTTGTCTCCTCGTTTGATATCATCTACATAGATACCTTGAATGTTTATAGCAGTTCTATGTCCAGCCCTGACTTTTTCTGATTGTGTGTTGTGTATCTGGATGGTTCTTACTTTACCAGATAATTTTGATGGTAAAAGAGTAATATCATCGCCTACGCTTATTTCACCAGAAACAGTAGTCCCTGTTGCAACAGTCCCAAATCCTTTCATCGTGAAAACTCTGTCTATTGGCATTATAAAGTAGCCGTTGTCAGATTTGCTTATATGCTGGTCAGCAAGTGTAAAGAGATAATTTTTTAACTCTTCTATACCTTCACCTGTTTTAGAGGAAACTGGAATGATTTGTGAATCTTTAAGGAAGGTGTTTTGTTTGAAATCATTAATTTCGTCAATTATCAGTCCAAGAAAATCTTTATCTACAGTGTCTATTTTGGTTACTACTATCAAGCCACCCTTTATTCCGAGAAGCTCACAAATCTCGATATGTTCGATAGTTTGAGGCATAATCCCTTCATCTGCTGCAATTACAAGTGCAACAAAATCTATACCCGAAACTCCAGCCACCATATTTTTTATGAACTTTTCATGACCCGGCACATCAACAATACCGATAATGTTGTTCTTATTTGTTGTAAGAAAGGCAAAACCTATCTCGATAGTTATCCCTCGTTCTACCTCCTCTTTAAGCCTATCTGTATTTATCCCTGTCAATGCTTTGATGAGAGAGGTTTTCCCGTGGTCTATATGTCCTGCTGTGCCTAATACAAAATCTGACATTATAAATCCTCTTCTATGGTTTAATTTATAATAATTTTAATGTCAAATTGATATATGGCATAAAAATTATAAATTTTAAATAAATAAATTATAAATTTTAATATTAATAGTGGATAAACTTTTTATTTCAAAAAAAATTAAGAGATATCTCTGTTGAATATTTAAATTGTGGTGAGTGAATCATTCAAAAGAGGGCAGCCTATAAGCCGGATTCTGTATAAGCAGTCATTACTCTAAACTTGCAGTTGCCTGCAAGTTTTAGCAGCCGACCCGAAGATATTAAGAAGAGCAACTCGTATCTTCTTACTTGGCCTTGCACCGAGTGAGGTTTACCATGCCATCACTGTCACCAGTGATGCGGTAGGCTCTTACCCTGCCTTTTCACCCTTGCCGAGCACTCAAATATCTATATGCTCGGTGGTATATTTTCTGTGGCACTATCTTTTTATTGCTAAAAGTTGACGTTATCAACCACTCTGCTCTTAGGTGTCCGGACTTTCCTCCTACCTCATACAAAGCAGGCGACTGCACAGCTACCCTTAAAATTTTAATAATATAAAAAACTATTGTTTGCAAGATTTTAATTGAAAGTCTACTTTATTTTACTGCTATATGATGTTTTTTCAGAAATTATTGATAGACTCACTGTTCATGCTTATCTCTTTAAAATAACTGGTAAAAGTTTCAAAATTAAATATTTCTGTGAAAAACTAACCTGTCTGCATACCAAATATGTAAACCTCACAGGCAGAAATTAAGATTCAAAGTGGGGAATTTATAGCTGTCTAATAGTTGCATAAACTGTGGATTCCCAATATCTCAGAATGCTTTACCCCATAAATTGAAAAGATATGGGTGGGAAAAGATAGTTATTAGTTGGGAGTATTTGGATGGAAAAAATAAAAGAATAACCTACCCGCCGCTTTGAGGCACACACCCCCAGAAGGACAGGCTGAAGGTTGAAGGTGTAAGTCTGAAGGAAAAACTAAAAAATAAAAAGAAA
>DYJV01000112.1 GCA_020722945.1 Candidatus Methylomirabilis sp. | reverse complement strand
TCACATCAAAAGAGAGAAATGAAAAGATGACCACTTCTCTAATGTTATATTTTTTTAAAAATTCCCCTCCATAGAGGGGAATTCCCCGTCAGGCTTTGCCTGCCACCCCCCAGAAGAACAGGCGTAAGGCTGGGAAGAAAATAGACTCTCATTTTCTAAAACATATTTATGATTGGTAAGATTATTTTGTGAAAAATTGGGTGGAGTTGAGCTACGAAACAAAAGCGGGCAACGAGACTCGAACTCGCGACTTCCAGCTTGGGAAGCTGACACTCTACCAACTGAGTTATGCCCGCACTTTTTATAGGGAAATATATATACCAAATTTAAGATGACTTCAAGTAATTTTTAGAAACAATATAAATTTCTGCAGAAGTATCTCTTGAACTTTGAGGTTTGAATATCCTTACCTCAGAGAAGTAAGGCTTTAAAGATTTTACAAATTGGTCAAATTCTACACCTCTGAAAATTTTTATCACAAAATTACCATTTTTATCGAGTTGATTTTGAACAACTGTAAATGCAACATTGCAAAGCTCAAAAGACCTATAGTAATCAGCATGTTTTATTCCGCTTAAATTTGGTGACATATCGGAGAGTATAAGATCAAACTTCCTATTTTTGAAATTTTCTCGAAGCATTACATCAAAAATATCATCTTTAATTATCTCTATATTTTTAAATCCGAGTGGATTAACATCAAGAATATCTACTCCGACAATAGACCCTTTGGTTACAAACTTTGCTGCAACCTGAAGCCAACCACCAGGAGCACAACCGAGGTCAAGGATATTTGAGTTTTGTCTAAAAATTTTATACTTTTTCTCTATCTCAAGCAGTTTGTAAGCAGCTCTTGAAATGTAACCCTCCTCCTTTGCTTTTTTGTAAAAAGAGTCTTTTCTATTGAACAAACTGAGTAACTCCTTAATTTAATAAAAACCAAACAGCAATTTTATAATCTGCTGTTTAATTAAAGTCAATTAAAATATCTTTGTGTAAATACTCTTGTATAATTGTGTTCAAGAAAAAATCTTTAAGTCTGATAAGAATTTTGCTGAAGGTTCTTTTATAAAGAGGTCAGAAATATTTGTAATTGGTGTAGAGGTAGGGTTTATCTCTATTATCTTTAATTTTTTATTAATCTGTTTCCCTTGAAAGGGTAGGGATGCAACAGGCTGGACAATTCCTGATGTCCCAATTACAATAAGTAGATCAGAAGTAGCTATAAAGTTTACAGATTCCTCTAATTTTCTGTAATCAAGAGATTCTCCAAACCATACAACTCCCGGTCTAAGGATATTTTGACATTGTGGACATAGGGGAGGGTAAATTATTGGTAAATCCCTATTTTCAGATAAATAAAGACATTTGGAACACTTTATATCCCAGATTGAACCATGTATTTCAATAATATTTCTGCTCCCACCTCTTTTATGGAGTCCATCAACATTTTGGGTAATCAGAAGAAATTCTGGAATCAAACTTTCAAGATATGAAATAAAGAGATGAGCAGAGTTGGGAGTGCAATTTGAGATTAATTCCCTCCTCCAATTATACCACTCCCATACCAATTTGGGGTCTCTTGTAAATGCTTCTGGAGTGGCAAGATCTTCTGGTCTGTAACTTCTCCATAAACCATTTTCCCCTCTAAATGTAGGGACTCCACTTTCAGCAGATATTCCAGCTCCTGTAATTACTGATATCTTCTTTGAAGTTTTGATTAAACTAATAAACTTATCTTTCATACCTGACCTTGTATTGTTAATTTATCTTAATAAAAAATATTTGGCAAGAGCATTGCAAAACATCAAATATCTTTTAAAACAAAATATAGAAAAATTCAAGGATTATAACAATGCACATATATCAGACCACAATAAACAGAGCAGAAAAAGTTACAGGTATTGGATTGCATAGTGGCAAAAATGTCACAATAAAGATTAAGCCTGCTCCTGTCAATAGCGGAATAACTTTCATCAGGAAGGACCTTAATAATTTTTCTATAAAAGCTATCTCAGAAAATGTGGTTGATACCAGATTATCAACTGTAATTGGTAGAAATGGGAATATTGTCCAGACCGTAGAACATTTTATGTCAGCACTTTCAGCTCTTGGTATTGATAATCTGATTATTGAGGTAGATGGTCCTGAGATGCCGATAATGGACGGAAGTTCAATCCCCTTTATTTATCTGATTAAAGAAGCTGGTATCAGAAAGTTTTCAGCCAAAAAAAGGTATATTCATATCAAAAATAAGATAGAAATTAAAGATCACGATAAGAAAGTATCTTTACTCCCCTCCAACCAATTTAAAATATCTTTTTTTCTTGATTACAAGCACCCACTTATAGATAAACAATTTTTTGAAATAGACTTAAGTAAATACTCTTATGTTGAAGAGATAAGTAGAGCAAGGACATTTGGTTTTCTTGAAGATGTTGAGTCTTTAAGGAAGATGAATCTTGCACTTGGTGGTTCGCTTGATAATGCTGTTGTTATATCAGGTAACAAAATTCTTAATAAAGATGGTCTAAGATATCATAATGAATTTGTCAGACATAAAATATTGGATGCTATTGGTGATCTTTATCTTCTTGGACACCCGATTATAGGTAGTTACTCTGGATTTAAAGCTGGTCATGATCTCAACAGTAAACTTTGCTCTTCTGTTCTTGCATCAAATGATTTTTGGGAATTTGTAGAGATGCCAGACAAAATTTATGATAGAAGCTTTAATCCTTTTTACGATACTGTATCTGAAAGCTTTCTCCTCCCTGCGTAATATTTTTATCCAATTTACTATAGATATTAGATGATATTAAGGATAAAATATCTTTTAGATTTCATAAATCCTCCCCAAAAAGATGTTGTAATAGAGATTGAAGATAAAAAGATAAAAAAAATATCACAATATCCACTTTCTCCTCACGCTCACCAAAATATTTTAGATTACTCAAATTATATTGCAATCCCTCCATTAGTTAATGCTCATACACATCTTGAATTAACTGATATCAGCAAATCGGCACTTAATTATAGATCTTTTATAGATTGGGTAATATCGCTTGTAAAAGAGAAACGGTTGTCAAATAGTCAACTCCTCTATAATGGGTATCTTAATGGTTTAGGGAAACTCCAAAGTTACCTCACCCCGTTTTTTGGGAATATAGTATCTTACGACATTATTAAAAAAGTTAAATTTCAACAATTTAATGAGAACCTTAATTTTGTTGAGTTGATATCATTTGATGATAATCCTGATGGAGAGTTCATCAGAAAATATAGTAGTTCAAAGATGCTTTCCCCACATACTTTTTATACTGTTTCACCAAAAGTTATGGAGCAAGCGTTCTCTTTCAATATACCTCTCTCTATACACCTATTTGAATCGAAAGATGAGATTGATTGTCTTTACAGTAAAAGGGGAGATATATATGATAAGCTTTATCCAATTACAGGGGTCAAACCTTTCTCTGCTGTTGATGATATTGAGTCATTTATATTTTATCTATTAGATAGATACCATAAAAATGTCCAATTTATACATTTGTGCTATCTATCTGGAAGTTTTGAGAAATTTCTTATAAAGAAAAGTGGGGAGATAGTTCCTACTCTATCTCCAAGAAGCAATTTTATTCTTAAAAATAAGTTAAACTTTGATTTTTTCCTCTCTAACAATATTCCTTTCTCACTTGGGACAGATAGTCTCCTTAGTAACTATGATCTAAATGTTTATAATGAAGCCAAATTTATATATGATAATCTAAACCTTGATTTTGAAAGGGAGAGTCTTTCACTTACTCTTTGGCAAGCATTGACAGTTAATGGTCTTTATTCAATTTCTGCACCTTCACACTACTTTCCACTAAAAATATCATCACCTGCTAATTTTATCCTTGTAAAATGGGACGATAATAAGATAAGCTATCAGAAATTATTTGAAGATTTTCAAAATCTTGAAAAAAAGATTATAGAATACTCTCTGTAAATAGATTTGAAGATTTTACAATAAAATCTCTTTCTTATTCCCCTCTTTGGAGGGATGCCGCAAAGCGGCTGGGTAGATAATTCCCCTCTATGGAGGGGTGGCACCGTCAGGTGACGGCTAATTCCCCTCTACG